>NZ_JAENSV010000003.1:0-289386 GCF_016613265.1 Pseudomonas sp. MF6751
GGCGGCTAAACCGGCATCCCTGCCGGTTTACCCCCCAAATCCCTGTCGAATTCCGGCCAGCGTGGTTTAACGGGGCGCCTAAGATCAAAAGCAGATCAAGATCAAGAGCGGCTCGCTTCGCATCGTGATTACCGTTGAGCTAACAGAGTTATGTAGATACCTATGCTGCGATGGCGGTGGGTCAGCTACCTATAAGCTAACTGGCAGGCCGCTATCGCAGGCAAGCCAGCTCCCACATTTGGATATTCGTCAGGCATAAAAAAAGGCCACCCGAAGGCAGCCTTTCAAAACTAAAGAAAGAGAGTTGTTACTTACACCGCCGCAACGGGACGCATGTAAGAGATCGGTGCGGTGCTGGCATCTTCGAAGGTCACGACTTCCCAAGCGTCTGTCTGCTCAATCAACTTGCGCAGCAGCTGGTTGTTAAGGGCGTGGCCCGACTTGAAGCCTTTGAACTCGCCTATCAGGCTATTGCCCAGCAGGTAGAGGTCACCGATTGCATCGAGGATCTTGTGCTTCACGAATTCGTCTTCGTAGCGAAGGCCGTCTTCGTTCAGTACACCATCCGCGTCGACCACAATGGCGTTTTCCACGCTGCCGCCGAGTGCGAGGTTGTGCTTGCGCAGGTACTCGATGTCACTCATGAAACCAAAGGTACGGGCGCGGCTGACTTCTTTTACGAACGAAGTGCTGGAAAAATCCACGCTTGCACTTTGGGTGCGGTCACGGAATACCGGGTGATCGAAATCGATCTCAAAGCTCACTTTAAAGCCTTCGAACGGGACGAAGGTGGCGCGCTTGTCGCCGTCTTCTACTGTCACTTCCCGCAGAATGCGAATGAACTTCTTGGCTGCGTCCTGTTCTTCCAGGCCGGCAGATTGAATCAAGAATACGAAGGGGCCAGCGCTGCCATCCATGATCGGGACTTCGGACGCGGAGAGCTCGACGTAGGCGTTATCGATGCCCAGGCCAGCCATGGCCGAGAGCAAGTGCTCCACCGTGTCCACTTTGACGTCACCGTTGACCAATGTGGTCGACATAGTGGTTTCGCCAACGTTTTCCGCGCGAGCAGGAATCTGCACCACAGGGTCCAGGTCGGCACGCACAAACACGATGCCGGTGTCGACAGGTGCAGGCTTGAGGGTCAGGTATACCTTCTCCCCGGAGTGCAGACCTACACCTGTGGCACGAATAATATTCTTCAGGGTGCGTTGTTTAATCATGGCTTGGACCGCTTCAGCGCAAATTGCGAACTGGTATCAACAAAGGCTGGCGATAATAGCAGACCAGACCTTTGCTGAACACCAATCACCTTCATAGCCCTGATACATTCCATTAATCGGCCTGACGACGCAGGAATGCCGGGATGTCCAGGTAGTCCAGGTCATCTTGCGGATTCGGGCTACGGGACGCCGCAGCACCGGCCTGAGCCTGGTTGCGCATCACGGTCGGACGGTCCAGGTCACGGTAGTTGACCGACGGCAGTTCCTGGCGAGCAGGGGCTGGAGCGGCAGCTGCCTGGCTGGCCTGGCTGGTGTGCAGGGTGTTGTCGATGACCTTCACAGGCTTCTCGATTTTTGCACCCAGGCCGGTAGCAACCACGGTTACATGCAGCTCATCGCGCATGTCCGGATCAATAACGGTACCGACTTTGACCATGGCGTGCTCGGACGCGAAGGCTTCGATGATGCTACCCACGTCGGAGTACTCACCCAGGGATAGGTCAGGACCGGCGGTGATGTTCACCAGGATGCCGCGTGCACCTTGCAGGTTCACGTCTTCGAGCAACGGGTTGCGGATGGCCGCTTCGGTGGCTTCGCGTGCACGGTTCGGACCGCTGGCGCAGCCAGTGCCCATCATCGCCATGCCCATTTCGCTCATCACAGTACGTACGTCGGCAAAGTCGACGTTGATCATGCCTGGGCGCTTGATGATGTCGGAGATACCGCGAACGGCACCGGCCAGTACATCGTCAGCCTTGGCGAACGCGGACAGCAGGCTGGCATCCTTGCCCAGGATGGTCAGCAGTTTCTCGTTGGGGATGGTGATCAACGAGTCGACGCTTTCAGACAGCAGACGGATACCTTCGTCGGCGATCTGCATGCGCTTGCGGCCTTCGAACGGGAACGGACGCGTCACGACAGCAACGGTCAGAATCCCCATTTCCTTGGCCACTTCGGCAATGATCGGTGCAGCACCGGTACCGGTACCGCCGCCCATGCCAGTGGTGATGAACACCATGTTGGTGCCTTGCAGCACTTCGGCAATACGCTCGCGGTCTTCCAGGGCGGCTTGACGGCCGACTTCCGGATTGGCGCCAGCGCCGAGGCCTTTGGTCACCGCGGTGCCCAATTGCAGGATGGTCCGCGCGCCGATGCTTTTGAGCGCCTGGGCATCAGTGTTGGCGCAGATGAACTCAACGCCTTCAATGTTGCTCTTGACCATGTGGTTGACAGCGTTGCCGCCGCCACCGCCGACACCGATTACTTTGATAACCGGGCTAGCGGGGATGTTGTCTACGAGTTCGAACATGTTCCCTCTCCTTTCATTTTCTCTAGTTTTTTCGCCTACTGCTTATTGCGGGTGCTGCGGTGTCGCGGTAAATCTTTAGAAATTGCCTTTTACCCAAGCCTGCAGCCGCTCGAACAACGGCGCTTTCGCCTCGTCGTCGCTGCGGTAGCTGTCACGGATGCTCGGGCCCGACAGGGAAATGCCGTCGGTCTGCTTTTGCAGCCCGTACAACAGCAAGCCCACACCGGTGGAATAAATCGGGTTACGTACCACGTCGCCCAGGCCTTTGACGCCATGAGGCACGCCCAGGCGCACCGGCATGTGGAAGATCTCTTCGGCCAGTTCGACCGCGCCTTCCATCTTCGAGGTGCCACCGGTCAACACGATGCCAGCCGGGATCAAATCTTCGTAGCCGCTGCGGCGCAGTTCAGCCTGGATCAGGGTGAACAGCTCGTCGTAGCGTGGCTCGACTACTTCGGCCAGGGCCTGGCGCGACAGCTCGCGAGGTGGACGGTCGCCCACACTTGGCACCTTGATGGTCTCGCCGGCACCGGCCAGCTTGGCCAGGGCGCAGGCGTAGCGGATCTTGATTTCTTCGGCGTACTGGGTCGGTGTGCGCAGCGCCATGGCGATGTCGTTGGTGACCTGGTCGCCGGCAATCGGGATCACGGCGGTGTGACGGATCGCACCCTCGGTGAAGATCGCGATGTCGGTGGTGCCGCCGCCGATGTCCACCAGGCACACGCCCAGTTCTTTTTCGTCGTCAGTCAGGACCGAGTAGGCCGAGGCCAACTGCTCGAGAATGATGTCGTCGATTTCCAGGCCGCAGCGACGCACGCATTTTTCAATGTTCTGTGCGGCGTTGACGGCGCAGGTCACCACGTGGACCTTGGCTTCCAGGCGAACGCCCGACATGCCCAGGGGCTCGCGCACGCCTTCCTGGTTGTCGATCACGTAGTCCTGCGGCAGGGTGTGCAGCACGCGCTGGTCCGCCGGGATCGCCACGGCCTGGGCAGCGTCGAGGACGCGCTCAAGGTCGGCCGAGCTGACTTCACGGTCGCGGATCGCCACGATGCCGTGGGAGTTCAGGCTGCGGATGTGGTTGCCAGCCACGCCGACGAACGCCGAGTGAATCCGGCAACCGGCCATCAGCTGCGCTTCTTCGATAGCGCGCTGGATCGACTGCACAGTGGACTCGATGTTCACCACCACGCCCTTCTTCAGGCCCCGGGACGGATGCGTGCCAATACCGACGATTTCGATCGCGCCGTCTTCCCCGACCTCGCCCACCAGCGCCACCACCTTGGAGGTGCCGATATCGAGACCGACGATCATTTTGCCGCTTTGCACGTTTGCCATGGGTCCTGCCTCTTCTTAATTCTTCGCGACAGCGGGTTGTGCTGCCGTGGGCGCAGCCGGTGTACGCCAGCCGACGGCCAGGCCGTTGGCGTAACGCAGGTCGACGCTCGCAATGTTCGTAATCTGTTCTTTCAAGGTTTTTTCATAGATGGCAATAAAGCGGCGCATCTTTTCCACCAAGCGGTCGCGTCCCAGCAACAACTCGATGCCCGGGCCGGAACTGCCTGCCCCGGTCGTCAAAAACCAGCTGCCCCGCTCACGCAATTCCAGGCGTGCAATGGAGAAGCCCAATGGCCGCAGCATCTGGCTCAAGGCCTGGTACTGCTGCATCACTTGCTGCTGCGCCCGCTGCGGCCCGAACAGCTGCGGCAGGTGTTCATAGTTGGCCAGCTCACGCGGGGTGAACGCCTGGCCCTGGTTGTTCAACAGCGCTCCATCGCCCCAACGGGCCACGGGCAGTTGTTCTTCCAGGCGGATCGTGACCTGGTCCGGCCATACCCGGCGAACTTCGGCGTGGGCGATCCACGGCATCTGTTCCAGCTCCGAGCGCATGCCAGCCAGGTCGATGGTAAAGAAGCTCGCCGCCAGGTATGGGCCGATGCGCTGCTGTACCGCTTGCTGGCTGATGTAGCTCAAGTCGCCCTGCACGCTGATCTTGGTGATCGGCCGGTCGGCATACGGCAACAGACGCTGCGCGCCTTCGTACGTGCCAAAGCCCAGCACCACCAGCAGCACCGGCCAGAACAGCGCCTTGATAAAACCAAAGTTGGCTTTTGGCAGGCGCGCCGACATCGGCTCTTTAGCCACCATTCGGCTTGCACCCCGTGGCACCGGCTTGCGGCTCGGTGCTTGTGGGGGCTGATGACGAAGCGATGCGCCGTTCATGTCTTTAGCCTCTTGGCTCAATGCTGTCGGCCAGGATCGCCAGTACTAACTGCTGGAAATCCAGACCGGCGGCACGGGCAGCCATGGGAACCAGGCTGTGATCAGTCATGCCCGGTGCGGTGTTGACTTCAAGGAACCAGAAATTCCCTTGGTCATCCTGCATCACGTCTGCCCGCGCCCAACCGGCGATACCCAGCGCCTCACAGGCTTTCGCCGTGAGGTCCATCAATTCCTGTTCCTTGGTTGCTTCGAGCCCACACGGGATCCGGTACTGAGTATCGGAAGCCAGGTACTTGGCGTCGTAGTCATAAAAGGTGTGGGGCGTGCCCAAAGCGATGGGCGGCAATACCTGGCCACGCAGGGTGGCGATGGTGTACTCGGGACCGGAAATCCACTGTTCCACCAACACTTGCGAATCGTAGGTACTTGCCGCTTTCCATGCGTCGATCAATTCGGCGGCCGAGTTCACTTTGGCCATGCCGATACTGGAGCCTTCATGGGCTGGTTTGACGATCAAAGGCAGGCCCAGTTCCTTGGCCGCAGAAATACAATCGTCTTCACTGCACAGTACGGCGTGACGTGGGGTCGGAATGCCCAGGCTGTGCCACACCTGCTTGGTGCGCAACTTGTCCATCGCCAAGGCCGACGCGAGGATGCCGCTGCCGGTGTAAGGGATGCCGGCGCATTCGAGCAGGCCCTGCATGCTGCCGTCTTCACCGCCGCGGCCGTGAAGAATGAGAAAGGCACGGTCGATCTTCTCGGCCTGCAGGCGGGCAAGGAAGTCATCGCCCACATCGATACCGAACGCGTTCACGCCAGCACTTTGCAGCGCCTCAAGCACCGCATTGCCGGACTTGAGCGACACTTCGCGCTCGGCGCTCTTGCCGCCGAACAACACGGCCACGCGACCGAAGTCGGCAGGCGCAAGGGTGGAAAACAGGGAGCCGTAATCAGTGGTCATTTCGACTTCCCCTTGGCGGCGGCTGCAAACAGCGGGCTCGCCAGCAATTTGGGCGCAAGGCCACCGATATCACCGGCGCCCTGGCACAGCAGGATGTCACCGGCACGCAGCAGCGGCTTGACGATAGGCGCCAGGTCCACGCCACGCTCGATGTAGATCGGGTCCAACTGGCCGCGCTGGCGGATGCTGTTGCACAGCTTGCGGCTGTCAGCGCCCGGGATCGGTTCTTCACCGGCCGGGTAGACTTCCATCAGCAGCAGCACGTTGGCATCGGCCAGTACATTGACGAAGTCGTCGTACAGGTCGCGGGTGCGGCTGTAGCGGTGCGGCTGGTACACCATCACCAGCCGGCGCTCCGGCCAACCACCGCGTACGGCCTTGATAACGGCCGCAACTTCGGTCGGGTGGTGGCCGTAGTCGTCCACCAGCATCACGTCACCGCCTTCGACCGGCAGTTGGCCGTAGACCTGGAAGCGACGGCCCACACCGGCAAAGCGCGACAGGCCCTCGACGATGGCTTCATCGCTGACGCCTTCATCGGTGGCAATGCAGATGGTCGCCAAAGAGTTCAGCACGTTGTGGTTGCCCGGCATGTTCACCGACACGTCCAGCGGCTCGCGATCGGGGCGCAGCACGGTGAAGAAGGTTTGCATGCCTTCCTGGCGCACATTGATTGCGCGCACGTCGGCGTCTTCGCTGAAGCCGTAGGTCACGGTAGGGCGTTTGACCTGGGGCAGGATTTCACGCACCACCGGATCGTCCAGGCACACCACCGCCAACCCGTAGAACGGCAGGTTGTGCAGGAAGTCGACGAAGGTTTTCTTCAACTTGTTGAAGTCGCCGTCGTAGGTCGCCATATGGTCTTCGTCGATGTTGGTGACGACGGCGACCAGCGGTTGCAAGTGCAGGAAGCTCGCGTCACTTTCATCGGCTTCGGCGATCAGGTAGCGACTGGTGCCCAGCTGGGCATTGGTGCCAGCTGCATTCAGGCGGCCACCGATGACGAAGGTCGGGTCCAGGCCACCGGCGGCGAACACCGAGGCGATCAGGCTGGTGGTGGTGGTCTTGCCATGGGTACCGGCCACGGCGATGCCGTGGCGATAGCGCATCAGCTCGGCAAGCATCTCGGCACGCGGTACCACAGGGATACGGCGCTCAAGGGCGGTGGCCACTTCCGGGTTGGACGTGTTCACGGCGCTGGACACCACCAGCACGTCAGCTTCGGCGGCGTTCTCGGCACGGTGGCCGATGAAGATCTGTGCGCCAAAGGACTTCAGGCGCTCGGTGACCGGCGACTCTTTCAAGTCCGAGCCGGACACCTGGTAGCCCAGGTTCAGCAACACTTCGGCAATCCCGCACATGCCCACGCCACCGATACCGACGAAGTGAATACGGCGGATGCGGCGCATCTCGGGTTGCGGCATGGCTTTCTGATTCTCAACCATGGGCCACCTCCAGGCAGATATCGACCACGGTGCGGGTTGCGTCAGGTTTGGCCAGGCGGCTTGCGGTGCTCGCCATGCTGTTGAGTCGTTCCGGTTGCATCAAAACCTCGGTCAGGCGTGCGGCCAAATCGGCGGCGCCAGTCGTTCTTTGCGGCAGCAGGAAGGCAGCGCCCTCCCCGGCCAAATATTCGGCGTTGCGGGTCTGGTGATCGTCGATGGCGTGGGGCAAAGGCACCAGCAAGGACGGCAGACCGGCGGCCGCCAGTTCACTGACGGTCAGCGCACCAGCGCGGCAGACCACCAGGTCGGCCCAGCCATAGGCTTGGGCCATGTCTTTGATGAAGGGCTGTACATTGGCCTCTACACCGGCCTCGCGATAACGCGCGGCGGTGACTTCATCGTGGTTCTTGCCGGCCTGGTGGAAGATCTCCGGGCGCACATCCTCAGGAAGTTGCGCAACGGCTTCAGGCAGCAATTTATTCAGCGGCTCGGCGCCCAGGCTTCCGCCCAGGATCAGCAGGTGAGCCTTGCGCCCCGCCAGCGCGTCACGCGCAATGGCCATGAACAGCTCGGTACGCACCGGGTTACCGGTGGTGCGAAGCTTGTCGGAGGCGGCGAAGGTTTTCGGAAAGGCTTCACACACCCGCGCAGCCAATGGCACCAGCAGGCGGTTGGCAGTACCGGCGACGGCGTTCTGTTCATGGACGATCACCGGCACGCCCGCAAGTTTCGCCGCAACGCCACCAGGGCCTGTCACATAACCGCCAAAGCCGAGCACACACACCGGCTTCAACTCGCGAATGATCTTGCGCGCCTGCATGACCGCCTTGAGCAACACGAACGGCGCCTTGAGCAATGACAACTTGCTCTTGCCGCGCAACCCGGTGACGTTGATCAAATGCAGCGGCAAACCGGCATTGGGCACCAATTCGTTTTCGATGCCACGGGGCGTACCCAGCCAGTGCACGGTGTAGCCACGGTTCTGGAATTCACGGGCGCAGGCCAGGGCCGGGAACACATGCCCCCCGGTACCGCCCGCCATGATCAGCACGTTAGCGCCCATGAGTCGGCTCCTCGGCGAAGTCGCTCTCGCTGAACTCCATCTCTTCGCTGCCCAGATGGGTGCGACTCTCCCACTCGATACGCAGCAACAACCCGAGACAGGCGCAGCAAATCACCAACGAGCTGCCGCCGTAACTGAGGAACGGCAAGGTCAGGCCCTTGGTCGGCAGCAGGCCGACGTTCACACCGATGTTGATCAGGAACTGGCCGATCCACAGGAAGGCCAACCCATAGGCAACGTAGGCGGCGAAGAACTGCTTGGCCTTCTCGGCCCACAAGCCGATGTACATGGCGCGCACACAGACGAATACAAACAGTGCCACGGTGCACAGCGAGCCCACCACACCCAACTCTTCGGCCAATACCGAGAACACAAAGTCGGTGTGGGCTTCCGGGAGGTAGAACTGCTTCTGCACACTGTTGCCCAGGCCCACACCCAGCCACTCGCCGCGACCGAAGGCAATCAGCGCCTGGGTCAACTGGTAGCCGGAGCCGAACTGGTCGGACCAGGGGTCGGTAAAAGTAATCAGACGCGCCATTCGGTAGGGTTGCGCCTGCACCAGGATGGTCACGGCCGCCACCGCCAGCACCACCATCAAGGTGAAGCGGAACAGCCCGACACCACCCAGGAAGAGCATCGCGGCGGCGGCGCCCATCATCACGACCGTGGCCCCGAAGTCGGGCTCCATCAGCAGCAGACCAGCCATGGGCAGCAGCACGATGAACGGCTTGAAGAAGCCCATCCAGCTTTCGCGTACTTCTTTCTGACGGCGCACCAGGTAACCGGCGAGGTAGATCACCACGAACACCTTGGCGATTTCCGAAGGCTGCACGTTGAACGCGCCGAAGCCGATCCAGCGCATCGAACCGTTCACCTCGCGGCCAATGCCCGGGACGATCACCATGACCAGCAAGCCGAACGCACCGATCAGCATCAGCCAACCCAGGCGCTGCCAGGTGGCAATCGGAATCATCATGGTGACGATGCAGGCGCCCAGGCCGATCACCAGGTACACCAGGTGGCGGATCATCATGTACAGCGTGTTGCCCGACTGCACGGCAGCCACTTCGGAGGACGCCGAAGTGATCATCACCAGGCCCAGGCCGAGCAGCGCCAGGCAACCGGCGAGCATAGGGAAATCAAGGTCAATGCCGCGCCCGGTAATGATCGGCGACGGGTATGGCTTGATGATGTTTCTCAGGTTGAGGCTCATGCCAAAGCCTCCACGGCGCGGGCGAACAGTTGGCCGCGCTCTTCATAGTTCTTGAACATGTCGAAGCTGGCGCACGCGGGCGACAGCAACACCGCATCGCCAGGCTGGGCCAGGGCTTTGCTCTGGGCAATGGCATCGTCCAGGGAAGCTGCGCGTACTTGCGGTACAGCGTCACCGAGGGCGGCGGCGATCAGGTCCGAATCGCGGCCCATCAGCACCACGGCGCGGCAATGGGCGGCCACTGGCGCTTTAAGGTCCTTGAAGTCGGCGCCCTTGCCATCACCACCGGCGATCAGCACCAGCTTGCCGTCGATATCGGCACCCAGGCCTTCGATGGCCGCCAGGGCTGCACCGACGTTGGTGGCTTTGGAGTCGTTGTAATAGCTGACGTCATTGAGGTCGCGCACCCACTGGCAGCGATGCTCAAGCCCGGCAAACGTGCGCAGGCTCGCGAGCATGGCGTCGAATGGCAGGCCAACTGCGTGACCGAGCGCCAAGGCCGCCAGGGCATTGGACTGGTTGTGTGCGCCACGGATTTTCAGTTCGCGTACCGGCATCAGGTTCTGGAATTCGAACGCCAGGTACTTCTCGCCGTTCTCTTCACGAATGCCGAAGCCTTTGAAGTCCGGTTTGCCCAAGCCGAAGGTCCAGCAGGGCATGCCCTCGCCCATCAGCGGACGGCTCAGGGCATCCTGGCGGTTAACGACAAATTGCCTGGCGCCCCGGAAGATCCGGTGCTTGGCCAGGTGATAAGCCGGCAGGCCGCTGTAGCGGTCCATATGGTCTTCACTGACGTTCAATACCGTCGCCACTTCAGCGCCGAGGTCGTGGGTGGTTTCCAGCTGGAAGCTCGACAACTCCATCACATACAGCTCGACGTCGTCGCTGAGCAGGTCCAGCGCCGGCACGCCAAGATTGCCGCCGACGGCCACACGCTTGCCCGCCGCCGCGGCCATCTCGCCGACCAGGGTGGTGACGGTGCTTTTGGCGTTGGAACCGCTGATGGCCACGATCGGCGCCTTCGCGTTGCGTGCGAACAGGTCGATATCGCCAGACAGCTTCACGCCACGGGCCGCAGCCGCTTGCAGGGCCGGTGTCGCCAGGGCCAGGCCCGGGCTCACGTAGAGCTCGTCGGCACGGCACAGAAACTCGACATCCAGCTCGCCACAACGCACTTCCACGTGCGGGTAGTCACGGCGCAGCGTGACCAGCTCCGGTGGATTTTCCCGCGTATCGGCCACGGCAAACGACGTGCCCCGGTTCGCCAGGAAGCGAACCAGGGACATGCCGCTCTTGCCGAGGCCGACAACGATGCGGAAGTGGTCTGAAGCGATCAGGGACACTCGTTTCTACCTCAGTTTCAGGGTGGCAAGGCCGACTAGTACCAGAATCACGGTGATGATCCAGAAGCGGACAATCACGCGTGGCTCAGGCCAGCCCTTGAGTTCAAAGTGGTGGTGAATTGGCGCCATGCGGAACACGCGGCGCCCGGTCAACTTGAAGGACGCCACCTGGATGACCACCGACAGGGTTTCCATCACGAACACACCGCCCATGATGAACAGCACGATTTCCTGGCGAACGATCACCGCGATGGTGCCCAGGGCGGCGCCCAGCGCCAATGCGCCGACGTCGCCCATGAAGACTTGTGCCGGGTAGGTGTTGAACCACAGGAACCCCAGGCCGGCACCGATCAAGGCGCCGCAGAACACGATCAACTCACCGGCGCCCGGTACATAGGGAATCAGCAGGTATTCAGCGAATTTCACGTTACCCGAGAGGTAGCAAAAGATGCCGAGCGCACCGCCCACCATCACCGTCGGCATGATCGCCAGGCCGTCGAGGCCGTCGGTCAGGTTCACCGCGTTGCTGGAGCCGACGATCACGAAATAGGTCAGCACCACGAAGCCGACACCCAGAGGAATGCTCACATCCTTGAGCATCGGGATGATCAAGGTGGTTTCCACGGCACTTGGCGCGGTGGTGTACAGGAAGATCGCAGCAGCCAGGCCGAACACCGACTGCCAGAAATACTTCCAGCGGCTTGGCAGCCCCTTGGAGTTTTTCTCGATCACTTTGCGGTAGTCATCCACCCAGCCGATGGCACCGAACAGCAGGGTCACCAACAACACCACCCACACGTAGCGGTTATGCAGATCGGCCCACAGCAAGGTACTGACGCCGATGGACGACAGGATCAGCGCACCGCCCATGGTCGGCGTGCCGGACTTGGACAGGTGCGACTGCGGGCCGTCGTTACGAACCGATTGACCAATTTGCAGGTTCTGCAGGGTGCGGATCATCCACGGCCCCAGGAACAGTGACAAAGACAGCGCGGTCAGCACACCCAGGATCCCGCGCAGGGTCAGGTACTGGAAGACCGCGAAGCCTTTGTGGAACTGTTGCAGATACTCAGCCAGCAGCAGCAGCATTAATGTTTCTCCGTACTTGAGCCACACAAGGCTGCGACGACGTTTTCCATCACCGCGCTGCGCGATCCCTTGATCAAAATGGTTGTGTGTTTGTCATGTTCAGCCGCCGTCAACGCCTGGATCAGCTCGGCCTGGCTCGCGAAATGCCGCGCGCCAGGGCCGAAAGCGTTGACCGCATGGGCCATGTTTGTGCCAACGGCGTAGAGCGCGTCCACTTTGCCGGCGGCATAGGCGCCGACTTCACGGTGGCCTTGTTCAGCCCAATCGCCCAATTCACCGATATCGCCCAGCACCAGTACCTTGCGCCCATCAAAACCTTTGAGCAGGTCCACAGCGGCATTGATGGAAGACGGGTTGGCGTTGTAAGTGTCATCAATCACGCGCATGCCGTTGCCAGCCAGTTGCGCCACGGTGCGGCCCTTCACCGGCTGCACCGCGCCCAGGCCGGTGGCAATACCGAACAGCGACACACCCAGGGCATGGGCGGCAGCGGCGGCGGCCAAGGCGTTGGCGACGTTGTGGTTGCCCAGCAGGTTCAACTGCACGTGCTCATCACCTTGCGGGGTGTGCAAAGTGAAGGACGGGCAGCCACGGGCATCGACATTGATGTTGGAGGCGTGGAAATCGGCTGCGGCATTCAGCACTGCAAACGTCAGGACCTTGCGACCGGCGGCGCGTACACGCCAGGTCTCGAAGGCCTTGTCATCCAGGTTCAGTACCGCAGCGCCCGAGGCGTCGAGCCCCTCAAGAATTTCGCCCTTGGCTTCGACGATTTTTTCCGGGCCGCCGAACTCACCGACATGAGCGGTACCGGCGTTGTTGATGATCGCCACGTGAGGCTGGGTCAGCGCCACGGTGTAGGCGATTTCGCCGATGCGCGAAGCCCCCAGTTCAATCACTGCCGCCGTGTGTTCCGGGGCCAGTTCGAGCAGGGTCAGCGGTGCGCCGAAATCATTGTTCAGGTTGCCACGGGTCGCGAGTACCGGCCCGCGCGTACGCAAGACGCCGGCAAGCAGTTCCTTGACCGTAGTCTTGCCGCTGGAACCAGTAATGGCCGCCACCGGCTTATCAAAAGCGGCACGGTTAAGCGCACCCAGTTGGCCCAGGGCCAGGCGGGTGTCGGCTACCAGCAATTGCGGCAAGGCAGAATCGGCCACTTCACGCTGCACCAAGGCACCGACGGCACCTTTGGCGGCAACGTCGTTGAGGTAGTCGTGACCATCGAAACGCGGGCCGGCCAGGGCGACAAACAGCTGCCCCGGCTGGATGTTACGACTGTCGATGCTGACGCCGGTGAATGTGCAGTCGCTCGACAGCACACGGGCCGACAGGGCCTGGGCCAGTTCGCTGAACGTCATCGCCTTAAGCATGGGCGACCTCCCAGGCGGTCAGGGCCTGATCCGCCTCGACCAGATCGGAGAAGGCATGGCGTTCACCGTTGATTTCCTGATAGTCCTCGTGGCCTTTACCCGCGAGCACCACTACGTCGTCCGCGCCGGCACTGGCGATCAGTTGGGCAATGGCGGCGCCGCGACCAGCCACAAACGTGACCTTGGAGGCGTCTTTGAAACCGACACGGATGTCGTCGAAAATCTGGCTCGGGTGTTCGCTGCGCGGGTTGTCGTCGGTGACGAGTACGCCATCGGCCAAGCGCTCGACAATTTCGGCCATCAACGGGCGCTTGCCACGATCGCGATCACCGCCGCAACCGAACAGGCAAAGCAGTTTGCCTTTGGCATGTGGGCGCAGGGCTTCGAGGACTTTTTCCAGGGCATCCGGGGTGTGGGCGTAATCGACCACCACCAACGGTTGCGTGCCGCCACCCAGGCGCTGCATGCGACCGGCCGGGCCTTCCAGCTTCGGCAATACCCGCAGGATTTCATCCAGGGCGTAATCCAGGCCCAGCAGTGCACCGATAGCGGCGAGCACGTTGCTCAGGTTGAACCGCCCGAGCAAGGTGCTGCGCAAGTGGTGCTCGCCCTGCGGCGTCACCAACGTGGCGCGCACGCCTTCATCATTGAATTGGGCTTCGCGGCAGTACAGGTAGGCACTGGCATCTTGCAGGCTATAGCTGATCAGGCGCGCGTCGCTCCCTTCGCCCGCCAGTTGGCGGCCGAATGCGTCGTCGAGGTTGACCACCCGGCACTTCAGGTCATTCCAGGCAAACAGCTTAGCCTTGGCGGCGGCGTACGCCTCCATGGTGCCGTGGTAGTCGAGGTGATCGCGGGACAGGTTGGTCATCACGGCCACGTCAAAAGCCAGTGCGGTGACACGCCCTTGGTCCAGGCCATGAGAAGACACTTCCATGGCTACCGCCTTGGCGCCGGCCTTTTTCAGGTCGGCCAGGGTCGCTTGTACGGCAATCGGGTTTGGCGTGGTGTGCAAGCCGCTTTGCAGCGCGCCATAGAAACCGGTACCCAGGGTGCCGACGATGCCGCAGTGCTGACCCAGCAGGTCCAAAGCCTGGGCAACCAACTGGGTCACACTGGTCTTGCCGTTGGTGCCAGTCACGCCCACCAGGTTGAGTTGGCGGCTCGGGTCACCGTAGAAACGCCCGGCGATGTCGGACAACTGCGCTGCCAGGCCCTTGACCGGAATCAACGGCACATCGGTGATCGGCAGCACGGTGGCGCCTTCCACTTCATACGCGACCGCAGCCGCACCGCGCTGCAGGGCATCGGCAATATGCGCACGGCCATCGAGCTTGCCGCCAGGTACCGCCAGGAACAGGTCACCGGCGCGTACATTACGGCTATCCAGGGTCAGCTCACGAATCAGCAGATCGTGGCCGGCATGGGCAAAAATCTTGTTCAGGCTAAGAGACATCAGCCGCGCCCTCCATTGGCTTTGACAGCGGCAGCCGGTGGACCAGCGTTGGCTTGTTGCGTCGGCGGCAGGTTGTCCGGCGTGATATTCATCAAGCGCAGGGTGCCGGACATCACTTTGCTGAACACCGGCGCCGAAACCAGGCCACCGAAGTAGCCGGCTTTACTAGGCTCGTCGATGACCACGACGATGGCGTAGCGAGGGTCGCTCATCGGGCCGAAGCCGGCGAACAGCGAACGGTAGGAGTTTTCGGCATAGCCCTTGGTGCCCACCGAGGTCTTACGCGCCGTACCGGACTTGCCAGCAACGTGGTACGCCGGCACCTGGGCGCGGAATACGCCACGCGGTGCCTCGATCACTTGTTGCAGCATGCCTTGCATGGTCTTGGCGACGTTTTCCGGGATCACTTGGGTGGCTTTTGGCGCTTCGTCGACGTGGATCAGGCTCAGCGGAACCATACGGCCATTATTGGCCAATACCGAGAACGCGTGGGCCAACTGGATGGCGGTCACCGACAGGCCGTAGCCATAGGAAAGCGTGGCAGTCTCGGCTTTTCTCCACTCGCGGTAGTTCGGCAGGTTACCGACCCGCTCGCCCGGGAAGTCGAGGCCGGTGGGTTGCCCCAGGCCGATCTTTTGCGCCAGGTGATAGATGGTCTCGCCGCCGATATCGAAAGCAACCTTGCTCATGCCGACGTTACTGGAGTTGATCAGGATGCCGGTCAGGTCCAGCACTGGCCCCTCGGTGCGGGACACGTCACGAATGGTGTACTTGCCCAACTGCAAGGTGCCTGGGTAAACCTCGACCTTGTCGCTGGGTTTCCAGCGGCCGGTTTCCAGGGCAGCACTCATGGAGATGGCTTTCATGGTGGAACCGGGCTCGAACACGTCGATCATCGCGCGGTTACGCATCATCGCCGGCTGCAGGTTGCGACGGTTGTTCGGGTTGTAGGTCGGCTGGTTGACCATGGCGAGGATCTCGCCAGTCTTCACATCCATAATCACCAGGCTGCCGGCCTTGGCGCCGTTCTCGATGATCGCGTTACGCAGTTCGCGGTTGGCCAGGTATTGCAGGCGCAGGTCAATCGACAACGCCAAGGGCTTGCCAGCCTTGGCGTTCTTGGTGACCTGGACGTCCTTGATCAGCCTGCCGCGCCGATCCTTGATGACCTGACGCTTGCCCGGAACCCCAGCCAGCCATTCGTCATAGGCCAGTTCGACCCCTTCGCGGCCGTGGTCATCGATGTCGGTGAAACCCACCATGTGCGCGGTGGTTTCACCGGCCGGGTAGAAACGCCGAAATTCCTCGATGCCGTAGACGCCGGGGATTTTGAGATCGAGCACTTGCTGGCCTTGCTCAGGGGTAAGCCCGCGAACCAGGTAGATGAATTCTTTATTGGCCTGGGCTTCCAGGCGTTCGGTCAGGGCCTTGCGGTCCTGCCCGAGGGCAGCGGCCAGTTCAGGCCACTTGTCCTTGGCAACTTGCAGCTCTTTGGCGTTGGCCCACAGGGTGGTCACCGGGGTACTGACGGCCAGAGGCTCGCCGTTACGGTCGGTGATCAGGCCACGGTGCGCAGGAATCGGGATGTGCCGCAGGCTGCGGGCATCACCCTGGCCGATCAGGAAGTCGCGGTCGACGACCTGAAGGTCGAAGATGCGCCAGACGATCGCGCCCACCATCAATGCCAGCAAGCCCAGCATCAGGCGGAAGCGCCATGGGTAGAGTGCCCCTTCGAGTTTCATCATGGCGCCACCATGCGAACTTCAGCCGCGCCTGGGATGTGCATCTTCAACTGTTCGGTAGCCAGCACTTCGATACGGCTGTGGGCCGTCCAGGTGCTTTGCTCAAGAATCAACCGGCCCCATTCTGCCTGGGCTTTGTCGCGCACGCTCAATTCCCCGTAAAGGGTATTGAGCAACTGACGGTTCCAGTGGGAGCTGTAGGACACCGCAATCGCGGACACCAGCACGCCGACAAACAGCAGCAACATAAAGAAGCTGCCGCCCGGGAGGGGCTTGGCGAAAAGCTTGCTCACCGCAATTTCTCCGCAACACGCATGACGGCGCTACGGGAACGTGGGTTGGCCTTGAGTTCGGCTTCGGAAGCGAACTGCGCTTTGCCATGGATTTTGATTTTCGGCACGAAGGCTTCGAAACGCACCGGCAGGTTACGCGGCAGGTTATCGGACTCGCCCTTTACCAGACGACGCATGAAGAGTTTGACGATGCGGTCTTCCAGGGAGTGGAAGCTGATCACCACCAGGCGACCGCCCACTTCCAAAGCATCCAGAGCGGCTTCGAGGCCGGCTTCCAGATCGCCCAATTCGTTATTAACGTGAATGCGCAACCCTTGGAATGCGCGGGTGGCCGGGTTCTTGCCTTTTTCCCAGGCAGGGTTGGCGACCTTCAGCACTTCGGCCAGGTCAGCGGTGCGTTCAAACGGCTGGATTTCGCGGCGCTCGACCACGGCACGCGCCATTCGACCGGCGAAGCGCTCTTCACCGTATTCCTTGAACACACGGGCGATTTCTTCTACCGGCGCGGTGGCGATGAATTGTGCGGCACTGACCCCACGAGTGGGATCCATACGCATATCGAGGGGGCCGTCGTTCATGAAGCTGAAGCCGCGCTCCGGGTCGTCGAGCTGTGGCGAAGACACGCCCAGGTCGAGCAGAACCCCGGCCACCTTGCCCGCCATACCGCGCTCGGCAACTTCGGCACCCAGCTCGGCAAAGCTGCGCTGCACAACGACAAAGCGGCCGTCTTCGGCCGCTAGCGCTTGCCCGGTGGCAATCGCTTGAGGGTCTTTGTCGAACCCGAGGAGTTTGCCGTCGGACCCGAGCTGGCTGAGTATCAACCGGCTATGCCCGCCCCTGCCGAATGTGCCATCGACATAGCAGCCATCGGCACGTACGGCGAGAGCCTCAACGGCTTCGTCAAGCAGTACGGTGATGTGGTTAAAGCCGCTATCAATAGTCACAGGATCAAATCACGCAGTTCATCAGGCATGGCGCCCGGTTGTTGAATAGCAGCCAGGTCCGCTGCAGACACAGCATCCCAGGCATCTTCGTCCCACAATTGGAACTTGTTCAGTTGGCCTACCAGCATTGCGCGCTTGTCGAGCCTGGCGTACTCGCGCAGTCGCGGCGGCACCAGGAAACGACCGCTGCCATCGAGCTCAAGGTCGACGGCATTACCGATCAGCAAACGCTGGAGGCGGCGGTTTTCTTCACGCAATGAAGGCAGCGCGCGCAACTTGGTTTCAATCAACTCCCACTCGTCGAGGGGGTAAACACATAAACAGGGGTCAACGGCGTCAATCGTGATGATTAACTGCCCTGAACTTCGCGAAATGAGCTCGTCACGATACCGGCTCGGCATGGCGAGACGGCCTTTTGCATCGAGACTGATAGCGTTAGCTCCGCGAAACACAGATGCGTTTCTCCAAATTTTAGCGTTTTACGTTCAAAAAACCCACTTTGTGCCACTTTCCGCCACTTGCGCACACTATAGGAATGCGCCCACCACACCGTCAAGGCGCGTATTCAAGGAAAAGCCTTACAGAACGGAGATTTAGGAGTGCAAAAGGAGGAGAAACGAGAGTTTGGCGATGTTTTTGACTCAACAATGGCAAATAGCTCAGAGAGCTAGAGGCTAAAGTTAAAGTAATTTATTAAGAGTAAGATTTTTTTGGTATTACGAAGATGCATCTGCCAATGATTTGGCAGGGAGGGATTCTTGCGTTACTACCGGGTTTGCGCACGAGATTCGAACGCAAGGAAAAAAGGTGGAGAGTCGATCTGTAAGCCGGGTTCTGTCTTGAACAGTCATTCGTCTACGATGGCCATCACTGGACATCTTTAGCAACCTACCCGGTCCCAGCGCGGGCCACGCCTTGGGACCCTATTTGGTCTTGCTCCAAGTGGGGTTTACCTAGCCACGAACTGTTGCCAGTCGTGCGGTGCGCTCTTACCGCACCTTTTCACCCTTACCGGCACCGAAGTGCTTAGGCGGTTATTTTCTGTGGCACTTTCCGTAGGCTCACGCCTCCCAGGCATTACCTGGCACTTCGCCCTATGGAGCCCGGACTTTCCTCCCCCCCCTAATTTTCATAGAGGGCAGCGACTGTCCAATCGACTCTCCGCCGCGCAGGTTAACGGCACGGCGGCTTGAGGACAAGTATTAAAAGTGCAGCATTGCCATCACGTTCAGACGAAATACAGATTTGCCCCTGGAACTATTCGACCTTCTGCTTATCGAGTGCGACCTGATACAACACATTTTTGCGCACGCCGGTAATTTCCGCTGCCAGGGCGGCGGCGCGCTTGAGTGGCATTTCCTTGAGCAACAAATCGAGGACGCGCATGGCCTCGCTGCCCACCGCATCTTCATTCTCCGGCGCGGTCCAGCCTGCGACCAGCACCACGCATTCGCCACGTTGCTGATTGCTGTCGCCCTCGACAAACGCTCGCAGCTCCTCCAGCGGCAACCCCTTGAGGGTTTCGAAGGTCTTGGTCAACTCTCGGGCCAGCAAGGCCAGGCGCTCACCGCCGAACACCAGCTCCATGTCTTGCAGGCATTCAAGGATACGATGCGGAGCCTCATAGAAGATCAAGGTGCGCGGTTCTTCTTTAAGTGCCTGCAGACGCGCCCGACGCCCTACAGCCTTGGCGGGCAGGAAGCCTTCGAAGATAAAGCGGTCCGAGGGCAACCCGGCGGCCGATAATGCAGCAATCAGCGCGCAGGCTCCCGGAACAGGCACTACATTGATACCTGCGGCACGGGCCTGGCGGACCAAGTGGTAACCAGGATCGGAAATCAGGGGCGTGCCCGCGTCGGAAATCAGCGCGACGTCATCACCCGCCAAAAGACGTGTAATAAAGCGGCTACCCTCTTCACGTTCGTTGTGTTCGTGGCAGGCCGCTAATGGCGTTCTGATACCAAAATGCTGCATCAACCGTTGGGAGTGCCGCGTGTCTTCTGCCGCGATCAATTTCACCTCGCGCAACACTTTCAGCGCCCGGGCACTGATGTCGTCCAGGTTGCCAATGGGCGTCGCCACCACAAAAAGCGAGCCAGCAGTGGAATTCAAAGGACCTGGAGCAGTCAAAGCGCACACCTCGATGGTTGGCAAAAGCCACATTGTAGCGCGTAGACGCCTTGAAAATATGCCATCACGGCCGATGCCGTTTCAGCCACCATTAGCTAAACACAACATTTGCACGACCTAAATCCACGGTTTAACGCCATGAACATCGCGCCTGGGCCAGTGCTTGGGTACACTTCCACGCTAATTTGATCGGTATCAGGAACACTTACATGATCGCTTGCCTGCGGCTGCTCTCCGCCCTCTGCCTCGCTGCCTTGCTGGCTGCTTGCGCCAGTTCGCCCTCCTCCAGTCTTGGCGAACTGCCACGCACGCCCGACGCCAGTATCGAGCAACTGCTCGAACAGGCGACGAACGCCAAGACGCCAGAAAAAGCCGCGTTGCTGCGCCTGAGCGCGGCAGACCTGGCTTACCAGCAGAACAACCCCGGCCGCTCCTCGCAGATCCTTGCGCAAGTGCCCCTGGACGCCCTGAAGCCAGCCGCGCAGGTATTTGCCAGCACCCTGGCCGCAGAACTGGCCATGGGGCGCAACCAGCCCAAGGCGGCCTTGGCAGCGCTGAACCACCCCAGCCTGCAAAGCCTGAAGGAGTTGCCGACCGACCAGCAGATCCGCACCGGCACCGTACATGCACGTGCCTATGAAGCCGATGGCCAGACCCTCGCCGCCGCTCGCGAGCGGGTGTCCATGGCGCCCCTGCTGACGGGTGAGGCTGCCAACAGCAACCACGAGGCCATCTGGGTATTGATTGCCGCGTTGCCAGCCGAACAGCTGCAAGCCACTGGCAACCCGACACTCGATGGTTGGATCACCCTGGCCCAGGCGGTCAAGGGCGCCGGTACGCTGGAGCAACAACAAGCCGCCATCGACACCTGGCGCGCGCAGAACCCGGGCCACCCAGCGGCTGTGCAACTGCCAGCGCCGCTGACCAAACTCAAGGAACTGGCCAGCCAGCCCCTGAACAAGATCGCCCTGCTGCTACCGCAGGAAGGCCCGCTGGCGGCTGTGGGCAAAGCGCTGCGCGAAGGCTTCATGGCGGCTCACTACCAGGCTGAACAAGCCGGGCAGAAGCCACCGGTCATCGAGTTCTATGACAGCTCGCGCCTGGGCTCCCTCGACGACTTCTACGCCAAGGCCCAGGCCGCCGGCGTGCAACTGGTCGTCGGCCCGCTGGAAAAACCGCTGGTCAAGCAACTCAGCGCACGCCCGCAGCTGCCGATCACCACCCTCGCCCTGAACTACAGCGAGACCGATCAAGGCCCGGCGCAGTTGTTCCAGTTCGGCCTGGCCGCTGAAGACGAAGCCCGCGAAGTGTCGCGCCGTGCACGTGCCGACGGCCTGCACCGCGCCGCCGCCATGGTGCCCCGTGGCGAATGGGGCGAGCGCGTCTACAAAGCGTTCCGCCAGGATTGGGAAGCCAATGGCGGCACTGTCATGGGCGTTGAATATGTCGATCAGCCTGTTGCCCTGGCCCAGCAGATCGCCGATCTGTTCCAACTGCGCAAGAGCGAAGGCCGCGCCAAGAGCCTGCAAAGCACAGTAGGCACCGACGTAGCCGCCCAGCCTTCGCGTCGCCAGGACATCGAGTTCATCTTCCTGGCTGTCACGCCACAACTGGCCCAGCAGATCAAGCCGACCCTGAACTTCCAATACGCCGGCGATGTGCCGGTGTACGCAACCTCCCACGTGTTCAGTGCCAGCGGTGACCGTAACCAGTACCTGGACATGACCAACGTGATGTTCTGCGAAACCCCTTGGTTGCTTAACACCACCGACCCACTGCGCAACCAGGTTGCGGCGCAATGGCCGCAAGCCAATGGCAGCCTGGGCCGGCTCTACGCAATGGGCGTCGATGCCTACCGCCTGGCACCACGCCTGGGCCAGCTCAAGGCACTGCCTGACACCCGTGTCGACGGCCTCTCGGGCAACCTGGGCATCAGCGCCAACCAGCGCGTGGACCGCCAGATGCCTTGGGCGAAGTTCGTCGGCGGCGAAATACAGCGCCTGCCCGATACCCCACGCTGATGCCCCAGCGGTCCAGCGCACAAAGCGGCAAGGATGCCGAACTGCATGCGCTCGATTACCTGCAACAACAGGGTCTGCGCCTTCTGGCGCAGAACTGGTTATGTAAACGCGGCGAGCTTGATCTGGTCATGCTTGACGGCGATACAGTAGTATTCGTCGAAGTCCGCTACAGAAAACACGCACAATGGGGTGGCGCGCTCGCCAGTATCGACGAGCGCAAGCGTCAAAAGCTGATACTCGCTGCGCAGTTTTTCCTGCAAAAAGAGTATCGCTGGGCTGACCGCCCCTGCCGTTTCGATGTGGTTGCAATGGAAAGCACCCCGTCAGGCACAGCTGATCTGACCTGGCTTAAAAATGCCTTCGACAGCTGATTCGCCGGGCACCCTCACCACTCACTTTTGCTCTTTGCATTGCGGGCTGCACATTACCTGTGCCAAACAGCCGCGCTACTTAAGGTCACACAGATGGACATGCAATCCCGAATTCGCCAGCTTTTCCAGGCCAGCATCGACACCAAGCAACAGGCGATGGACGTACTTGCACCGCACATCGAGCAAGCCAGTCAGGTCATGGTCAATGCCTTGCTCAACGAAGGCAAAATGCTTTCGTGCGGCAACGGTGGTTCGGCCGGCGATGCCCAGCATTTTTCATCCGAGCTGCTCAACCGTTTTGAACGCGAGCGCCCGAGCCTGCCGGCCATTGCGTTGACCACCGACTCGTCGACGATCACTTCGATCGCCAACGACTACAGCTACAACGAAATCTTCTCCAAGCAGATCCGCGCCCTAGGCCAGCCGGGCGATGTATTGCTGGCGATTTCCACCAGCGGTAACTCGGCGAATATTATTCAAGCGATCCAGGCCGCACATGATCGCGAAATGATTGTCGTAGCCTTGACCGGTCGCGACGGCGGCGGCATGGCTTCGCTGCTGCTGCCAGAGGACGTGGAGATTCGCGTCCCGGCCAATGTCACTGCACGTATCCAAGAAGTTCATCTGCTGGCGATCCACTGCCTGTGCGATCTGATCGACAGCCAACTGTTCGGGAGTGAAGAATGACCGTTAATCGCCTCAGTCTTTTGGCCATTACGCTGTGCGTCGCCATCAGCGGCTGCAGCTCGGCTATCACCGCTACACGGGACACCCCTATTCAGGACGACCGGGGCACACGCACCTTCGGCAGCACCATTGATGATTCGCTGATCGAAACCAAGGTCAAGGTCAACGTCGCGAAGGCTGCTACCGACCTGGGCAACGGTGCCTCGCGCATCGTGGTGACCAGCTTCAACGGCGTGGTCCTGCTGGCAGGCCAAACACCCCGCGCCGATCTCAAGGCCCAGGCCAAGCAAGCCGCTGCCGGCGTGCAACGCGTCAAGAAGGTCCACAACGAACTACAAGTCATGGACCCGATCACTCTGCTGGCCATCAGCAACGATGCCTTGCTGACCACCAAGATCAAGGCCCAGATGCTGACCGACAGTGCAGTGCCAGGCTCGCGAATCAAGATCGTCACCGATAACGGCATCGTCTACATGATGGGCCTGCTGACCCAGGCAGAAGCCACCCGCGCCGCCAACCTGGTGCAAGGCGTGTCGGGCGTACAGAAGATCGTCAAGGTATTCGAATACATCGACTGATGTAGATCGATCGGCCACAAAAAAGGGCGCCGTGCATTGACTGCACGGCGCCCTTTTTAGTGCCCAGGGTTTACTGGTATTGCTGGTACGGATTGCCCTGGAACTGGTTGTTCTGCTGTGGCGCCTGCTGCTGGCCAGGCTGGCCGTATTGCTGGCCAGGGATCGGGCCGAGGTTGACTTCGACGCGACGGTTCTGCGCACGGCCATTCACGTCGGCGTTGCTGGCAATCGGGTTATCCGGACCGGCACCGCGTGCGCTCAGGTTGGCACCATTGACGCCTTGGGAGGTCAGGTAGTTGGCCACGCTCTGCGCACGGCGCTGGGACAGGTCCATATTCAGTTGGCGGCTACCGGTGCTGTCGGTGTAGCCAACGATCTGGATGGTGTTCTGGTTGAACTGCTTGAGGGAGTTGGCCAGGTTGTTCAGCGGCTGGTAGAAGCTGCTGGAGATCGCGTCCGAGTTGGTGGCGAAGGTAATGTTGCCCGGCATGATCAGCTTGATCTGGTCACCCTGGCGCTGCACCTCAACCCCGGTGTTCGCCATGCTTTCACGCAGTTTTTTCTCTTGCTGGTCGGCGTAGTAGCCATAGCCCGCCGCACCGGCACCCGCAACGACTGCGCCAATCAGCGCGCCCTTGCCACGGTTGTTATGGTCGATGGCCGCACCGGCCAATGCACCAGCCAGTGCACCGAGGCCGCCGTACTTGGCGGTTTTGCTCATGCCGCTTTCGGAACCATTGCTGGCCTGTCCCTGGCTGCCGTCATAAGGGTTAGGTGAAGCGCAGCCAGACAACAGGGCTACGGCGGTAGCGACAACAAGCAGACGACGCGGAGTGAACATGAAGGAAGCTCCTACTTTTGCATTCTGTGATGCAGAGGACATTGGCAATGGACCTGTGCCGAGTTTGGAACGCGACAAACGGCAAAAATTCCGTGGAGGGTGCGTAAAGCATAGCTGTGTTTGGCTCGGGCCTGTGTCTGTGTGTCTGTACCGCTTTGTATCAGAGCCGACAACCCATCACGCACGCACGAAAGGATTCTCCCGCATCTCATCGCCCAGCAACGTATCCGGCCCATGCCCAGTGACCACCGTCGCGCCCTCGTCCAGCGTATACAAGCGCTGCTTGATCGACCGCACGATCGTCGCCTGGTCGCCGCCCCATAAGTCCGTGCGCCCTACGCCGCGACGAAACAAGGTATCGCCGGCGATCAACAGCTTGGCGTCGGCGAACCAGAAACTCATCGAGCCCGGCGTATGCCCTGGGGTGTGCAAGGCTACGCCACAGCCGCAGGCCAGTTCTTCGTCATGCTCCAGCCAGCGATCCGGCGACGGCACCGGGACGTAGGGCACGCGAAACATCTGGCATTGCATTTCCAGGTTGTCCCATAAAAATTGATCATCTTTGTGCAGATGCAGCGTGGCGCCGGTCTTTTCTTTCAATTGGCCGGAGGCGAGGAAATGATCGAGGTGAGCATGGGTGTGGATAATGCTCACCACCTTCAGGCCCAGCGCATCAAGGCGCGCCAGGATCAACTCGTGATTGCCACCGGGGTCGACTACGATGGCTTTTTTAGTGATCGGGTCGCCAATGATGGTGCAGTTGCACTGCAACGGGCCGACGGGAAAGGTTTCGCGAATCAACAGTTGTTTTTCAATAGTCATGGGTGTCCTGCAAGCTCTCTGGCGCGTTCCAAGTGCAGTATGGTGTAGCTTGGCCCTGCTCTGGAAGGAGTCGATTACGCGACCCATCCGCTGCTAAGCTACGCAAGCGCCATTGAAATCCCCTGCTGCAGTCAGTCGCATTTGGAGCAACACCCATGGCGAATCAACAGATCATCTGCGAACACTGCGACTGCGTGTACGAGAAAGTCACGCTCGCCAAACATCAAAAAGCCCTGTGCGTACGTTGCTCGGGCGTGCTGCAGCGCTACAACGGCCTGTCGGTGCAGCAACGTCTGGCCCTGACGGTGACTGCCGCAGTGCTGTGGACCTTTGCCAACTTTTACCCGGTGATGAGCATCAGCCTGCAAGGCTTGAAAAACAGCGCGACCCTTTGGGATTCGGTGGTTGCGCTGAGCCTGGGGCCGATCACATTCATTGCATTGGTCGCGGCAATTTCCATCATTATCGCGCCGGTATTTCAACTGCTATTGCTGATCTGGGTGCTGAGTTTCGCCTTGGCCGGCAGGCGCTCGCCGGCGTTCAAGCTGTGCATGCGCTGGCTCGAAGCACTCCGGCCCTGGAGCATGCTGGAGGTGTGCCTGCTGGGCGCGATGGTCGCGGTGTTCAAGCTGGCCGGCATGCTGGACGTGATCCCAGGCACCGGCCTGTTTGCCTTGGCCGCCCTGAGCCTGTTGCTGATCCGCATTGCCGGGCGCGATGTACGCGACCTGTGGGACACCCTATGAATTCAACGCCCACCGCCCGCGAGCTGAACCTGTGCCTGTGCCACACCTGCGGCCAGCCCTGCGACATGCGCCTTGAGCCCACCGAGTGCGATCGCTGTGGCGCCGCGCTGCATCGGCGCAAGGTGCAGTCCCTGACCCGTACCTGGGCCTACATGCTCACCGCCCTCGCCTTTTATGTCCCGGCCAACTTACTGCCGGTGATGAACACCACCATGCTCGGCTCGGGCGCAGACAGCACCATCATGAGCGGCGTGCTGGAGTTCTGGCAGCATGGCGCCTGGGACATTGCGCTGATCATTTTCATCGCCAGCATTGCCGTGCCGGGCATCAAGTTCCTGTCGCTGGGGCTGCTGCTGGTCACCGTGCAGCGCAATAGCCAGTGGGCGCGCAAGGAGCGTTCAAAGCTGTTTCGGTTTATCGAACTGATCGGCTACTGGTCGATGCTTGACGTCATCGTGGTCGCCCTGGTGGCCGCGCTGGTGAAGTTTCAAGCCCTGGGCACGATCGAACCGCGCCTGGGCATTCTGTTTTTTGGCCTGGTGGTCGTGTTTACGATGCTGGCGGCCATGAGTTTTGATCCCCGGCTAATCTGGGAAAATCCACATAACGAGGAGACCTCGGATGAGCTCATCCAAGGCTGACACCCCTGCGGGGCAACCCGTGATCAAGACGCGTCGTTTCAGCGTTTCGCTGGTCTGGATCGTGCCGATTGTCGCTGTGCTGGTGGGGATCTCGCTGGTGATTCACAGCGTCATGCAACAAGGGCCGACCATCGTCCTCAACTTCAAGACCGGCAGCGGGCTGGTTGCCAACAAAACCGAGGTCAAATACCGCAACGTGGTGATCGGCCAGGTAACCGCCGTGGCCCTGAGCGATGACCAGAAAAGCGTCAATGCCACCGTCGAGCTGGTCAAACAGGCCGAAAGTTTCACCCGCGAAGATTCAAAATTCTGGGTGGTGCGCCCGCGCATCGGCGCAGGCGGTGTGTCGGGCATCGATACGTTGTTGTCCGGCGACTACATCGGCGCAGACATCGGCCAGTCCGAGACTCGCGCCAAACACTTCACCGGCTTGGAAAACCCGCCGCCCATCACTTACGGCGAACCGGGCAAGCGCTTCACGCTGCACACCCAGGCCCTGGGCTCGCTGGACATCGGCTCCCCCGTCTATTACCGCAAGATTCCGGTGGGCCAGGTAGTGGCCTATGAGCTGGACAACGAGGGCAAGGGCGTGAATGTCGAAATCTTCGTGCACGCGCCCAATGATGTGTACATCACTGAGAACACGCGTTTCTGGAATGCCAGCGGCGTCGACTTGAGCGTCGGTGCCAATGGCTTCGCGCTGAAAACCGAATCCTTGTCCTCCATGCTGATGGGCGGGATCGCCTTCCAGGCGCCGCCCTACAACCCCAATGACAAACCGGCCGAAGAAAGTCGCAGCTTTGAATTGTTCGAAGACCAGCAAAGCGCCCTCGCCCCGCCCAACGGCAGGGGGCAATACATGGTCCTGCGCTTCGATCAGGCCCTGCGCGGGCTGAAAGTCGACGCACCGGTGGAGTTTCTCGGCGTCGAGTTCGGCAGGGTTGTGTCGATCAACCTGGATTTCGATGCGAAAAAGCGCACCTTTCCGGTCAATGTCGGCATCGTGATCTACCCGCAACTGCTCGGCGAGGCCCACACCAAGTTGCTCAAGGCCATGAACAACAACCCTGACGATGAGGCAGCCGGCGTGCGCCTGATCGGCACCTTCATCGAAAACGGCCTGCGCGCCCAGGCTCGCAGCGGTAACTTGCTGACCGGCCAGCTCTACATCGCCCTGGACTTCTACCCCAAGGCCGAGAAAGTCGCGTTCGACCCGAACCAGCGTCCGGTGGGCATCCCCACCATCCCGGGCAACCTGGAACAGCTGCAAGAGAAGTTCGAAGGCATCGTCAACAAGATCAGCCAACTGCCTGTCGAGCGTATTGCCGGCAACCTCGACGCCAGCCTGGTCGAACTGCGCAAAGGCCTGGCGCAATTCAACGCCAAGACGCTGCCGGGTGTGCAGACGACCTTGGCCGACGTGAGCAAGACCCTGCAATCGGCCAGTTCAACCCTGGCAGAAGACTCGCCGCAGCGTGAACAACTGACCCAGACCCTCGACGAGTTGGGACGCATGTCGCGCTCCCTGCGCGAGCTTTCGGATTACCTGGGCCGGCATCCGGAGTCGCTGATTCGCGGCCGCCCCGATAACGCCGCACCGACGGACCTGCAAGGGCCACCCCGCAAATGACCATTGGAGCCGCCATGACATTGCCGTTGAAGATCACGTTACTGAGCGCCCTGCTGCTGCTCGGTGCCTGCCGCAGTGAACCCATCGCTTTTCATACCCTGACCCCGGCGCACTTGAGCCCGAGTACGCGTGCAGAGGCCGGCGGTGTACGCATTGAGAGCATCAGCGTGCCGCCTCAGGTCGACCGTGCGCAGATCGTGATTCGCCAGGGCGACAGCGGCCTGGCGATTCTTGAAACCCAATGGTGGGCCGCCACCCTCGCCGATGAACTGAGGAGCGCCTTGGTGGATCAATTGGCCAACAGCAATGCCCGGCAAGCCGTAGCTTTACGCGTAGACGTGCAGCGGTTTGACTCGGTACCGGGGCAGTACGCATTGCTCGATGTGCGCTGGCGCCTGAGGCAAGTCAATGGCGATCGCCCGGCCTTGACCTGCCGCACCACCTTGCAATCACCTGCCGGGCCGAGCATCGACGAGTTGGTGGTGGCGCATCAGAACAACCTCAAGCGTTTCGCCGCGCTGATCAATCAGACCGTCGACACCTCACTCAAAGGCTGCCCGGCCACGCCATAAACCCAGGGCTCAGGCCAGCAAGCCCATAGCCTTGGCCCGCGCCACCGCCTGGGTACGACGCTCCACGCCGAGCTTGCTGTTGATATGGCTGGCGTGGGTCTTCACCGTGTGCAGGGAGATGAACAGCTGGTTGCTGATTTCCTGGTTTGAACAGCCTTGGGCAATCAGTTGCAGCACCGCCAGCTCTCGGGTGCTGAGGGTTTCCTGTTGAGGTGTGGCTTCAACTGCGCTGGCTTGGGGCAGCAACGCCAGCAAGCTCTGGTTGAGCAGCCCAGGGGAGTCCTTGCCCAACTGATCGCGTATCCACTGCGGGTAACCCTCCAACAACCGTTGAAACGGCTGCAACGCACCACCCGAACCGGCTTCCAGGGCACGGGCGAATACCGGCCGGGCCTTGGCTTCCTGGCCATTGTCCAGAAGTAACTGCACCTGCTGGACCAGCGCCATCAGGGCAATCATCTGGCGCCCACTGTCATGGGCCTGTTGGGCCAACGCTTCCAGGCGTTGCAGCGCGCTGTCGGGCTGATGGCGGGTGGCATCGAGTGCGGCTTGTTGCAGCTCGATATGTTGCGGCAGGTGCGGATGAAACTCGGGGGCGGCCGCGGCGTGTTCGCCGTTGTAGGTCTGCCCCAGGCGGGCCAGCCAGGCGTCGGCCAGGTCAGTGCGCCCCTGGGCCAGCCACAACTCGCATTTGATCAGGGTGATCATCGCCAGGTAATAGATCGGCGGCACATCCCAGATGTGCATCAAGCGCTCGGCCTCCGCCAGCTCGGCAAAAGCATGGGCAAACTCCCCACGCCGCCCTTCGAAGCTGGCGATGACGCAGTGCCCGATCAGCACGCTGATATCGCGGCAGGCACGGGCCTCGGCCAGGCCGGCGCGCAAACGCGCCAGGCCGGCCTCGGGCTGGTAACGCACCAGCAGCAGGTAACCTTCGTACAGCGACAGCCGTGCGCGCACGGCATACAGGCGCTGGGGCGCCAGCCCATGCAGGCGCTCAAGGCCCTGGCGGACTTCATCCAGGGAACGCAGGATCTCCCCCCGCGCCTGCAGCACCCGCGCCCGGTCGTAATGGGCCAAGGCCTCAAACAAAGGGTTACCGACGCGCTGCGCCAGTTCCAACGATTCGCGGTTCAGGCCTCGGGCGCGCCACAGGTCGGCATCGACGATAGCCAGGTTGGACAGGGTCGAGAGGCACATCAGGCGCTGGCCGTAACGCTTTTGCGGCAGGCTTTCCAACGCTTCGTTGCAATAGCGCTGGGTCAGCTCACGGTCCCCGCGCCCACGGGCGATGATCCCGCTCAACGCCAACCACTGAGCCAGCATGGATTTTTGCGCGGTGGCCGATGGCGCCGGCAGGAAACGGCTGAGGTAGCTGGACAGCTCCTGCGCTGCATCCAATTGGCATGCGAGCCCCAGCGCCCAGCTGTACAGCACGATCAAACGCGGCGTGCTGATCAGCAGGCTGTCGGGCAAATCCATCTTCCAACGCAATAGCATGCCCACATTCTGCTCTGCCAGCAGTTGCTCTTCGGACAGGTTCTGCACCAGGTTCGCCGCCACATCCAGATGCCCGGCCCGCAGCGCCTGCTCCACCGCCTCGTCGATCAAGCCCTGGGCGTTAAACCAGCGACAGGCGCGCAAGTGCAAACTGGCCGGCGGCAAGGTGGCGCTTTTCTCGCGGCGGGTGCGCAGCAGGTCGGAGAACAAGTGGTGGTAGCGGTACCAATGGCCTTGCTCATCCAAAGGCACCAGGAACACTTGATGAGCCTGCAGATAACGCAGGATTTCTGCGCTGTCATGGGCCTCGCGGACGGCGTCGCATAGTTCGCTGCAAAAGCGCTCCTGAGGTGCGGTGTCGTACAGGAACGCTTGCACTTCTGCGGGAAGGCAGTCGATGACCTCTTCGAGCAGGTAATCGCGAATCAGCCCCTCGCCACCGTGCAGGCTTTGCGGCAAGGCGCTCTCACTGCCGGCTTCGGAGGCCGCCAACAGCCAGAAACGCAGGCCGGCGACCCAGCCCTCGCTACGGCGGATCAGGTTTTCCAACGCCTCGCCGCGCAATGCATTGCCGTGTCCATCCAGCACCGCCAGGGACTCGTCATGGGTCAGGCGCAGGTCTTGCTCATGCAGTTCCAACAGGTGCCGCGACAGGCGCAGGCGTGCCAGGTGCCAGTCCGGACGCTGCCGGCTGGTAACCAGCACCACCAGGCCATCAGGCAAATGATTGAGAAAAAACTGCAGGCAGCGATCCAGCACCGGACCCTGGGCCAGGTGATAGTCATCCAGCACCAGCAATAACGGCGAGCGTGCAGACAGGTGCACTGCCAGCTCGTCGAGCAGACCATCGAGCCATTCTTCGAAGGCAAAGGGTTGGTGACGCTGGCGCATTTTCAGCAACCCCAGGGATTGGGCGCCGAGTTGCGGGAAATACTGTTGCAAGCCGTCGAGCAGCCGTTCCAGGAAACGGCCGGGGTCGCTGTCCCGAGGGCTCAGGCCCAACCACAGGCTTTGCCACTGGGCAGGCAAGCCCTGGCAGAACTCCACCGCCAACGAACTCTTGCCAAACCCCGCGGGCGCGCTGACCAGCAACAGTCGCCCATCAAGGCCCGCATTCAGCCGTTCGCACAGGCGCGGGCGCAGCACGTAGCCGTCAGGCAGCGGGGGCCGGTAGAAGCGGCCTTCCAGGGTCGGCATCACCACACTGGCAGGCCCATGGGTTCGGGACAGATCAGTCATCGCCGGGCTCTTGTAGAAGGCTGTTGTCGGCATTGCAGATGTCCGCAGACTAGCGGTAAAAGCGGCGGGATTGTAGATCTTTGCAACAAATGGCTGAAAAAGAACTGCGACAAGAAATATCCCTGCGGACCTTACAAACAAAAGTGGGAGGGGGCTTGCTCCCGATAGCGGCGGGTCAGTCATGCATTTATCGACTGTCGCGCCGCTATCGGGAGCAAGCCCCCTCCCACGGGGTGCATCAGCAGAGGTTAGCGAACACCGTCCTGACGCAGGGCCGCTGGGGTGAAGTCGCTGGTGCTGGCGGTGAAGCCGAAGTCATAGGCCTGCTTCTCTTCGTTCTTCATGCCCAGGGCCAGGTAGCGGCCGGACTGCAGGTCATAGAGGGTTTCCAGGGCGTACCACGGCACTTGCTTGTCGTAGTAGTTCTCGGCATGGGCTTCGGCAACACGCCACAGTTGGCCGCGACCGTCGTAGTGGTCGATCACCGCTGCTTGCCAGGTGTCTTCGTCGATGTAGAAGTCACGCTTGGCGTAGATGTGGCGCTGGCCTTCCTTCAAGGTGGCAACCACGTGCCAGACCCGGCGCAGCTCGTAGCGAGCCAGGTCCTGGTTGATGTGGCCAGCCTTGATGATGTCGGCGTACTTGAGCTTGGGATCGTCGACCTTGTAGCTGTTGGAGGCGATGTACATCTCTTTCTTGCCTTCCAGCTTCCAGTCGTAGCGGTCCGGCGCACCGTTGTACATGTCGAGGTTGTCGGAGGTGCGCAGGCCATCGGCGGCAGTACCCGGCCCGTCGTAGGACACTTGCGGCGCGCGACGCACACGGCGCTGCCCGGCATTGTAGACCCAGGCCGAACGCGGCTCTTTGACCTGGTCGAGGGTTTCGTGCACCAGCAGTACACCACCGGCCAGGCGCGCTGGCGCAGTCACTTGCTGCTTGAAGTAGAACAGCACGTTGCCTGGGTTTTTCGGATCGAAGTCCTTCATCTTGTCGCGGAACACGAACTGGTCGCGGAAGTACACCAGGCTGTAGGAACCGTTGGTTTGCGGGGTGGCCTGGGTGACCAGGCGGGTCACGCTGCCGCCGCGATAACGGGTGATGTGGTTCCAGATAACCTCGACGCCGCTCTTGGGAATCGGGAACGGAATCGCGGTTTCGAAGTTTTCCAGGCCGTTGCCGCCGGACACCAGGTTGGTGGTGGTGGCGTTTTTCTTGATCGAGGCAAACACCTCGGGCGGCACGGTGGCGCCGCGATGGGTCGGGTACACCGGCATCTTGAAGCTGTCCGGGTAACGCTTGAACATCGCGTATTGCCCGGGGGCCAGCTTGTCTTTGTACTGCTCGACGTTCTGCGCGGTGATGGTGAACTGCGGTTGCTCGCTGGCATACGGGTTGGCGAGGAAACCACGGGCGTCCACCGCGCCGGCATTGGTCGGCAATGGCGACCATTTCGGAATGGTGCCGGCCGCGTTACCGGCCATCTCGGCGCCCATCGGGGTCAGGGTCGTGCCGAGCTTGGCGGCTTCATCTGCCGAGACTGCCGCCATGACGTTACTCGCCAGGATCGACAGCCCAAGCACACCCACGTGCAACAGACTTTTTGTTATTTTCATGCTCTGGTCTTCCTGAATACATGCCACTTGAAAAGAGTGTGCTTAGAAGTTGGCGCCGAAGCTCAAGGCGACAAAGTCGCGGTCATCCACGGTGCTGAACTTGCCACCAAAGAAGTTGGTGTACGCCAGGCTCGCGGTGTAGGTGTTCTGGTATTCGGCATCCAGGCCCAGGCTGACCGCCTTGCGACCTTCTTCAAAGTTGCCGCCAGGGCCTGGCGAGTAACCCTTGACGTCATGGGACCAGGCCACGTTGGGCTTGAGGTTCACGCCTGCGAACACGTCCGGGTATTCCCAGATGGCACGGGCGCGGTAGCCCCATGACGTTGCGGTGGTGTAGCCATCGTTATTGCAATTGGTGTTCAGGCCAGCAGCGTTGGGCAAGCCGGCGCCGTTGGCGGTGGAGTTGTTGAGGGCGTTGCAGAACCCACCTGGCAGCGTGCCTGGGCCGAATACCGGGTCGCGGCCGTAACGAGCCTGGGATTTGCTTTCCAGGCCTCCCACGTGGGTCACGCCGATTTCACCGACGGTGGTGAGGCGGCTGGCGCCCATGACCTGGTCGAAGAAGTGCGTGAAAGTGGTCTGGAACTGGGTGACTTCCTTGCGGTTGTAGCCGTGCAGGTCCTGGCCCGGCGTGCCCTTGAGCACGGACGCATTGCCAAAGCCGGGGATCGGCGTGACGCCCGCGAACAGAATGTCAGTGGTGCTCAACTGCACCGGCGCATTCGGACGGTAGCTCAACTCACCGCTCCAGGCGGTGCCGGTAGGCAAGGTGGTGGAGAAGCTCAGGCCATAGAGGCGAATATCTTCCGGGTACTCGACGAAGTAGTTCGAGCTACCCGCCACGATCAACGGCCGCAAGGCCCCCAGTGGCCCCAGCGGACGCGTGTAGGCCGCCGATGGCGCGCCCTGCGCACTGAAGATCGGCGCGCGGCTGTGGTAGTTCATGAAGTAGGCGCCGAATTCGGTATCCAGCGGTTCGAAGTTGTAGCGCATAGCCACGCCGAACTGGCCGCTGTCGCGTGCATCACGGTCCGGCCCACGGCGCACCAGTACCCCTTCGCTGTTCACGTCCACACCCAAGGCACCCAGAGTCGGCAGGGCGGCAGCAGGAATGGTGGAACGCTTGTTCAGTACCCGCAGGTTGTTGCTGCAACCATCGGAGATCACGTCCGGCTGCGAGAAGAACGTGCCGCAGTTATCGGTCACGGTCTGGTCCCACTCCAGTTGGTAAAACGCCTCGGCCGACAGGTTGTCGGTGAGCGACTGGGACACGTAGAACATGTTCACCGGGATCAAGCCTTCCTTGATCTCGGCCCCCGGACGACGAAACGCCGACACGTCGATCGGGTTGATGGAGTTGATGCCGCCGCCGATGAAGGTACTTTCGCCCCAGCTCACAACCTGCTTACCAAAACGCACGGAACCCGGCGCATCGGCAATCGAGTAGTTGTGGTAGACGAATGCATCGAGAATCTGCCCGCCCGAAGACTTGGCGCCTTCCTTGCGGTTGTTGTCGCTGATGTCCTTGAACGGACGGCTTTCGTCCTTGAGTTCGAAGTCGTACCAGTACTTGCCCCGCACAAACACACCGGTGTCGCCGTACTTCAGTTCCAGGTCGTGGATGCCCTTGAAGATCTTCGAGAACGTTTCGCCGCGCTTGAAGTTCAGGTGGCCGTCATCGGAGGTCTGAGACAGGCCCTTGCCGCCGTTGTTGGCACCGATCAGGTCACGATTGGGCTTGGCCGTGGACCAGCTCGCCCCCACGGAAAGCGACGAGTCAAAGCTCCCTTCGATTTCACCAATGTTGAAACTGACGCCGAATGCCGGCCCGGCGAGCGTAGAAGCGAGGCTGACGGCCAGGGGCAGTCTTGCCCGGCGCCAGAACTGGTTTACTGAGGTCATCGACGCTACTCCATGTGCATATTTTATTGTTATGGCAGTGAGCCCTTTCTTCAGATGTAACGGCCGGGATACAACGATTCCAATGCCGCATCGCCACCGAGCCTCCATGGCTCGAAGCGCAACATCCGCGAAAAACTCTGAAAGGGACTATAGCCAGAGGGGGGGTAGTGCTTGATCCCTCTAAAGTGTGATTTGCATCACCAACCTGTCTGCCACAACCCTTTCGCCACGCCGACGAAGGTCGACGCGGGAAGGATGGCTGAAATTCGGCAAATCACAAGTAAAGGCTTGATATAGAGCATTACCGCGCCCGAACGGGCGCGGAGAGAGGGTTTAAAGCGTGGACAGGAACGTGCTGTTGTTGGCCTGCCATTCGATGATGTCGACACGGATACGTTTCTTGTCGAGCTTGCCGACACTGGTCTTGGGAATTTCAGTAACAACGGCGATCTGGCTCGGAATCGCCCACTTGCTCAGATGGCCCAGCTCGACAAAAGGCTTGAGGTGTTCCTTGAGCTCTCGCGCATCGATCACATGCCCTTCACGCACCACCAACAAGGCGAAGGGGCGCTCGCCCCACTGCGGATCGGCAATGCCTACCACCGCCACTTCCCGCACGGCGGGGTGACGGCTGACCAGGTCTTCGAGGGCCAGGGAGGAGATCCATTCGCCGCCGGTCTTGATCACATCCTTGATGCGGTCACGGATATCAATCACGCCGAAGGCATCCAGCGTAGCCACATCACCGGTGTGCAACCAGCCACCGGACCATAGCTCGGCGCCCTTGTGCGGCTCGTTGTAGTAACCCTCGGTCAGCCACGGCGCGCGCAGCACCAGTTCGCCCTGGGTTTCGCCATCGGCGGGCAGGAAACGACCGTCGGTGTCCATGATTGCCGCCTCGACCAACGGGCCCGGCACACCGGCCTTGATGCGGTAGGTGGTGCGCTCATCTTCGCTGCCAGCCATCAACTCATCATTGAGGTGAGCGCAGGATACCAGCGGCCCGGTCTCGGACATGCCGTACGCGGCGGTCAGTTGAATGCCACGAGCCTTGGCAGCCTCATACAGCGAACGGTTCAGGGCGCTGCCGCCGATGACGATTTTCCAACCGCCGAAATCCACGTTCTGCGCAGCCTTGGCGTTGAGCACCATTTGCAGGATGGTTGGCACACAGTGGGAGAACGTTACTTTCTCCTTGCGCCACAGTTCCACCAGGTATTCCGGCTCGTAGCGGCCGGGGTACACCTGTTTGAGCCCGAGCATGGTCGCCACATACGGCAAGCCCCAGGCGTGTACGTGGAACATCGGGGTGATCGGCATGTATACATCGTTGGTGCCCAGCAGCCGCACGCTGTCGACGCTGCCCATGATGGTCGCCACGCCGATGGTGTGCAGCACCAGTTGCCGATGGGTGAAATACACACCCTTGGGGTTGCCGGTGGTGCCGGTGGTGTAGAAGGTGGTGGCGACCGAGTTTTCGTCGAAGTCCTCGAAGTCATAGGTGGGGCTGGCGGCGGCCAGCAGGGTTTCATACTCACCCACCAGGTTGGGTAGCTCGGCGGTGTGGGTGTCACCATCGGTAATCAACAAGGTCTTGTCGACGGTGGTGAGCTGCCCGGCAATCGCCTGGTAGAGCCCCACGAACTCACTGTTGACCAGCACAAAGCGGTCTTCGGCGTGGTTCATGGTGTACAGAATCTGTTCTGGCGACAGGCGCACGTTGATGGTGTGAATCACCGCGCCGATCATCGGGATGGCGAACATACACTCCAGGTAACGGTGGCTGTCCCAGTCCATCACCGCCACCGTGTCACCGGCCTTGACCCCGGCTTCGGTCAGCACATTGGCCAGGCGAGCGACGCGCTCGATCAGCGTCGGGTAGCTGTAGCGCAGCTTGTCGCGATAGATAATTTCCCGGGTTTTCTCGTAGCGAGTCCCGGACATCAACAGGCGCTTGATCAACAGCGGGTATTGGTACGCACCTTCGGCGGGCGGGATAACACGGGTCTGCAACATAAGAATCCCTTTAATGACTGCACAGTCTTGGCTTGAAGACCTGCACTGTAGAGCGCTTATGTTTCAGCCAAATCAGCCAAAGGAATGATTTGCAGGGGCCAGCAAATGCTAGCGTTACGCCATTACCGAGGACCTAATGAAACCCAATGTGGGAGCGGGCTTGCTCGCGAATGCGGAGTGTCAGCCGGTATATCTTTGACTGAAGCACCGCATTCGCGAGCAAGCCCGCTCCCACATCTGGATTGTGCTCACTTGAGAAAAATGATTATTTCATGCCGGTAAAGGCCAGCTTCACCCCGATGGCAATCAACACCGCGCCCATGGTCCGATCAAACCAATGACCCATCTTTGCAAACCCGGCGCGCACGCGCTGCTGGCTGAACAACATGGCCACCAGGCAAAACCACAACGCAGTCGCCACCGCCAGGTACACCCCATAACCGGCCTGCACTGCCAGCGGCGTATGCGGGTTGATCACTACGGTGAACAGCGACAGAAAGAACAGCGTGGCCTTGGGGTTCAAGCCATTGGTCACAAAACCTGCGGTAAACGCGCCGCGTGGGGTGCGCTCGCCCGCTTCACGGTGCAACTCGCCCTCGGCCGCAGGCTTGGCCGGCTGGGCGCGCAGGGCCTTGAAGCCAATGTAAAGCAGGTACGCGGCAGCGGCCCACTTCAACGCATTGAACAGCACAATGGACTGGGACACGATCAAGCCGATACCCAGCAACGAGTAACCCACATGCAGGAAAATCGCCGAACCGACGCCCAGTGCCGTCCATGTGCCGGCGCGGCGGCCGTGGGTCACGCTTTCACGCACCACAACGGCGAAATCCGGGCCGGGGCTGGCCACTGCCAACAAGTGAATCAAGGCTACGGTCAAAAACTCGGCGACGTACATGCTCACTCCATTAAGTAACTGATTATTTCATCTGATAGGCTCGGCAGATTACGCCTTCGAACCTCGTCGCAAAAGGTACAGTTGATCATGAACAATCGCCGCGCCGTCTTCCTCGACCACCCTTCGCTGGACTTGGGCGACCTCGACCTCAGCGGTTTGCATGACTGCTTCAGCCAGTTGCAGTTGTTTGAACAGACCACGCCAGAAAATGTGCGGGAGCGCTTGCAGGGCGCCCAAGTCGCCATCAGCAACAAAATCCCGCTCACCGCACAAACCCTGGCGGCCTGCCCCGAGCTCAAGCTGATCCTAGTGTCGGCCACCGGCACCAACAATATCGACCTTGAAGCGGCCCGCGCCCAGGGGATTACCGTGAGCAACTGCCAGGGTTACGGCACGCCATCGGTGGCGCAACATACGATCATGCTGTTGCTCAACCTCGCCACGCGCTTGAAGGATTACCAACAGGATGTGGCCGCTGGCAAATGGCAGCATGCCAAACAGTTTTGCCTGCTGGACCATCCGATCGTCGAACTGGAAGGCAAAACCCTCGGCCTGCTCGGCCATGGTGAATTGGGCAGTGCCGTGGCACGCCTGGCCGAAGCGTTCGGCATGCGCGTGATGCTCGGCGCGATACCTGGGCGCCCTGCCCGCGCCGACCGTGTGCCGCTGGACGAACTGCTGACCCAGGTCGATGCGCTGACCCTGCATTGCCCACTCAATGAACACACCCGCGACTTTATCGGCGCCCGTGAACTGGCCTTGCTCAAGCCCGGCGCATTTGTGGTCAATACTGCGCGCGGTGGTTTGATCAATGAACAGGCCCTGGCCGACGCGCTGCGCAGTGGTCACCTTGGCGGCGCAGCGACTGACGTGCTGAGTGTCGAGCCGCCAGTCAATGGCAACCCGCTGCTGGCTGGAGACATTCCACGCTTGATCGTCACGCCCCACAACGCCTGGGGCAGTCGCGAAGCACGGCAGCGTATCGTCGGCCAGCTTACGGAAAACGCCCAGGGCTTTTTCAACGGCGCCCCGCTGCGCGTCGTCAGTTGATAAACTGCGCCCCTTTTCAAGGAGCAGACTATGGATCCGCGCAGTGAAGTACTGCTTCGCCAGGCCGAACTTTTTCAAGGCAACCTGCTGCTGGTAGGTTTGCCTGCCGACGATTTGCTTGGGCGCCTGCCCAATGCCCACGGCTGGTGCTGGCATGCCGGTGACCAGGCGGCGCTCGATGCGCGCTTCGCCGAACGCAGCCAGTTTGGCGTGACAGTGCCCGAGCGCGCCTTTGATGCGGCGGTGATTTTCCTGCCCAAGTCCAAAGACCTCACCGACTACCTGCTCAACGCCGTGGCCGCGCGCCTGCCTGGCGCCGAGCTGTTCCTGGTCGGCGAGAAAAAGGGGGGTATCGAAAGCGCCGCCAAGCAGATGGTTCCGTTCGGCAAACCGCGCAAGCTCGATAGCGCACGGCATTGCCAACTATGGCAGGTCACTGTCGCCAACGCGCCGCAAGCCGTGGAGCTTGAGAGCCTGGCGCAGGTCTTCGACGTACCCCTGGCAGAAGGCCCGCTGAAGGTAGTGAGCTTGCCAGGTGTGTTCAGCCATGGTCGCCTGGACCGCGGCACCGAGTTGTTGCTGGAGCACTTGGACAAGCTGCCCAGCGGCAACCTACTCGATTTCGGTTGCGGCGCTGGCGTACTGGGGGCTGCGGTCAAACGCCGCTACCCGCATAACACCGTGACGATGCTGGATGTGGATGCCTTCGCCGCCGCCAGCAGCCGACTGACGCTGGCGGCGAACGGTCTGAAAGCGGACGTGTTGACCGGCGACGGAATCGACGCGGCGCCCATGGGTTTGAACGCGATTTTGAGCAACCCGCCGTTCCATGTCGGCGTGCATACCGATTATTTCGCCACGGAGAACCTGCTGCGAAAAGCAGCGAAACACCTGGCAAAAGGTGGCGAACTTCGCTTGGTTGCCAATAGCTTTCTGAAGTACCAGCCACTGATCGAAGAGCATTTGGGCATCTGCGCAATCAAGGCCGAAGGCAATGGTTTTCGCATTTACCGCGCCAAGCGCCCCTGACGGACGTTTGAAAAAGAACGCTTGCCGAATGGATTTTGCCTAGGCAGAATCCGCAGCGTCCTAGGGGAGTAGTCTCCCACGAGCCCATGCTCGTCCGGCATACGTCAACATACTTGGTCAGCAGACCATGGCGTATGCGACCCAGGAGTCCGCACAGACGGACCGGGGTTTGACAAGACCTATGACACGCACACCTTACCCGGGGCGGGAAGGCTGTACGTGTCATAGCCGTGTCGACCCGCCCCTGGAAACTACCTGATGCTGGATTCACTACTCGTTCCTACCGCAATCGTTGCCTTGGCCGAAATCGGCGACAAGACGCAACTGCTCGCACTCATCCTTGCTGCTCGCTTTCGCAAGCCCTGGCCGATCATCGCCGGCATCGTCGCCGCGACCCTGGCCAACCATGCGGCGGCTGGTGCCGTGGGCGCCTGGTTCGGGAGTTTCTTCTCGGATGCGGTGCTGCACTGGATCCTCGCCGCGAGCTTCTGCGCCACGGCGCTGTGGACCCTGGTGCCAGACAAACTCGATGATGACGAAGCCAGTACCACCCGTAAGTTCGGGCCCTTCCTGACCACCTTGATTGCGTTCTTCCTCGCCGAAATCGGTGACAAGACCCAGATCGCCACGGTGATGCTGGCGGCGCAATACCCGGAACTGTGGCTGGTGATTATCGGTACCACCCTGGGCATGTTGATTGCCAACGTGCCGGTGGTGCTGGCGGGGAATTTTGCCGCGGAGAAACTGCCGCTGACCTTGATTCGTCGCTTGGCGGCTACGGCGTTCTTCGTGCTGGCGATTATTGCGGTGTACAAGGCCATGCAGAGCAGCGGCTGGCTGTAAACCGATCACTGCGTGTAGGAGCGAGCTTGCTCGCTCCTACACGCAGTGATCAGGACTTCTTGGCCTGCTGGTAGAGCGGCATCACCTTCGGAATCGCCGCCTGCAAGGACGCGATGCGGCTGTCCGAAGCCGGGTGCGTGCTCATGAATTCCGGCGGTGCGCCTTCCGAAGCCTTGGCCATCTTGTTCCACAACGTGATGGCCGCGTTCGGGTTGTAGCCAGCGCGGGCGGCCAGCTCCAGGCCGATCAGGTCGGCTTCGTTTTCGTTGCTGCGGCTGTTGGGCAAGGTCATGCCGTAGTTGGCGACGGTATCGGCCAGTGCCAGGCTGTCCTGGCCGAGACCGAATATTGCCCCGGCGCCCTGCTTGGCCATCTGGATACCGTAGGCCTTGGACATGGCTTCGCGGCCGTGTTCACGCAGGGCGTGGGCGATTTCATGACCCATCACGGCAGCCAGCTCGTCATCGGTGAGCTTGAGGTTGTCGATCAAGCCGCTGTACACCAGGATCTTGCCGCCAGGCCCGCAGTTGGCGTTCATCTCATCGCTTTTGATCAGGTTCACGTCCCAGTTCCACTGGGCCGCATCCGCGCGGAAAGTCGGAGCCTGGGCGATCAGGCGCTTGGCAATGGCCTGCACGCGCTTGGCGTTGGCGCTGGTCTTGTCCAGCACCCCTTTGCTGCTGGCTTCACCCAGGGTCTGCTGATAAGACTGGGCATACATCTGGTCGACTTCCTGACTCGACAGCATGCTGAACATGTACTGCTTGCGCTCTACCCCAACGGCGCCGCCGCTGGTGGTATTGACCGACTGGCAACCCGCCAGCAGCATTGCTGCAACCAAACCACTTACCACCAATGACTTCTTCATGAACACGCTCCCTGAAAACATGGCGCGTATCGTAGGCGGTCATTTGTATCTGCGCCAGATACCCTGGACGTTTAACCGCTGAATTTAAGATACATCCGAACGCGGCCCGACGGGCAAAGCTCATGCCGGGGTCAGGCACTCCGGCCCATTGAGCTTCGGATCGTTGACCATATTGGCCAGCACCCGCTCGCGCAGCACGGCAGGCTCAGCCGCCAGCAGGCCCTGCAGCACATGCAGCGGTGTCTCGGGGTCGAGCCAGGCGGCCTGCCCTGCCGCGTCCAGGATCAATGGCCGTCGCTGACTTTGCGCCGCCTGGGTAACCACCGCCGTGCTCAGCCACACTTGCTCCTGCACCGGATACGCTTCCCACACTGCGGCAAAGAACAACGTGGAGCCCTCCCCCGGCGTAAGCCAGTACGGGCGCTTGCGCTGGGTGCCGCGCCACTCATAAAAGCCATTGGCGGGCAGCAGGCAACGGCGCAAGCGGAAGGCTTCACGAAACATCGGTTGTTCGGCCAGGGTTTCTGCGCGGGCGTGGGCCGGGGTGCGCGACAGGTCTGTCAGCCAGGGCGGTGTGAGGCCCCAACGGGCACGCGCCAGGGTGAGTTGGCCCTCGCTCAGGCGCTGGATCAGCACCGAATCATTCGGGGAGATGTTCCACTGGGCCTGCTGGTCGGCGGGGAAGCCGGGCAAGGCAGCAAAGGCAGGGTTCCAGCGAAACAGGGCATAACGTCCACACATGGGGCAACACGACTCTTGGGGTAAACCGACCGACAGCCTAACAGACCAATACGTCGGGGAAGCTGTCGGGTTCGTCGCCGGGCAAGGGTTGGGCGCCGATATAGGCGGTGATCAGCTCACGGGCGCAGGCGGCCTGGTCGTTGTCGACCTCCAGCCCCAGTAAGCCGAATATCGGCAATTCGCCCGTGCCGCCGAGCAAATGGCGTCCCACCAGGTGCGCATCGATGCCTTCACTGGCAAGCATCTGCTGCAGCAACTCGCCCTCCATCAGGTTTTCCGGTTCGTAGATTCGCTGCATGGGCGTACCTGTTATTCATTTTCGCTGCGGGTTTCAAGCATCCACTCTTCACCATGAACTTGCAGGTCGAACTTGATCGGCCGGCAACACACTTGGCAGTCTTCTGTATAGGTCTGGTCACCACCGGACAAATCCACCGTTGTCTCGACCTCTTCGCCACAATAAGGACAATCGTACAGCGCAGTTTCGAGCATCGCAGTCTCCCAGGTGACTTGTGCGTATAATCGCCGGTCTATTTACAGGGCTATTCTTGGCCGGCCCCTTATTCGGACCGCACCCTGACATTTCCTTTTACTTACCCTAGCCGTTTCTAACAAGAGAGCATGATGGGCGAATTCGATACCATCCGACCTTACAACGACAGCGAAGTCCCGGCAGTGCTGGCGCGCCTGTTCAGTGACAAGGCCTTTCTGGACATCCTGACCCACTTCCGCTTCCCGCGCTTTGCCGGCGCCCTGGGCTGGCTGCTCAAGCCAATGATTGCGCGCAAACTGCGCCGCGAGTTCGCTGGCGTCACCACCGTGGCCACGCTGCAAGACAAAGTTGAGTACTACGTTGACCACACCATTGACCGGGCGACCGACGGCGTGACCTATACCGGCGTCGAGCAACTGAAATCCGGCACCGCCTATCTGTTTCTGGCCAACCACCGCGACATCGTGATGGACCCGGCCTTCGTCAACTACGCCGTGTACCACGCCGGCCTGCCGACGCCGCGCATCGCCATCGGCGACAACCTGCTGCAAAAGCCGTTTGTCAGCGACCTGATGCGCCTGAACAAGAGCTTCATCGTGCACCGTTCGATTACCGGGCGAAAGGAGAAGATGGCGGCCTACAACCTGCTGTCGGCCTACATCAACCATTCGATACGCAACGACTGCCAGTCGATCTGGATTGCCCAGGCTGAAGGCCGGGCCAAGGATGGCGATGACCGTACCGAATCGGCGATCCTCAAGATGTTCCACGTCAGCCGCAAGGACGAGCCATTTGCCGAGGTCATCCAGTCGTTGAACCTGACGCCGGTGTCCATCAGCTACGAGTACGACCCCTGCGATGCCGCCAAGGCCCGCGAGCTGTATATCCGCGCCACCACCGGCACCTACACCAAGGCACCGGGCGAGGATGATGTGAGCATCGCCCTGGGCATTACCGGCTATAAAGGCCGGGTGCACGTGAACTTTGCGCCGCCGATCACCGAGCGTTTCGAAGACACCAAGCTGCTGGCGGCAGAAATGGACCGGCAGATACTGGGCGGCTATCGCTTGTTTCCGGTGCACTACCTGGCCTACGCGCAGTGGAGTGATGCCGACCCGCAATTGCAGGTGCCCAAGGCGGCGGACGTGTTCCCGGCCGATGAGCTGGCCAAGGCCAAGGCGGAATGGGAGCGGCGCTTGAACGAGTGCCCGGCGGAGCATCGGCCTTATCTGGTGGTGCAGTATGCGACGCCGGTACGCAACCAATACCGAGTCAAGGCTGGGATCCCTCTGTAAGCATCCATCCAAAATATGTGAGCAGGCTTGTGTGGGAGCGGGCAAGCCCGCTCCCACATTTGGTTTGGCAGTGGAATTATAAGCGGGTGCTGAGCCAGGAGATGGCCAGGGCCAGGCCAAGGCAGGCGAACCCGACGCGGTACGCCAGACGATGCGCCCGTTCGGTGCGTGTATCCAGAAACAGCATCGGTTGGTCGATAGCGCGCTCTTCGCTGCGCAGGGCCAGGTCGGCTATCGCACGCTGTGCATGCAGACGGGTGATGAACAACACCCAGGCGCCCGAGCAGGCAACCAACAGGGCAACAATATTGATGAGCAGTGCGGGCAGCGCCATCGCAAACCTCGGTAAATCAGTCTTCGGGTATCAGTCCAGATACACACCTGAACGACAGTCGCCTCCTGCGCCTTTAATGCTCCTTCCCCATTGACGGCTAATGTATCCAGTAATTTACGCCGTCACCTGAACGTCACCTTAACAAGCCACTCTGTTGCCCTTCGACGCTTGAGGAGCTTGTCATGTTGCATGCGCAAAACCAGGATCGGCTGTATCTGATCGCCCAGAGTGATGAACAGGAGGCGCTGATCGGCAGCCTCGCGTTCAACGTCCAGGACCGCCATTGGCTGGTGTATTGCGCCCTCGGCGGGCACCAGCATGCCGATCTGCCGGAGCTGGATCTGCTTACCGGTGTGAGCATGTTGGACTTTTATGTCGATACAGCCGCATGACAAAAACCACAGGCACAAAAAAACCGGGCTCAGCGATGAGCCCGGTTTTTTGTGAGCGGCTTATTGCGCGCTGAGCAGTTGACCGATGCTTGGGTCCTTGAACAGGCGGGTCAGGGCATCGCTGAGCACGTCGCTGACCAGCTTGGTGTTGGTTTCCTGGTTGGGCGACATGCCGAACCGCTGGTTGAGCGAGGCAGCGTAGCGGCCACTGTAGCGGCGGGTACCGGCACTGACGTCAGACTTGAAGGTAGCGCCGATGGAAGCCTCGGTCACATACAGGCCGTCTTTGGGCGACTGGTATTTCAGCTCGGCCAGGGTCACGGTCAGTTGCGGCACGCCTGGCGAGTTGGTCGGCGTAAAGCCCAGCAAACGCACAGCGGCTTCAGCCTGGGCCTGCAACTTGGGCAGCACATCCTGGCCGTTCACCGAAATCAGAGCGGTCTCAGGATACAGGCCGCCACGCGAACCCAGGGTTGGCGACGGACGACCGTCAACCACGCGTACCGACACCGGCTGGCCATGGCCTACCGCCGCCAACTGCGCGGTGACTTTAGGTTGCGGGCTGAGTTGTTGCGGGCTGTTGGCGCAGCCGACAAGGGTCAAACTGGTCACAGTGATCAAACCGAACAACAGGCGTTGCAACATACGCATTTCTCCAGGACTAGGTGCAGACAGGACGCCAGTATAACGGTGCACGCGCACCACTCACCAGCGATCCTGAACGGCGGCTGAAGCCCCTGCGCAAATTACAAATTCGCATAAATTCGTCACCCCAGTGTCATGCCACACTGGCAACCTTCAAGCATGTAACACACTAGGTACACAGCCATGCGCCTTCTCAAGACCCTGTTCATGTCACACACCCGCCATCGTCACTTTGCCTTGCTTGATGCCCACGGACATTGCCTGGCCTTCAAGCAGTGCAGCCTGCCGCCCGTCGGTGAAGGCTGGGTGGAAGTGACCGAGACTCACCTGGGCTGGATGCACCGCCCACTGCCGGCCAGCGCCCGGGTCAGCCCAAAGGTTTTTCGCCCACGACACCGGCAAGCGTTGGCCTCCTGACCAGGCCCCTAATAAAAGTCATAAAACACGCCCATTTCGCTGACGTTCTTCGCTACAATCTCCCCCCGATTATAAGGACGTCTCCTGATCGGGCCTCGCAGCATCGTTAATGCCCAGGCATTAGCCCCAAAATCGCCCACAGAGAGCCGCCCACACAGATCGAGTGAAGCTGGCGTGCTTGCTGTTTCCTTTGCAAACCACCCCGTCTTTTATCGAATCTGCCAGAGCTGCCATTGCGCTCGGCCACTTGAGTTGTTTGCCCGTTTTGCCGCGTGTCGGCAGAGGTTTACGGGCCAGGTGCCAGGCTGGGGCAGCCCTTTTTTGAGGTTCACGTCTTCAAAAGAGCGTGAAAAAACGGGTTTTCACAACTTCACAAGAGTGTGGCGAGCAAATGAATAGTTTGGCGTTTGTACAAGCACCATCAGCGTCTGGGTCAGCCCAATTACACAGGATCGAGCCTTCCTCAAAAACCGGAGCTTGAGCCTGTCCGCTACGGATTGGTTGCACGAATCGCACGCTTTGACCATAAGTCGAATTGCCACAGGCGCCCATGAATGCGTTCATAGGCAGATTAGCCCGGCAGGAAGCGTGTGCTGAAGTTGCAAAGAATTGCGAATCGGACATGGCGATCCTGGCCATGGGTAACCTGGGGCAACACGTGAACCGCCCCGTCACTCCTGGCAGTCATGCCGTCAATTTGGTGCTGCAGATTTTGGAGACGCGTTAAATGGCGCATAACGAAGCAGTCGACGTAGTACTGGTAGGGGCCGGCATCATGAGTGCCACCCTGGCCGTACTGCTCAAAGAGCTCGACCCCGGCCTCACGCTGGAAGTCGTTGAGCTGATGGATTCGGGTGCCGCGGAGAGTTCCAACCCGTGGAACAACGCCGGTACCGGCCACGCCGGGCTGTGTGAGCTGAACTACACGCCGCAGGCCGCCGATGGCTCCATCGACATCAAGAAAGCCGTGCACATCAACACCCAGTTCGAGGTGTCGAAGCAGTTCTGGGCCTATCTGACCAAAAAGGGCACCTTTGGCTCGTCCAGGTCGTTCATCAGCCCGGTGCCGCACCTGAGCTTCGTGCAGGGCGACAAAGGCGTGTCCTTCCTCAAGAAGCGCTTTGAGACCCTCAGCCAGCACCACGCGTTTTCGGACATGCACTACACCGAAGACCGCAGCGAAATGGCCGAGTGGATGCCGCTGATGATGCCGGGCCGCCCGCTCGATGAAAAAATCGCCGCCACCCGTGTGATGAACGGCACAGACGTCAACTTTGGCGCCCTGACCAATCAGTTGCTCAGCCACCTGACCAGCTCGCCGGACGCCCAGGTCAAGTACTGCAAACGCGTGACCGGCCTCAAGCGCAACGGCGCGGGCTGGACCGTGAGCATCAAGGACGTGAACAGCGGTAACAGCCGCGACGTCGATGCCAAGTTCGTATTCCTCGGCGCTGGCGGTGCGGCGCTGCCATTGCTGCAGGCCTCGGGCATCGAAGAGAGCAAAGGCTTCGGCGGCTTCCCGGTGAGCGGCCAGTGGCTGCGTTGCGACAACCCGGAAGTGGTCAAGCAGCACCAGGCCAAGGTCTACAGCCAGGCTGCCGTGGGCTCGCCGCCGATGTCCGTGCCGCACCTGGACACCCGCGTAGTGGATGGCAAGAAATCCCTGCTGTTCGGGCCATACGCCGGTTTCACCACCAAGTTCCTCAAACACGGCTCGTTCCTTGACCTGCCGATGTCGATTCGCGCCGGCAACATCGGCCCGATGCTGGCCGTGGCCCGCGACAACATGGACCTGACCAAGTACCTGGTCAGCGAAGTGCGCCAGTCCATGGAACAGCGCCTGGAATCCCTGCGTCGCTTCTACCCCGAGGCGAAAGCCGAAGACTGGCGCCTGGAAGTGGCCGGCCAGCGCGTGCAAATCATCAAGAAAGATCCGAAGAAAGGCGGCGTGCTGCAGTTCGGCACCGAACTGGTTGCTGCCAAGGATGGTTCGCTTGCAGCGCTGCTGGGCGCGTCTCCTGGTGCTTCGGTCACCGTCTCGATCATGCTGGAGCTGATCGAGCGCTGCTTCCCGCAGAAAGCCGCCGGTGAATGGGCCACCAAGCTGCACGAGATCTTCCCGGCGCGCGAGAAAGTGCTGGAGACGGACGCCGAGCTGTATCGCAAGATCAACACACAGAACAACATCAGCCTGGAGCTGGTGGAACCTGTAGGAGCGAGCTCGCTCGCGAAAAACGTCAACGATAACGCGGCGCAAGTGGATTAACGCGCCGCTCTCAGGTTCTTCGCGAGCAAGCTCGCTCCTACCGTTAAAAGCAAAACGCCCCGGACTCTGAAGCCGGGGCGTTTTTTTTGGCTCGGATAATCAGCCGCGGGCGTTGTCGATCAGTTCGATGTACTCGGCGGCGTTGCGCTGGTCCTTGATCAGGTCGACAAAGGTCTGCCCATGCTCGTCCTTGCCGTCCAGGTCCAGGCCTGCTTCTTTGAAAAAGCCCAGGAAACGCTCGAAGTCGTCGATACGCAGACCACGGTAAGCCTTGATCAGTTTGTGCAGAGACGGCGAAGTTGCATCAACCGGCTCGAAGTCCAGGAACAACTTGATCTGGTCGTCACCGATTTCGTCGCCAATCACCTGTTTCTTATCTTTACGCATTACCGACTCCAGCCTGCAGACATTTACACGGGGTTTGAAGTCTACCTGCGCGACGCAGTATGTGGGAGGGGCTTGCCCTAATACCTGTAATTGGATGGACTCGCCCAAGCCGAGGCGTCTATGCGCCACGGCTTGGGCGAGTCCATCCAATTACAAACAGACGCCACCTGCCACATTTGGATTTCAGTGTTCAATCGAACTGAGCAAGCATCCAGCGGTGATACTCCGCCATCCCCACCTCGCCTTCACGAGGCGCCCAGCTTGCCAGTTCGCCATCGCCGACAGGACGGTAAGGGCCTGCTTTGCATTCAAACATGATGCTGTCTGGCTCCAGCACCACCAGGCCATGAAAAACGCCCGGCGAAAGGTCTACGCCCTGGCACTCTCCGCCGGCTTGCAACACACGCTTGCTGAGCAGTTCGCCGGTCTCGCTGAAAATCAGGATTCCCAGGCGCCCCTTGAGCACCAGCAAGGTCTCAGCCTTATCGGCGCTCATATGACGATGAGGCTGCACATAGGTGCTGGGCTGCAAGCCGACCGCCATGCGATGACATGGCTCTTGCATCTCATGGAAGTTGACGTTCTGACGCCCACGGGGGTTGGCGGCCGCTTTCTCGGCCAATTCGGCAAACAGAGTCTGATCAAGAAAGCGGGCCATCAATCACATTCCTTTAACGGCAAAGATGCCATTGGCGTTACGCCAGTAGCCTTTGTAGTCCATGCCATAACCAAAAATATAGCGGTCGACGCACGGCAGCCCCACAAAATCGGCTTTCAGTTCAGGACGGGCTTTGCGATCGTGGTCTTTATCGATCAGTACAGCGGTGTGCACTTTGCGCGCACCGGCATGTTTGCAGAAGTCGATGATCGCACCCAAAGTGTGACCCTCATCGAGAATGTCATCGATGATCAGCACATCGCGGTCAATGAACGACACTTCCGGCTTGGCCTTCCAGAACAAGTCGCCGCCGCTGGTTTCGTTGCGATAACGGGTGGCGTGCAGGTATGAGGCTTCCAGCGGGAATTGCAGGTGGGTAAGCAATTTACCGGCGAAGATCAGACCACCGTTCATCACGCAGAAGACCACCGGGTTGGTGTCGGCCATTTCGCGAGTGATGTGCTCGCCGACCTTGGCGATTGCTGCTTCGACCTGCGCTTCGGTGTACAGGCAGTCAGCCTCGTGCATGATTTGACGGATATGCTCGAGATCAGCAGACATGGCGCTCTCCAAGGGGGTGCTGTGGCAAGAAAAGCGGGCGAAGGTACGCTTCTCGTGCGCTCCAATCAAGCCTTTATGGACTAACGTACTTGATGTCTATAGGACAACACCCTCGGATAGATTAATCTAGGCCGGTTTTTTTGCCCGCCGCCGGAGCCTTTCCTATGCCCACTCGCGAGATCCGCCACCCGCTGATCCGACACAAACTCGGCCTTATGCGCCGTGCCGACATTAGCACGAAGAACTTCCGTGAGCTTGCTCAGGAAGTCGGAGCGCTGCTCACTTACGAAGCCACCAAGGATTTGCCCCTGGAAACCTACGAGATCCCCGGTTGGGCCGGTCCCGTACAAGTGGAGAAAATCGCCGGTAAGAAAATTACCGTGGTACCGATCCTGCGCGCCGGTATCGGCATGCTTGAAGGTGTGCTCAGCCTGATTCCGGGCGCCAAGGTCAGCGCCGTGGGCGTGGCCCGCAATGAAGAAACGCTGCAGGCCCACACCTACCTGGAAAAACTCGTCCCGGAAATCAACGAGCGCCTGGCCATGATCATCGACCCGATGCTCGCCACAGGCAGTTCCATGGTCGCCACCATCGACCTGCTGAAAAAAGCCGGTTGCCGGGACATCCGCGCCATGGTGCTGGTGGCCGCGCCCGAAGGCATCGCCGCCGTCGAGAAGGCCCATCCGGATGTACAGATCTACACCGCATCCATCGATGAGCGCCTGAATGAACACGGCTACATCATCCCGGGCCTGGGCGATGCCGGTGACAAGATCTTCGGCACCAAGCAGAAGGACGCGTGAACATGCAGGATGAATTCAACGACCCGCTTTGGCGCCAGATCCTGTCTGGCGCACAAATGCTCTTCGTAGCATTTGGCGCGTTGGTGTTGATGCCGCTGATCACAGGTCTTGATCCAAACGTCGCGCTGTTTACCGCAGGCCTTGGCACGTTGCTATTCCAGGTGGTGACAGGGCGGCAGGTGCCGGTATTTTTGGCATCGAGCTTCGCGTTCATCACCCCGATCATTCTCGCCAAGGGCCAGTTCGGCCTCGCAGCGACCATGGGCGGGGTGATGGCAGCAGGTTTCGTCTATACGTTCCTGGGCCTGGCCGTGAAGGTCAAGGGCACCGGTTTTATCGACCGGCTGCTGCCGCCCGTGGTGATCGGCCCGGTGATTATCTCGATCGGCCTGGCCATGGCGCCGATTGCCGCCAACATGGCCATGGGCAAGTCCGGCGACGGTGCAGAGCTGATCCACTACCAGACGGCGATGCTGATTTCGATGCCAGCGCTGCTCACCACCTTAATCGTGGCGGTGTTCGGCAAGGGCATTTTCCGCCTGGTGCCGATCATTTCCGGGGTGCTGGTGGGTTTTGCCATGTCGTTCTATTTTGGCGTGGTCGACACGGCGAAAATCGCCGCTGCGCCGTGGTTCGCCCTGCCCCACTTCACCGCGCCGGAGTTCAACTGGCAGGCCATCCTGTTTATCGTCCCGGTAGCACTGGCCCCGGCGATCGAGCACATCGGTGGTGTGATTGCGGTAGGCAGCGTGACCGGCCGCGATTACCTGAAAAAGCCTGGCCTGCATCGCACGCTGCTGGGTGACGGTATCGCCACCACGGCTGCCGGCATGTTTGGCGGCCCGCCAAACACCACCTACGCCGAAGTGACCGGCGCCGTGATGTTGACCAAGAACTACAACCCGAAAATCATGACCTGGGCGGCAGTGTTTGCCATCAGCCTGGCATTCATCGGCAAGTTTGGCGCGCTGCTGCAGAGCATCCCGGTGCCGGTGATGGGCGGGATTCTGTGCCTGCTGTTCGGCTCGATTGCCGCGGTGGGGATGAACACGCTGATTCGCCACAAGATCGACCTGGGCGAGGCGCGCAACCTGGTGATTGTGTCGGTAACGCTGGTGTTCGGGATTGGCGGTGTGCTGGTCGGTACCGGCACCGGCCCGGATGATTTCGGCCTCAAGGGCATCGCCCTGTGTGCGGTGGTGGCGATTGGTTTGAATTTGCTGCTGCCGGGCAATGATGGCTGGAAGAACAAGAAGCCGGATGAGCCGTTGATCTAAGCCTTCCAGTTTTCTGGTGTAGCTGATGGCCTCATCGCGGGCAAGCCCGGCTCCCACAGGGCAATGCAGTTTCCTGTGGGAGCCGGGCTTGCCCGCGATGAGGCCCTTACAGCCTGTAAAGAATTAGAGCTCGCCGAGCCCGTCGATCAGCGCCTGGTTCTGCTCCGGCGTCCCGATGCTGATGCGCAGGTACTGAGCAATCCGCTCCTGCTTGAAGTGCCGCACGATCACCCCTTGCTCACGCAACTTGGCGGCCAGCCCTGCAGCGTCATGCTGCGGGTGACGCGCAAAGATGAAATTCGCCGCCGACGGCAATACCTCAAACCCCTTGCCCTGCAATTGCGCGACGACCTGGTTGCGGCTGTCGATCACCCACTGGCAGGTTTTCTCGAAATATTCACGGTCGTCAAACGCGGCCGCCGCGCCAACAATCGCCAACCGATCCAACGGGTAGGAGTTGAAGCTATTCTTGACCCGCTCCAGCGCTTCGATCAGGTCTGGGTGGCCCACGGCCAGGCCCACACGCAAACCGGCCAGTGAGCGCGATTTGGAGAGAGTCTGTGTCACCAGCAGGTTTGGGTAACGGTCGACCAGGCTGATGGCAGTTTCGCCACCGAAGTCGATATAGGCTTCATCGACCACCACCACCGAATCCGGGCTGGCCTTGAGGATCTGCTCCACCGCGTCCAGCGCCAGTACGCACCCGGTGGGCGCGTTAGGGTTGGGGAAGATGATCCCGCCGTTGGGCCTGGCATAGTCAGCGGCCCGAATCTGGAACTGTTCGTCCAGTGGCACCGCGTCGAACGTGATGCCGTACAGGCCGCAGTACACCGGGTAGAAGCTGTAGCTGATATCCGGGAACAGCAGCGGCAGATCGTGCTGGAACAGACCATGGAAGATGTGCGCCAAGACTTCGTCGGAACCGTTGCCGAGGAACACCTTGCCGGCATCGATCCCGTAATACCTAGCCACGGCCTGCTTGAGCAGGTCGCTGTTGGGGTCCGGGTACAGGCGCAAGTTGTCATTCAACTCGGCCTGCATTGCCGCCAGCGCCTTGGGCGATGGGCCGTAGGGGTTTTCGTTGGTGTTGAGCTTGACCAGCTTGGTCAGCTTCGGTTGCTCACCGGGTACGTAAGGCACCAGGTCCTTGACGAAAGGGCTCCAGAATTTGCTCATGCCTTACTCTCCCTTGACGATGCGGTATTCAGCGCTGCGTGCGTGCGCGCTGAGGGATTCACCACGGGCCAGCACCGAGGCGGTCTTGCCCAGTTCGGAAGCGCCTTGTGGCGAGCAGAAGATAATCGACGAGCGCTTCTGGAAGTCGTACACCCCCAGCGGCGACGAGAAACGCGCAGTACCAGAGGTTGGCAACACGTGATTGGGGCCGGCGCAATAGTCGCCCAGGGCTTCGCTGGTGTGACGGCCCATGAAGATCGCCCCAGCGTGACGGATCGATGGCAACCAGGCCTGTGGGTCCGCTACGGACAGCTCAAGGTGCTCCGGTGCGATGCGATTGGCCACTTCAATGGCCTGCTCCATGTCACGCACCAGAATCAGCGCACCACGGCCGTTGATCGACTTCTCGATAATCTCGGCACGCTCCATGGTCGGCAGCAGCTTATTGATGCTGGCGGCGACCTTGTCGAGGAACTCGGCATCGGGGCTGACCAGGATCGCCTGGGCGTCTTCATCGTGCTCCGCCTGGGAGAACAGGTCCATGGCGATCCAGTCCGGGTCGGTCTGGCCGTCACACACCACGAGGATTTCGGAAGGACCGGCGATCATGTCGATACCGACCTGGCCAAACACATGGCGCTTGGCAGTCGCGACGTAGATATTGCCGGGGCCGACCACTTTGTCGACCTTCGGCACGCTTTCGGTGCCATAAGCCAGCGCTGCGACGGCCTGGGCGCCACCGATGGTGAACACACGGTCCACACCGGCGATGCAGGCGGCAGCCAGCACCAGCTCGTTGATTTCGCCACGCGGGGTCGGCACCACCATGACCACTTCGGTCACACCTGCGACTTTGGCCGGGATCGCATTCATCAACACCGACGATGGATACGACGCCTTACCGCCCGGCACGTACAGACCGGCGCGGTCCAGTGGCGTGACCTTCTGGCCCAGCACAGTGCCGTCGGCCTCGGTGTAGCTCCAGGAGTCCTGCTTCTGCTTTTCGTGATAGCTGCGTACCCGCGCCGCAGCGACTTCGAGGGCTTCGCGCTGCGGTGCGGTGATGCGCGTCAGCGCCAGCTCCAGGCGTTCACGCGGCAGGATCAGGTCAGCCATGGACTGCACGTCCAGGCCGTCGAACTGGCGGGTGAAGTCCACCAGCGCTGCATCACCGCGCTCACGCACGGCCTTGATGATGTCGAGCACCCGCTGGTTGACCGAGTCGTCAGACACGCTTTCCCAGCTCAGCAGATGATCCAGATGATGGGCGAAATCCGGGTCGGCAGCGTTGAGTCGGGCAATTGCAGTGGACGTGGTCATAGCGAGGGCCTCAATAGAATTGGCAAAAACTCAGGCGCCCTAAACTAGCAGTCGTTTCCGCTTGGGCACCTGAGAATTCTGGCTATGAGGCGGATAGACGGGCGTAGCTCTTCAGCTACGCGGGTGAGTCAACCGCGGTGTCGAGACTCCACTGCCTTGCGCAGGGTGTCGATCAACGCCTGGATACGGGCGTGCTGCATCTTCATCGATGCTTTGTTGACGATCAGGCGGGAGCTGATGTCAGCGATAAAATCCTGGGGCTCCAAACCGTTGGCGCGCAGGGTGTTGCCGGTGTCGACCACGTCGATGATCTTGTCGGCCAGGCCGATCAGCGGTGCCAGCTCCATGGAGCCGTAGAGCTTGATGATATCGACCTGGCGGCCTTGTTCGGCGTAATAGCGCTTGGCAACGTTGACGAACTTGGTGGCGACCCGCAGGCGGCCCTTGGGTTCGACATCACCGACGCGGCCGGCGGTCATCAGTTTGCACAGGGCGATGCGCAGGTCCAGGGGCTCGTACAGGCCCTGGCCGCCGTATTCCATCAGCACGTCCTTGCCGGCAACACCCAGGTCGGCGGCGCCATGTTCAACGTAGGTCGGCACGTCGGTAGCCCGCACGATCAGCAGGCGTACGTCGTCCTGGGTCGTGGGGATGATCAGCTTGCGGCTCTTGTCCGGATTCTCGGTCGGCACGATGCCCGCTTCAGCCAGAAGCGGCAACGTGTCGTCAAGGATGCGGCCCTTGGACAGTGCGATGGTCAACATGGGAAATGTCAGTCCTTCATCAGGCTATTGCTGTCCGGTCGCAAACGGCGCCAGACACAGATCGAGGCCATGACAGCCTCGATTTGAAACAAACCAGTCAACAACAAACTGTGGCGAGGGAGCTTGCTCCCGCTGGGACGCAAAGCGGCCCTCGAAGAGCGGGACTGCTACGCAGTCCAGCGGGAGCAAGCTCCCTCGCCACAAACAGGGACTAGCCCGGTACGCGGCGAATCTTCGCGCCGAGCATCTGCAGTTTCTCTTCGATGCACTCGTAACCACGGTCTATGTGGTAGATGCGGTCGATCAGGGTGTCACCTTCGGCGCACAGTGCCGAGATTACCAGGCTGGCCGAGGCACGCAGGTCGGTTGCCATTACTGGCGCGCCCTTGAGCTTGTCGATGCCGGTGACGATGGCGGTGTTGCCTTCGACCTGGATCTTGGCGCCCATGCGGTGCAGTTCATACACGTGCATGAAGCGGTTTTCGAAGATGGTCTCGATCACGGCACCGGTGCCTTCGGCAATCGCGTTCAAGGAGATGAACTGCGCTTGCATGTCGGTCGGGAACGCCGGGTACGGAGCGGTACGCACGTTGACGGCTTTTGGCCGCTTGCCGTGCATGTTCAGCTCGATCCAGTCTTCGCCGGTGGTGATCTCTGCGCCGGCTTCCTTGAGTTTTTCCAGGACGGCTTCCAGGATGGTCGGATCGGTGTCCTTGACCTTCACACGGCCACCGGTCACGGCAGCGGCAACCAGGTAGGTACCGGTCTCGATGCGGTCAGGCATGACTTTGTAGGTGGCGGTGTGCAGACGCTCTACACCATCAATAGTGATGGTGTCGGTGCCAGCACCGGAAACCTTCGCGCCCATGGCGTTGAGGAAGTTGGCCAGGTCGACCACTTCCGGCTCGCGTGCGGCGTTCTGCAACACGCTGCGACCGTTGGCCAGGGCAGCGGCCATCATGATGTTCTCGGTACCGGTGACGCTGACGGTATCAAAGAAGAAGTTCGCGCCGCGCAGGCCGCCTTCCGGCGCCTTGGCCTTGATGTAGCCGCCTTCGACGTCAATGACTGCGCCCATGGCCTCAAGGCCACGGATGTGCAGGTCGACCGGACGCGAACCAATGGCGCAACCGCCAGGCAAGGCTACTTCGGCTTCGCCGAAACGGGCAACCATAGGGCCCAGCACCAGGATCGACGCACGCATGGTTTTCACCAGTTCGTACGGAGCGACCAGGGTCTTGATGGTGCGTGGGTCGATTTCGACGGCCAGCTTCTCGTCGATCACCGGCTCAATGCCCATGCGACCGAACAACTCGATCATGGTGGTGATGTCGTGCAGGTGCGGCAGGTTGGCCACAGTCACCGGGCCATCGCACAGCAGGGTCGCTGCCAGGATCGGCAAGGCGGAGTTTTTCGCACCGGAAATGCGAATCTCGCCATCAAGGCGGGCACCGCCGGTAATAATCAATTTATCCATAAGAATCTCGACGCCTTGGGGGCTCAGGTGCGCTCGGCCCAGGCCGCGCGGCTGAAAAATTTCATAGTGACCGCATGGATGCTGCCATCGGTGATCCATGGGTTCAAATGGGCATAGATCTGCTGCTGACGCTTGACCGGGCTCAATGCCGCCAGTTCATCGCTAATCACGTTCAGCTGGAAATTGCAGCCTTCGCCTTCGACTTCTACAGTCGTTTCAGGCAGCTTTCCTTCAAGGAAGCTCTTAACTTCTAGGGCCTGCATGCTCAACCTCTATCGGCGCCCAGTGCGCACGGGTCGCACATCATACAAAAAAGCCCCGCGCCTGCGAACCCCGCATAGCAGGACTCTGACGGAGGGCTTCTTTAATAATGTGTATCAGGGATGCGCCAGCAGCTCGGTCAAACCGGAAACTTCGGCAATCTCGCGCATGTCTTCTGGTAACGCACGGATGCTGACCGGCTTTTTCGCCGCCTCGGCATCACGCATGAAGCACAGTAACAACGACAGGCCGACGCTGCTGGACTTGGTCACCGCCGAGCAATCAAGCACCAGCTCTGGCGCCTTGCAGGCCTTGATCAGCGCCTGGCCCTGCTTGCGCAGGTCAGGCCCGGTGCGGTAATCCAGCACGCCGCTGAGGAACAGCTCGCCGGCGTCGCCGATACGAACAGCCGACTCGGTCATTGCGCAGGCTTCCCGGCAGCTTTGTCGGTTTCTTCCTTGGCCTTGGCCACTTCACCGGCCCAACCATTGATGGTCTTGTCCAGATCGTTGCCATTGCGCTGCATCGCGTCGGCGAACTGATCACGGAACAGCTTGCCGATGTTGATACCGTTGATGATCACGTTACGCAGTTTCCACTCACCGTTGATCTTCGTCAGGGTGTAGGACACAGGGTACACGGCGCCATTGCTGCCGGAGACTTTCATCCCGACTTCGGCACGGTCGCCCGACTCGTCCTTGGGCGCATCAACGATAATGCCCTGGTTGTTGTATTCCAGCAGAGCGTTACCGTAGAACTGGAACAGCCCCTTCTTGAAGTTTTCCTGGAACGTCTGCATTTGCGCAGGCGTAGCTTTGCGCGAATATTTGACCGTCATGATGCTTTTGGAGATGCCTTCAGCATCGACCACAGGGCCAACGATCGTGTTGAGCGCGTTGTAGAACCTGGAAGGGTCTTGCTTGTACTGTTCTTTATTAGCCTTGAGGTCAGCCAGCATTTTGCTGGTGGTGTCCTGTACCAAATCGTGGGCAGAACCTGCCGCGTTGGCCATCATCGGCAATGCTGCAAGCAGTACCAGCAGGCCACGTCGCAAGGTAGAGATCATGAACAGATTCCTCATTTAGCGTCTTTATTGACCGTATTGAGTAAAAATTTCCCGATCAGGTCTTCGAGCACCAGCGACGACTGTGTGTCGTGGATGGTCGAACCATCCGTGAGCAGGGCTGTTTCCCCACCCACGCTGACCCCGATGTACTTCTCGCCCAGCAAACCCGCAGTGAGGATAGATGCCGTGGAGTCAGTTGGCAGATTATCTACCTTCTTGTCCAGTTGCATCGTCACCCGACCGGTAAAGCTGTCGCGATCCAGATCGATTGCCGTGACCTTGCCGATGGTGACACCGGCCATGGTCACTTTGGATCTGACCGTCAAACCGGCGATATTGTCGAAGTACGCGTAAAGTTTATAGGTATCGGCGGTAGGGCTGGCCGAAAGGCCGCTGACTCGCAGGGCAAGCAACAGTAAAGCCAGGATGCCAGCCAGCAAGAAAAGGCCGACACCGATTTCCACAGTGCGGTTTTGCATCAGAAATCTCCAAACATCAAGGCGGTCAAAATGAAGTCAAGGCCCAGTACCGCCAACGAAGCGTATACAACGGTCTTGGTAGTGGCACGGCTGATCCCCTCTGAAGTGGGCTCACAGTCATAGCCTTGGAATACGGCAATCCAGGTCACCACAAAGGCAAAGACAATGCTCTTTATGATGCCGTTGAGCACGTCACCGGTGAAGGTCACGCTGTTTTGCATGTTGGCCCAGTAGGAGCCGTCGTAGACCCCCAGCCAGTCAACCGCCACCCACGAACCACCCCAGATACCCACCACACTGAAGATCATTGCCAGCAGTGGCAGGGAAATGAAGCCGGCCCACAGGCGCGGGGCAACAATGTACTTGAGCGGGTCCACGCCGATCATTTCCAGGCTGGACAGCTGCTCAGTGGATTTCATATTGCCGATTTCAGCGGTCAGCGCCGAACCTGCACGCCCCGCGAACAACAAGGCGGTAACCACCGGGCCAAGCTCACGCAACAGGGTCAGGGCCACCATCTGCCCTACCGCCTGCTCCGAGCCGTAGCTGGACAGGATATTGAAACCCTGCAGCGCCAGCACCATGCCGATGAATACGCCGGAGACCACGATGATCACCAGGGACATCACCCCCACCGAGTGCAGCTGCTTGACCAGCAGGCCAAAGCCGCCGCCGATACCGCCGCGCCCCAGCAAGGCGTGAAACAGGAAAATGGTCGAACGCCCCAGCACTTCGACGATGTCGATGCCCGAGCGACCGAAAAGGCGAACCTTCTCGATAAGAGATGTCTTGCGCATCAGCGCTTCCCCAGAAGATCTGAGCGGTAGTCCGCTGCCGGAAAGTGAAAAGGCACCGGGCCATCGGGGTTGCCGGTCATGAATTGGCGAATGCGCGGGTTATCGGCGTTCATCAACTCTTCAGGCGTACCCTGCCCCAGCACCTGACCATCACCCACTACATACAGGTAGTCGGCGATGCTCGCGGTTTCGGCCAGGTCGTGGGAAACCACGATACTGGTGATCCCCAATGCATCGTTGAGCAGGCGGATCAGGCGCACCAACACGCCCATGGCGATCGGGTCCTGACCTACGAATGGCTCGTCATACATGAGGATCTGTGGGTCGAGGGCAATCGCCCGCGCCAAGGCGACACGGCGCTTCATGCCGCCGGACAACTCGTCCGGCATCAGGTCGATGGCGCCGCGAAGCCCTACGGCCTGCAGTTTCAACAACACGATGTCACGAATCATCTCATCGGACAGCTGGGTGTGCACCCGCAGCGGGAAGGCTACGTTTTCGAACACATCGAGGTCGGTGAACAGCGCGCCGCTCTGAAATAGCACGCCCATATGCTTGCGCGCATCGAACAGATCGCTGCGCGACAGCGTTGGCAGGTTCTGGCCGTTGACCCACACTTCCCCGGCACTGGGGCGCAATTGCATGCCCATCAGACGCAACAGGGTGGTCTTGCCGCAACCGGAAGGCCCCATGATGCCCGTGACCTTGCCGCGAGGAATGCGAATATCGACGTTATTGAAGATGCTGCGCGTACCGCGCTTGAAGGTAAGACCCTTCAGCTCGACCGCGTAGGCGTTATCGGCACTCATCTAATCTCCTTGGGATGCAGCCTTTCACTCAGACACCATGTGTGCGACTTTGGTTTTCAACAGATGCGCAATAGTTGAGCACATGGGTTGGGCGGACCGAACTGGCGGCGAACTATATCACTGCTGGTACAGAGCCCCCAAGGCCGGAACAGCGCTGGTTCAGATTTGAGACAGGGAAAAAACGTTGCTTGCTATGTTACCGACGGTGGTTTTCAGTTATCCCGCGCACAAAGCCTGACGAACTTGCGTGAGGGAATTGATCATTACCGCTATAATCGCCGACTTTTCGTCAGGCTATACGATTTCAGACATGAGCCAATCCAGCGACCTTATTCAATCCGCACAACGCACCATACGCCTTGAGCTTGAAGCCGTAGAGGGCTTGCTGGCGCATATCGACGCGGATTTCGTGCGCGCCTGCGAGATGATTCTGGCCAGCAAGGGCCGCGTTGTGGTGGTCGGCATGGGCAAGTCCGGCCACATTGGCAACAAGATCGCAGCGACCCTGGCGAGCACCGGGACCACCGCGTTTTTCGTGCACCCGGCCGAAGCCAGCCACGGCGACATGGGCATGATCACCAAGGACGACGTGATCCTCGCCCTGTCCAACTCCGGTACTACCAACGAAATCGTGACCCTGCTGCCGCTGATCAAGCGCCTGGGCATCCAGATGATCAGCCTCACTGGCAACCCTGAGTCAACGCTGGCCAAGGCCGCCGACGTGAACCTGAACGTGCACGTAGCCCATGAGGCCTGCCCGCTGAACCTGGCGCCCACCTCCTCCACTACCGCCGCGCTGGTAATGGGCGATGCCCTGGCGGTGGCACTGCTGGAGGCCCGCGGGTTTACGGCCGAGGACTTCGCATTTTCCCATCCGGGTGGCGCACTGGGCCGTCGCCTGCTGCTGAAAGTGGAAAATGTCATGCATCGCGGCGCCGAGCTGCCGAGCGTTCCACGCGGCACCCTGCTCAGGGATGCGCTGATGGAAATGACCCGCAAGGGCCTGGGCATGACTGCCATCGTCGAAACCGATGGCCGACTGGCAGGGATATTCACCGACGGTGACCTGCGTCGCACCCTGGACCGCACCATTGATATCCATACCGCGACCATCGACGCAGTGATGACCCCTCACGGCAAGACCGCGCGCGCCGAAATGCTCGCGGCCGAAGCGTTGAAAATCATGGAAGATCACCGCATAGGTGCTCTTATCGTGGTCGACGACGATGACCGGCCGATCGGGGCCCTTAACCTTGGCGACTTGCTGCGCGCAGGAGTGATGTAAATGAACAGCGACCTGTTGCAACGCGGTAAAGACATCAAGCTGGCGATTTTCGACGTTGACGGCGTGCTGACCGATGGCCGCCTGTACTTCCTCGAAGACGGCAGCGAATTCAAGACCTTCAACACCCTCGACGGCCAAGGCATCAAGATGCTGATGGCAGCGGGCGTGCAAACCGCAATTATCAGCGGTCGAAAAACACCGGTTGTGGAACGCCGTGCACAAAACCTCGGTATTCCTCACCTGTATCAGGGCCGCGAGGATAAACTGGTGGTGCTGGACGAGCTTCTTGGCCAACTCAACCTAAGCTATGAACAAGTCGCCTATCTGGGCGACGACCTGCCAGACCTGCCGGTGATTCGCCGGGTGGGCCTGGGCATGGCCGTCGCAAATGCCGCGGCGTTTGTCCGCGAACACGCCCATGGCATCACCACCGCCCGTGGCGGCGAAGGTGCCGCCCGCGAGTTCTGCGAGTTGATCCTGCGTGCCCAGGGCAGTCTTGAAGCGGCCCACGCCGCCTACCTATAGAGCGTTATATGCTGAGTAAAAAGATTCGCAACTTCCTGTTATTCGGGGTCATCGCCGCGCTGCTCCTGGCGGTGGGCTACTGGAATATCAGCCCGGAGCGCTTTCTCGACAAGCCTGTTGCGCAGGTTGACGAAGGCCTTATCGACTATTACGCCACCAATGCCTACAGCATTCAGTATCTGCCCGACGGCAAGGTGCAGTATGAGATGACATCGGACAAGGTCGAGCACTTGAAGGCTTCCGAAGTCAGCCTGCTGACCAATCCGGACCTGAACCTGTATCGCGGCACCGAATTTCCCTGGCACGTGACCAGCAAGCGTGGCGAAGTCAACCCTGACGGCACCGAAGTTGAACTGATCGACTCGGTTCGCGTCGCACGTACAGACGCGCAGAACCGCGACACCATCATTACCAGCAGTCGCATGACCGTATTCCCACAGAAGCAATATGCGCAGACCGAGCAAGACGTTAGAATCGACGGCGCTGGCGGTGTATCGACTGGCAAGGGAATGAAAGCGTATTTGAAAGAAAGCAGGATACACCTGCTATCGAACGTAAGAGGACAGTATGAGGCTCGTTAAAACTCTCCCTATTTTGCTCGGTCTGGGCGCAGCACTGGGAAGCGTGAGCGCCTGGGCTCTGCCGAACGATAGCCAGCAACCGATCCACATCTCGGCTGACGATGCGCAGCTCGATGACAAGCAAGGTGTCGCCACCTACACCGGCGGCGTGATCATCACCCAGGGCTCGATGAAGATTACCGGCAACACGGTGACCCTGACTCGTACCAAGACCGGCGATATCGATGTGGTGACTTCGGTCGGCAATCTGGCTTATTTCGAGCAGAAGCAGTCCGCTACCGATACGGGCCCCATGAAAGGCTACGGCAAGACTATCCAGTATCACGCCCAGCAGAACCGCATCGTACTGATTGACCAGGCCAAGGTGCTGAGCCCGGACGGCAACTCCACGGAAGGTGAAAAAATCACCTATGACACCGTGAAGCAGATCGCTAACGCCGGTCGCGCCAACGGCAACAAGGTCACCGCACCCCGCCCACGCATCGACATGGTTATCCAGCCGAAGAAGAAGGCCGAGTAATGGCAACCCTGAAAGCCCAGCATCTGGCCAAGGCCTATAAAAGCCGCCAGGTGGTACGCGACGTCAGCCTGTCGATCGACAGCGGCCAGATCGTCGGCCTGCTCGGCCCTAACGGTGCCGGCAAAACCACCTGCTTCTATATGATCGTCGGGCTGGTCCAGGCGGACCAGGGTCGCGTATTGATCGACGACCTGGACGTCAGCCACCAACCCATGCACGGTCGTGCACGGGCAGGTATCGGCTATCTTCCGCAGGAGGCGTCGATCTTCCGTAAACTGTCGGTAGCCGACAACATCATGGCGATCCTCGAGACCCGCAAGGAACTCGATCGCGATGGCCGCCGCCAGGAGCTGGAAAGCCTGCTGCAGGAATTCCACATCAACCATATTCGCGACAACCTCGGCATGAGCTTGTCCGGTGGTGAACGTCGTCGCGTGGAAATCGCCCGCGCCCTGGCGACCGCGCCGAAATTCATCCTGCTGGATGAGCCCTTTGCCGGTGTCGACCCGATTTCGGTAGGTGACATCAAGCAGATCATCCATCACCTCAAGGCCAAGGGCATTGGTGTGCTGATCACCGACCACAACGTGCGCGAGACCCTTGATATCTGTGAAACCGCTTATATCGTCAATGATGGCCAGTTGATTGCCGAAGGCGATGCCGAAACCATTCTGGCCAACGAGCTGGTGAAGGAAGTGTACCTGGGTCACGAGTTCCGCCTGTAAACACAGGGGTATCGCGCTTTTACCTGGAGCGCGCGGGAGTCAATAGAAACCTCGTTTTTTTTATTGTTACCACGCTCTAGGCAAAGGCACCGAGATCAGGCATATAATTTGCTTATGTTTGGCGCTCACGCGCCCTGTCGTGGATGGCGCATTGCGCCGGCGAATAAGGTGTTAAGCCCCTGCCATGAAACCATCGCTAGTCCTGAGAATGGGCCAGCAGCTGACGATGACACCGCAGCTGCAACAGGCCATCCGCCTGCTCCAATTGTCGACCCTGGACCTGCAACAGGAAATCCAGGAGGCCCTGGAGTCCAATCCGATGCTCGAACGCCAGGAAGAAGGCGACGACTTCGATAACGCAGATCCTCTGGCCGATAACATCGAGCAAAAACCCAATTCCGACGTGCAGGAACCCTCCTATCAGGAAACCGCCCCGACGGTGGACAGCCTGGAGGAAGGCGACTGGAACGAACGCATTCCCAACGAGCTTCCCGTGGACACCGCCTGGGAAGACGTCTACCAGACCAGCGCCAGCAGTCTGCCAAGCAGCGATGATGACGAGTGGGATTTCACTACCCGCACGTCGGCGGGCGAGAGCCTGCAGAGCCACTTGCTGTGGCAACTGAACCTGGCGCCGATGTCCGATACCGATCGCCTGATCGCGGTCACCCTGATCGATTGCATCAATAACCAGGGTTACCTGGACGAAACCCTCGACGAGATCCTCGAGGCCTTCGACCCGGAACTGGATATCGAACTGGACGAAATCGAAGCCGTCCTGCACCGCATCCAGCAATTCGAGCCCGCAGGCATCGGCGCACGCACACTCAGCGAGTGCCTGTTACTGCAACTGCGCCAATTACCGGCCAAGACGCCATGGCTCACCGAAGCGCAACGCTTGGTCAGTGACTACATCGACCTGTTGGGCAGTCGCGACTACAGCCAACTGATGCGCCGTATGAAGCTCAAGGAAGATGACTTGCGCCAGGTCATCGAGCTGGTGCAAAGCCTCAACCCGCGTCCGGGCTCGCAGATCGAGTCCAGCGAAGCCGAATATGTGGTGCCCGACGTCATTGTGCGCAAGGACAACGAACGCTGGCTGGTGGAGCTGAACCAGGAGTCGGTACCGCGCCTGCGGGTCAACCCGCAATACGCAGGTTTTGTGCGCCGCGCCGACACGAGCGCCGATAACACCTTCATGCGCAACCAGTTGCAGGAAGCGCGGTGGTTCATCAAGAGCCTGCAAAGCCGCAACGAAACCCTGATGAAAGTCGCAACCCAGATCGTCGAACACCAGCGCGGTTTCCTGGAGTACGGCGACGAGGCCATGAAGCCTCTCGTGCTGCACGACATCGCCGAAGCCGTCGGCATGCATGAATCGACGATTTCCCGGGTTACCACGCAGAAATTCATGCATACCCCACGGGGTATTTATGAGCTGAAATACTTTTTCTCCAGCCACGTCAGCACCTCTGAAGGCGGTGAATGCTCGTCCACGGCGATCCGCGCGATCATCAAAAAACTGGTTGCCGCTGAAAATCAGAAAAAGCCGTTGAGTGACAGCAAGATCGCTGGTTTACTGGAGGCACAAGGCATTCAGGTCGCCCGTCGAACCGTCGCCAAGTACCGCGAGTCCCTAGGGATCGCGCCTTCCAGCGAGCGTAAGCGGTTGATGTGACGGGCGGGCCACAGCGTTCCAGTGGTGGGTATCCCTGCCCACCGCTTTATGCACTGGCAACGAAGGAGAAGCTGTATGCAAGTCAACATCAGTGGACACCAGCTGGAAGTCACCAAGCCCCTGCGTGAATACACCGAGAGCAAACTGAACAAGCTTGCGGGGCATTTTGACAAGATCACCAACGTGCAGGTCATCATGGAGGTCGATAAGCTCAAGCAGAAAATCGAGGCCACCCTGCACGTACCGAATGCCAAGCTCGTCGCCAATGCGGAACATGAAGATATGTACGCGGCCATTGACTCCCTCTACGACAAGCTCGACCGCCAACTCATAAAGCATAAGGAAAAGAATCTGCACCTGATGCAAGGTACAGGTCGTTAACTCTCCCCCCATGATCCGACTTGAAAACATCCTGACCCCCGGCCGTTCCCTCGTGAACGTGCCGGGCGGCAGTAAAAAGCGCGCCCTCGAACAAATTGCCAACCTGATCGCCCGGGAAATTCCGGATCTGGAGATGCAAGATGTCTTCGAAGCTCTGATTGCCCGTGAAAAACTCGGCTCCACCGGTTTTGGCAACGGCATCGCGATCCCCCACTGCCGCCTCAAAGGTTGTGATAAACCTGTGAGCGCGCTGATGCACCTGGACGCTCCGATTGATTTCGACGCCATCGACGGCGCCCCGGTCGACCTGCTGTTTGTGCTGCTGGTCCCGGAAGCCGCCACCGATGCGCACCTGGAACTGCTACGGCAGATCGCCAGCATGCTAGACCGCAAGGATGTACGCGACAAACTGCGCAGCGCCTCCAGCAATGAAGCGTTGTACCAAGTTGTCCTGGATGAACAAAACGGGCAGTAATCATGCGTTTGATCATCGTCAGCGGTCGCTCCGGCTCCGGTAAGAGCACCGCCCTCAATGTACTTGAGGACAACGGCTTCTATTGCATCGACAACCTGCCCGCCGGCCTGCTGCCAGAGCTGGCGGAACGTGCACTGATCCATACCGAATTGGCGCAGCCGCTGGTTGCGGTCTCGATTGATGCGCGCAACCTGCCCAGCCACCTCTCGCGCTTCCCGGAACTGTTGGAAGAAGTGCGTGCCAAGCACATTCATTGCGATGTGCTGTACCTGGATGCCGACGAAGAAACCTTGCTCAAGCGTTTCTCCGAAACCCGTCGACGTCACCCCCTCAGCAGCGCCAACCGCTCCCTGGCTGAAGCCATCGAGGACGAGACCAAGCTGCTCGGGCCAATCATTGACCTGGCCGACCTGAAGATCAACACCACCCATCTCAACCTGTATCAGTTGCGCGACGCAATCAAGCTGCGCCTGCTGAACCAGCCTGAGCCGGGGACGGCGTTCCTGGTCGAGTCGTTTGGCTTCAAGCGGGGCATGCCGGTAGATGCCGACCTTGTGTTCGATGTGCGCTGCCTGCCCAACCCTTACTGGAAGCCGGAGTTGCGCGACCAGTCGGGGCTGGATCAGCCCGTGATCGACTACCTGGCCGCACAACCGGACGTAGAAGAGATGTTCCAGGATATCTCCACCTACCTGCTCAAATGGTTGCCGCGCTTTGCCGCCAGCAATCGAGCCTATGTCACCATTGCCATTGGCTGCACTGGCGGCCACCACCGCTCGGTCTATCTGACTGAACGCCTGGGCCAGGTGCTGCAACAAACCCTCAAGAACGTCCAGGTTCGCCACCGCGACCTTAGCTGAAAGGAACACCACTGCGATGCCGGCTCGGGAAATTGAAATCATCAACAAGCTGGGCTTGCACGCCCGGGCGTCGGCTAAATTCGTCGGCGTGGCCGGCCAGTTCCCCTGCCAGATCCGTGCTGGGCGTACGCCAGAGTCCATGGTCGATGGCAAAAGCATCATGGCGATGATGATGTTGGCGGCCGGCAAAGGCACCAAAATCCATCTGCGCACCGAAGGCGAGCAAGAAGACGAAGCAATGGCCGCGCTGGTCGAGTTGATCAACAACTACTTCGACGAAGGCGAATAACCCCTACTGTAGGAGCGAGCAAGCTCGCTCCTACATGGAACCACCCTTAGCCCAACGCCGTATCCATCACCATCATTAGGCAAAACCCGAGGCACAGCCCAAGGCTGGCGAGCTTTTCATGGCCATTGCGGCGCGATTCGGGGATGACTTCATGAGTCACTACCAGCAACATTGCCCCGGCGGCCAGCGCCAAACCCAGCGGCAATAACACTTCGGCAAGGCTCACCAGCCATGCGCAGAGCACCGCAAATACCGGTTCAACCAAGCCCGATGCAGCGCCAATCAGGAAGGCTTTGATCCGCGACATTCCCGCCCCAGCCAATACCAACGCAATCACTAGCCCTTCGGGTACATCCTGCAAGGCAATGCCCATGGCGAGGCTGTCGGCATCCGCCATGCCTCCGCCCGCGGAAACACCTACAGCCATGCCTTCCGGGATATTGTGCGCAATGATGGCAAACACGAATAACCAAATACGCGGCGGGATAACCGGTTTATCCGGTGTACCCATCAGCATTTCCGGGCTGGCGCCAGAAACCTTGCGGTCTACGAGGTACAGGCCGAACGCCCCGAGCATGATGCCGAAGCTGATCAAGCCACCGGCGCCCCAAGGTGAAAGCCCCAGGCTTTCAGCGGCGGCGATACCCGGCACGACCAGGGAAAAAGCGGTCGCCGCCAGCATCACACCGGCACCAAAGCCCAGCAGGGTATCGCTCAGCGCCATCGGCATGCGCCGAATCACCAACACCGGCACCGCGCCTAGCGCCGTGCCCAGCGCGCAGATCGCTCCACCCTGCAAAGCGCGCAGGATGCGCGGCTCCAGGTTCAACCAGGCCAGCCCATGGGCCACCAATAACGCAATACCTGCCAATAGCAGCAGCGTGCCAAACGCATAACGAAACATTCGTACGCTACCGATCGCCAGTGTTTGAGTGCCCATAGTCGGCCTTAGATCTTGTTATGGAGTGAGTGTCAGGCCAAGGCCGCCTGATAGCGCGCGGCAACTTCCGGCCAGTTGATGACGCTGTAAAAGGCATTGATGTACTCAGGTCGTCGGTTTTGATATCGCAAGTAGTAGGCGTGCTCCCAAACGTCCAGGCCCAGGACCGGTGTATTGCCGCTCATCAGCGGGCTGTCCTGGTTGCCGCTGCTTTCCACCACCAGCGTTTTCTGCGGCGTAACACTCAACCAGGCCCAGCCGCTACCGAAACGCGTCAACGCTGCCTTGGTGAAGGCCTCCTTGAAGCTGTCGAAACCACCCAATTGCTCGTCGATAGCCTTGCCCAGCGCGCCCTCGGGTTTGCCGCCACCTGTAGGTGACATGACAGCCCAGAACAACGAGTGGTTCGCATGCCCGCCTCCTTGGTTGACCACGGCAGCGCGTAATTTCTCCGGCAATGTTTGGACGCTGGACACCAGCTTCTCCACCGGCCAGCCGGCGAACTCAGTGCCCTCGACCGCGGCATTGAGGTTATTGATGTAGGTCTGATGGTGTTTGGTGTAGTGAATTTCCATGGTTTGCGCGTCGATATGCGGCTCGAGGGCATCGTAGGCGTAAGGCAAGGCCGGCAAGGTATAGGTCATATCAATGTGCTCCATAGTGGGACGTGGACGGTGGCGTCGCAGCACTGCCCAGCAGCCGATGAGTGCGTGGGTATTCACCGTGATCGCTGATGAAATTCAGCAGCTCGACGTAGGTCTTGCTGCTCTGGCGCAACGCGGCCTCGCGCAATGACGGGCTGAGGCGTGGGTCCTGCATGGTCTGTAAGAGGCGCTGATGGATAGCGCAGAGGTATTCGGCGCTTTCCTCAGGCTGGTTCAGGCGCAAGTGCAGGTCCGCCAGGTTGTGATGGGAAATGACACAGGCCGCCACTGCTTCGTCGGCATCCGCCCAGCGTTCGAACAACACTTGGGCCAGGGCCAGGGCTTGCAGATAGGCCTCGCGAGCGTCAACCAGCTCACCTGCCATAAAGCAGCGATTGGCCCGTTCGATCGTGCGTTTCCAGTGCTCCATGGTGAGCCTCCAAAGCAGGGTCGTTGATTACACGCCGCCGGCGGTGAGCTTTTCCGGGTCCAACAGGACTTCCAGTTGGCTGCGAGGCAGGTCGGTGTGTTCTAGGGCGACATCGATCACCGGGCGGCCTTGCTGATACGCCTTCTTGGCGATTTCAGCGGCTTTCTGGTAGCCGATGATCGGGTTGAGTGCAGTGACCAGGATCGGATTGCGCGACAGCGCTTCCTTGAGCTTGGGCTCATTGACCTTGAAGCTGGCAATGGCCTTGTCCGCCAGCAACCGGCTGGCATTGGCCAGCAATTCCAGGCTGCTGAGCAGGTTTTGGGCAATGATCGGCAGCATCACATTCAGCTCGAAGTTACCCGATTGGCCGGCCACCGTGATCACTGTGTCATTGCCGATGACCTGGGCGGCTACCATGGCGGTCGCTTCCGGAATGACCGGGTTGACCTTGCCCGGCATGATCGAAGAGCCTGGCTGCAGCGCCTCCAGTTCGATTTCACCCAGGCCGGCCAATGGCCCGGAGTTCATCCAGCGCAGGTCATTAGCGATCTTCATCAGCGACACCGCCGTGGCTTTCAACTGGCCAGAGACTGCAACGGCGGTATCCTGGGAGCCAATCAGCGCAAACAGGTTTTTACCGGGCGTGAACTTCACCCCGGTCAAAAGGCTCAGCTGCTGGCTGAAGCGCCCGGCAAACTCGGGATGCGCGTTGATCCCGGTACCGACCGCCGTGCCGCCCTGAGCCAATGCTTGCAGCGCCGGTAGCAGGTCCTGCAAGTGACCGATATTGGCCTTGAGTTGCTGCGCCCAGCCGTTCAGCACCTGGCTCATGCGCACCGGCATGGCGTCCATCAAATGCGTGCGGCCGGTCTTGATGAACGGGTGAACCGCCTCGGCTTTTTGCTCGATGACTTGCACCAGATGCAGCAGGGCCGGCAGCGTTTGCTCATGCAGCACCAACGCGGCACTGACGTGAATGGTAGTTGGGATGATGTCGTTGCTGCTCTGGCCGCAATTCACATGATCGTTGGGGTTGACCGCCTCGCCCAGCAAACGGCTGGCAAGGGTCGCGATTACTTCATTGGCGTTCATGTTGGAGCTGGTGCCGGAGCCGGTCTGGAAGATATCCACCGGGAAGTGCTGCATGTAGTCGCCTTCCAGCAAGCCTTGGGCGGCATCGACAATGGCCTTGCCCTGCCCTTCGCTGATTTGCTTGAGCTCGACGTTGACCTTGGCCGCGGCTGTCTTGGCCAGGATCAGGGCGCGGATGAATTGCGCCGGCATGGGTTGATGACTGATGGGAAAGTTGTTCACCGCACGCTGTGTTTGCGCGCCATACAACGCTTCTTGCGGCACATGCAGTTCGCCCATGCTGTCTCGTTCGATACGGGTGTCACTCATCATTAGATCCTTGCACCAAGTCAGAAACGGAAATCGAAGGCAGTAATTCGCAGCTCGCCAATTGCCAGGCAAAAGTCTGCCAGCGCTTGAGGCGGCAGGCACAGTGGGAGAGTTTTTCCAGGTCGCGCAGTGGCCGCCAGGCTTGGTCCAGGCACAGGGAACGCCAATGCCAGGGCAATGCGACATCAGCGGCGGTGTCGATCAACAAACGAAATGAGGTTTCAGCGATCGTCCACGGATGGGTTGCGGTGCAACACGCCAGATACCTACCTTCGTTCAGGTAGTGCTCAATCAGGCGGGGTTCATTGGGATCCAGGCCACAGCGAATCTGGCGGCTCATCCAACGCCAGCTTTCCAGATAGGGATCCTCATGCAGGACAGAACTCATGAGCCACACTCATTCGGTAATGATATTTATTATTAAATGATATTGAGAATCAAAACAAGAGCAGCCCATTAATCCTGCTGTGACAAGGCAATAAAAAAGGCGCGCCATCTTTGCGATGGCGCGCCTTTCAGGACGTGCGGGAGGGATTAGCTGCCAGCGACCGTCATGCGTTCGATAAGCACCGAACCCGTGCGAATATTGCTGCGCAGTTCCAGGTCGTTACCCACGGCAACGATCTGCTTGAACATATCGCGCATATTGCCGGCGATGGTCACTTCCTGGACGGCGAACTGAATCTCGCCATTCTCCACCCAGAAGCCCGCCGCACCACGCGAGTAGTCACCGGTGACCATATTCAGGCCATGGCCCATCAATTCAGTCACCAGCAACCCGCGCCCCATCCGCCGCAACAACGCCGCCTGGTCTTCATCACCGTGGGTCACGAACAGGTTATGCACGCCGCCCGCGTTAGCGGTGCTTGGCAGGCCCAGCTTGCGACCGGCATAAGTGCCCAGCACATAGGACACCAGCTCACCCTTCTCGACAAACGGCTTGGCATAGGTCGCCAGGCCATCGCCGTCGAACGACGAACTGCCCATCGCGCGCATCAGATGCGGGCGCTCGTCAATGGTCAGCCACTCAGGGAACAGTTTCTGGCCGATGGCGCCTTCCAGGAACGAAGACTTGCGATACAGGTTGCCACCGGAAATCGCGCCCAGGAAGCTGCCGAATAAACCACCGGCCAGCTCTGCGGAAAACAGCACAGGCACTTCGCAGGTCGGCACCGGGCGCGCGCCCAGGCGGCTCGCAGCCCGTTGCGCCGCACGCTGGCCAATGCTTGCGGGGTCTGCCAGTAAATCGCCTTGGCGGTTTACGTCGTACCAGTAATCACGCTGCATCTGCCCATTGGCTTCGGCGATCATCACGCAACTGAGGCTGTGACGCGTGGAGGCATAACCACCGATAAAACCATGGCTGTTGCCGTAGATGCGGCAACCCTGATGGGTGCTCAAGGTGGTGCCGTCCGCATTCTTGATGCGGGCATCGGCATCGAAGGCTGCCGCTTCGCAGGTCAGCGCCAGCTCGATGGCTTGCTCAGGGGTGATATCCCAGGCATGGAACAGGTCGAAATCCTGCACATCCTTGGCCATCAGCGCCTTGTCGGCCAGGCCCGAGCTTTCATCCTCGGAGGTGTGCTTGGCAATCGCCAGTGCTGCGGCGACGGTCTCGCGAATCGCCTCCGGACCACTGGCCGAGGTGCTGGCCGAGCCTTTGCGCTGGCCTGCATACAAGGTAATGCCAAACCCTTGGTCGCGATTGAATTCAACCGTTTCCACTTCACGCTGGCGCACCGAAGTCGACAACCCTTGCTCCAGCGATACCGCCACTTCACAGGCGCTGGCCCCCTGGCGCTTGGCTTCGGCAAGGATCTGCTCGACTTGTTCCTGCAGTGCCGGTAACGCTTGTGGACCGACGCTTTGGGCTGCACTCATGGTTTTCTCCACTCAAATTCTGCTTTCGGTTAAGGCCATCGAGCGACCGGGCCGGACAAGCGGCCCCCGACTGGTTATCATGGCGGCGTTTCTTTGCGGACTGCCACCATGGTTGATTCTTACGACGACTCCCTCGATGGGGAGAAAAGCAAAACCCAGGTCAAACGTGAGCTGCATGCTCTGGTTGACCTTGGCGAGCGCCTTACAACGCTCAAAAAAGATTTGGTTGCCAAACTGCCACTGACCGACGAAATGCGTCGGGCCCTGGCCGATGCGCCCAAGCACACCGCGAATATCGCGCGTAAACGGCACATCTCGTTTATCGGCAAACTGATGCGCGACCAAGACATTGACGCCATTCTGACTTTGCTCGATCAAACCGATGCCTCCACTCGCCAGTACAACGAACGCTTCCACAACCTGGAACGTTGGCGTGACCGCCTGATCTCGGGCGATGACGCGGTGCTGGAGAAATTCGTACTGGACTACCCGGACGCGGACCGCCAGCAATTGCGCTCCCTGATCCGTCAGGCCCAGCACGAACTGGCGCATAACAAGGCGCCGGCCACCAGCCGTAAAATCTTCAAGTACATCCGTGAGCTGGACGAGACTCAACGCGGTCTGCGCTGATCCTCTTCCCCGGGTGGCGGTCTTCGCCACCCGAAGCTCCGGCTCCTACGATCCCGTGCCACCCACGGTAATCGCATCAATTTTCAACGTTGGCTGGCCGACACCTACCGGCACCGACTGCCCATCCTTGCCGCACGTGCCCACGCCGCTGTCCAACGACAGGTCGTTACCGACCATCGACACCTTGCTCATGGCTTCCGGCCCGTTACCAATCAGCGTCGCCCCTTTGACCGGCGCGGTAATCTTGCCGTCTTCGATCAGGTACGCCTCGCTGGTGGAGAACACGAACTTGCCGCTGGTGATGTCCACCTGGCCGCCGCCGAGGTTGGCGCAGTAGATACCGCGTTTTACCGAGGCAATGATTTCTGCCGGATCGCTTTGACCACCGAGCATGTAGGTGTTGGTCATGCGCGGCATTGGTAGATGCGCATAGGATTCACGACGGCCGTTACCGGTGCGCGCCACGCCCATCAGGCGGGCGTTGAGCTTGTCTTGCATGTAGCCCTTGAGCACGCCGTTCTCGATCAGGGTGGTGCATTCGGTCGGAGTGCCTTCGTCATCGACACTCAGCGAACCACGACGGCCGGCCAGGGTGCCGTCATCGACAATGGTGCACAGCTTGGACGCAACCATTTCGCCCATGCGCCCGCTGTAGGCGGAACTGCCCTTGCGGTTGAAATCGCCTTCCAGGCCATGGCCCACGGCTTCGTGGAGCAACACGCCAGACCAACCCGAACCCAGCACCACCGGCAAGGTGCCGGCCGGCGCCGGAATCGCTTCCAGGTTGACCAATGCCTGGCGCAGCGCTTCACGGGCATAGCCCATGGCACGGTCGTCAGCAAGGAAATAACGGTAGTCGGTGCGCCCACCGCCGCCATGTCCGCCGCGCTCGCGGCGCCCGTTCTGTTCGACGATCACACTCACATTGAAACGCACCAGCGGCCGTACATCCGCCGCCAGCCCACCGTCGGTGGACGCCACGAGGATGCGCTCCCACACGCCAGCCATGCTCACGGTCACTTGCTGGATACGCGGGTCCAGGGCACGGGTGGCTGCGTCGATACGCTTGAGCAGCTCGACCTTTTCCGCACGGCTGATCACTTCCAAGGGGTTATCCGGCGCATACAACTGCGCCACGTCCTGGGTACTGAACGCCTGCACCGTGCCATTCTGCCCGGCACGGGAGATCGAACGGGCGGCACGCGCCGCCAGGCCCAGGGCCTCCAGGGTGATCGCATTGCTGTAGGCAAAGCCGGTTTTCTCACCCGATTGCGCGCGAACGCCTACGCCCTGGTCAAGGTTGAAACTGCCTTCCTTGACGATCCCATCTTCCAGCGCCCAGGACTCGGAAATCTGCCCCTGGAAATACAGGTCAGCCGCATCGATACCCGGCCCGGCCAGATCGCCGAGCACGGTTTGCAGGCTTTCGATGGTCACGCCACCGGGTGCCAGGAGGTGATCACTGACTGAGGACAACAACTCGCTCATAGGTTTGGCCTTAAATTCATCGTTCTGAAGCAGGCCGCTGCGCGCCCTGCGAGAAAAAGCGCCGGTGATTGGCCACCGGCATGCGCGCCCGTATCGACGCCTGTTCACTGCTATCGCGTTCGGCCAGTAACACCGCTTCGCCTTGATCCTGTTGCGCCAGCACTCGGCCCCAAGGGTCGACAATCGCCGCGTGGCCAAAGGTTTCCCGTGGGCCGGGGTGCACACCGCCCTGGGCAGCTGCCAGCAGGTAGCACTGGGTTTCGATGGCACGTGCGCGAATCAGCACATCCCAATGCGCAGCCCCGGTCACCGCCGTGAAGGCCGAGGGCGCGGTAATCAGTTCAGCCCCCGCCGCGCGTAACTCGCTGTACAGCTCGGGGAAACGCAGGTCGTAACACACCGTTAACCCCACACGGCCCACCGGCGTATCCGCCACCACCACTTGGTTACCGAAAGCATAGTCGTCAGATTCGCGATAACGACCGCGAGCATCCGCTACGTCCACATCAAACAGGTGGAGTTTGTCGTAGCGAGCGACTATTTCACCCTGATCGTTGATCAGCAGCGAGCAAGCATTGGGTTTGGCGTGGGGCTGGTCCTTGGGTGGCAGCGGCAAGGTGCCGGCCACTATCCATAAGGTGAGGTCGCGGGCGGCCTGTTTCAACCAGGGCAGCACAGGGCCTTGCCCCAACGCCTCGGCGCGGCCAATGTCGGCCACATCGCGGCGCCCCATGGCGGCGAAATTCTCTGGCAGCACCGCGAGTTTCGCGCCATCGGCCGCCGCCTGCTCCAGCAGGCGACGCGCCTGGGCGAGGTTGGCCAGCACGTCACTCTGGCTGACCATTTGAATTACCGCAAAGGACATGGGCCGACACTCCAGACAGGGCATGGGGCCATGCTACTCCACAGGCTCTCAGTTTGGCTTTTCAAATGGCTTGTCGAAGGTGATTTTTGGATCCTTCCAGGGGCCTTGCACCTTGTATTGCACACTGGCGAAGCGCGAAACCCGGTCACCGATCAGCTTGTCGATCAAAAACAGCGCACCACCAATGGCCGGCGCACCGACAATCAGCGCCGCAATCGGCAGGTTGTTGGTCACAGGCAAGGTGACCAGCAATTTGGCGTCGACGCGATCGGCAACCAGATCCAGGGTGCCGTTAAGCTCCAGATTGGTGGAAGGCCCGGTCATGGTGATGGGCTCGCGGGTCACGAACACGCCATTACTGGCGGCCAACAAGCCTTTGACCCTATCGTAGCTCAAGCCCTTGCCGAACAAGTCGGAAAAGTCCAAACGCAAACGCCGGCCAATGGAGTTGAAGTTAAGCAGGCCAAACACTCGCAATGCCTGGGCCCCGCCCTCCACTTCGACGAACTGACCTTTACGGAACGCGGCATCCAGGCTGCCGGAAAACCGCTTGGGCCCGACCCAGGCAGGCGAGCCCGGCCAGCGGCCATCCACGTCCAGATGAAAGTCTTCGCTGGTCACCGTAGGCGCAAAACCCCAGCCCTTGAGCACGTCGGCAATGTTGCGCCCATCGAGGCGGCCCTTGTACCAACTGCTGCTGGCGCCTGGCGCACCTTCCCAACCCCCAGCGCCCTTGAGCAGCATGCCCTTGAGGCCAAGGTCGAGGTTATTGAAGGCCAGGCCCTTGGCGGTGGGGCGGATTCTCAGCGACCAGGCCCCGATCAGGTCCGAGCCCTGGAACAGCTGGTCGACGGCAATATCCAGTGCCGGAATGCTCTTGGGGTCGATATCGGCCAGCGGGTCCGGCGCGTTTTCGTCCGCCTGCGCGGTCGGGTCTGGCGCAGGCAATTTCACATACTTGAGGTTGACCGCAATCGGCGCGCCTTTGGCGTCCGGCAGGTTCACCGCGCCCTTGGCTTGCTGGCTATCGAGTTGCAGGCCCCAGGCCGCTGGTTTGCGATCGAGCTGCAAGCTGACCTGGTCAAACTGGGTACCAAACCCGGTCAGCTTGCCCACTTTGAAGTCCGCACCGCTGAGCAGTTGCTTGGCGTTGCCACCTGGATCATTGCCCGCGTAGCGATCCACAAGTTTCTTCCAGGGATCGATATCCAGTTCCGACAGCACGCCACGAATGCGCAGGCCCTTGGCACCGGGCAACACGGCATCACCGTCGCCGAGGAACAGTTCGCCACGGCCATCATTGAACTTGTCCGGCGGCGCAGCAAAGGTGAAGTTAGCCAGCTCGCCGTAATCAAACCAGTAACGGCGTTCAGCGCCCTGCAAAGTCATGCGGAAGGTGCTGTCACGTCCCTGGCTGGCCGGCATGCCGAACGGTGCCGGCAGGTCCACTGCGACACCCTTGAGGTTGGAATTGACCATCAACTGGCTGTCCGCGCCGTCCAGGATCACTTGCAACTGGTACGGAATATCGCCGGAGACCGGCAACGGCTGGCTGATTTTCAACCAGTCCGTAAGGCGCTTGACGGTGACCTGGCCATTGGCAGTCACCCGCGTGCTGATATTGCCCGGTTTGCCTTCGGCAAAGATCTGCGCCGTGATGGGGCGGTCGAACGCCTGGGCCGAGATCTTCTGCCCGCTCAGGCCCTTGGCGCTGTCGAAGCGAAAATCACCCTTGAGCTGGGTCAGGTCCAGCGGCGGCTCGGCCAATTGCAGGCGCGCCTTGTCGGTCTTGAAGTCCACCACGATCTTGGGCTCAGTGCCTTTGGCCAGCGGTACGTCCAGGTCCAGGCTACCTTGCAGGTCGCCCTCGCCTTTCCAGCCGGCGAACGTAGACGCCGTGCCGATAGGGGCTTCTTGAAGGATCTTCAGGCCGTCGCCCAAACCGCCGGAGAACCCGCCCGTGAGCAGCAGATGACTGTCCCCGCCCGCTGGGGCGTGGGGGATATTGACGTAGACATCCTTGACCTGGGTGTCGAGCAACTGGCCCTTGCTCGCCAGAATGCGTACGCCGCTCTCCTCGACAAACACTTCGCCATTGACCTTGTTCACATGAGGCCAGCCCGGCTGGAAGGCGAGTTCGGCATCATGCACTTTGAAGAACAGGCTGATATTGCGCGATGCGGGCAGCGCATTGTGGCTGAGCGAACCCTGGTACTGGAAGAAGCCTTCGTCCACCGCGCCCTTGAGGATCGCCGTGCGCAGCCATTCATCCAGCGCCGGGCTCAACACGGCGGGTAGGTACTTGGGGGTGAAACGGCCATCGCCATCGACCATGCCGACCCGCAGGTCCATGTAGTCTTCCTGGCTGTGGTCAAAATGCAGGCGAATCAGGAAGTCCGCCGCCACCTTGCCTTCCTCCCCCAGGACCTTGATATACGGGGCGATCAGGGTGAAGCCTTGCTTGTCCAACTTCCAGGTCAGGCGCGCATTGGCCTGGATGTACTGCCAAGGTTTGGCGAAGATCGGATACAGATGCAAGGAAAAGTCCTTGCTGTCCATGCGCAACTCACCCTGGCCCAGGTCGCCACTGATGCTGCCGGACACATTGCGTGCGGCCGGCGCGCCAAAGTAGGCATCGAAGCCGACACGCTCCAGGTTGGCGGCAAAACTGAGTTTGCGGTCGGTGGTGTCTTGCGGTCGGAAGTCCACCAGCACATTGCGTAACAGGCCAGTGGCTTTGAGGTGTTCGACGGCCTTGGCGAAACCGTCTGGCAGCGGCGCCAAGGCGTTGAGCAACGGGGTAATGGGCGTCAGGTCGAGGCGGTCGGCCTGCAATTTCCACACTTCCTGTTCCTTGTCGGTGGCCAGGCTTTGCTGCAATTGCAGGCGCGACTCCCAACGGGTTTCGCCAATGTTCATCGCCAGGGAATCAAACAGCACCTTGAGGCCAGCGTCACTGCGCTGCAGGTAGGCGGTCAGGGCCAGGTTTTCAAGATGCACCGGCTTACGGTCGGCGTAACTGCCCTTCACTTGGGGCGAATTGAGGTGTACCGCCGCGCTTTGCACCGTGCCTTTGGCCCAACTGAGCCAAAACTCGCCGCCGGCCTTCAATTGCGTCAGCTTCCATTGCTGGGTCAGTTTGGCGGGAATCCACTTTGCCCAGTCGCTCTGCGGCAGGCTCAGGTAGGCATCGACCTCAGCGTCTTGCCACTGGCTGGCACGAATGCGGCTACGCAGGCTGACCGCCAACGGTTGGCCATCGGGCAATGTCAGGCGAGCGTCCAGACGCTGCTGGCTCATGCCGGTATGCAGGCTCAGGCCCACATAAGTCACGGTCACTGGTGCCTGGTCGAAGGGTTGCAGGGTCACCTGGCTGTCCAGCACCGACACGCGCTTGACCATTTGCATGCGCGTCAGCAGCTGTTGCGGGTCCAACGGCTGGTCGTCCTGCACCGGCAAGCCTTGCAGGGTCCAGCGGCCGTCCTGGTCTTCCTTGACACTCAGTTGCAAGCCACTGACTTGCAGATGGGCGATACGCACTTCGCGGGCCAACAGGCTGGCCCACATATCCGGCACCACTTCCACCTGGTCCAGGCGCAAGGCACTGCTGCCCTCGCCGACCATGACGTCGTGGGCCAGCAATACCGGGGCAAACCCGCTCCAGCGGCCTTCAAGGCTACCGATATGCAGCGGCGTATCCAGCGCAGCCTGGGCTTTGGCCTCGACTTCGGCGCGGTATTCGGCCACCAGCGGGGTGAGTTCGCGCCCCAGGCTCACGTACACCGCCGCCAATACCAGCAACAACGCACACAGGCCCAGACTCCAACGGGTCAAAGCGGCAAAAAAGCGTATCAGACGCTCCATGTCAGGCGACCCTCAAAAAACAGTTAGCGGACGGCAGATCAAGGTCTGCCGGTCTCGAAGAAAGTGCACAGTTGGGGATCAGAGCAACACCACGTCGTATTGTTCCTGTGAATACATGGTTTCGACCTGGAAGCGAATGGTGCGACCGATAAAACTTTCCAGCTCGGCGACGTTACCGGACTCTTCGTCCAGCAGGCGATCCACCACCTTCTGATTGGCAAGCACTCTATAACCTTCGGCCTGATAGGCGCGTGCCTCGCGCAGGATCTCGCGGAAAATCTCGTAGCAAACCGTTTCCGGGGTCTTCAGTTTGCCGCGCCCCTGGCAACTGCTGCACGGCTCGCACAGTACCTGTTCCAGGCTTTCACGGGTGCGCTTGCGGGTCATCTGCACCAGGCCCAACTCGGTGATGCCGATGATGTTGGTCTTGGCGTGATCGCGCTCCAGTTGTTTTTCAAGCGTACGCAGCACCTGGCGCTGGTGCTCTTCATCTTCCATGTCGATGAAGTCGATGATGATGATGCCGCCCAGGTTGCGCAGACGCAGTTGGCGGGCGATAGCGGTAGCCGCCTCGAGATTGGTTTTGAAGATGGTCTCTTCAAGGTTGCGATGGCCCACGAAGGCACCGGTATTGACGTCGATGGTGGTCATGGCTTCTGCCGGGTCCACCACCAGGTAGCCGCCGGACTTGAGTGGCACCTTGCGCTCCAGGGCTTTCTGGATTTCGTCTTCGACGCCATACAGGTCGAATATCGGCCGCTCGCCAGGGTAGTGTTCCAGGCGATCAGCGATTTCTGGCATCAACTCAGCGACAAATTGCGTGGTGCGCTGGAAGGTTTCCCGTGAGTCGATGCGAATTTTCTCGATCTTCGGGCTGACCAGATCGCGCAACGTGCGCAACGCCAGGCCAAGGTCTTCATAAATGACGCTGGGCGCACCGATGGTCTTGATCTGCGCGTCGATTTGGTCCCACAAGCGCCGCAGGTAGCGAATATCCATGAGGATCTCGTCAGCGCCAGCGCCTTCGGCGGCGGTGCGCAGGATAAACCCGCCCGCTTCCTTGATACCCTCGGCGGCGACGCAGTCGCTGACCACCTTCTTCAGGCGCTCGCGCTCGGCTTCATCTTCGATCTTCAAGGAAATGCCCACATGGGCAGTGCGCGGCATGTACACCAGGTAGCGCGAGGGAATCGACAACTGGGTGGTCAAGCGGGCGCCCTTGGAACCAATGGGGTCCTTGGTGACTTGCACCACCAGGCTCTGGCCCTCGTGCACCAGAGCGCTGATGCTTTCCACCGCAGGGCCCTCGCGCAAGGAAATTTCCGAGGCATGGATAAACGCTGCACGGTCCAGGCCGATGTCGACGAAGGCCGCCTGCATGCCCGGCAATACGCGCACCACCTTGCCTTTGTAGATATTGCCGACGATCCCGCGCTTCTGGGTGCGCTCGACATGCACTTCTTGCAGAACACCGTTCTCTACCACCGCCACGCGCGATTCCATCGGCGTGATATTGATCAGAATCTCTTCACTCATGGCTGGGTCTCGTTCAGGCGTTTTCACAATAGTGACCGGTCGCTTAAGGCTTGGCGCTGGAATACGGCGTTCAGCACACGGTAAGGTTTTGCCAACAGGGTATGCCGAATTGGGCGAGCAGTTGCGCGGTTTCGCAGACTGGCAGGCCAACCACGGCGGAATAACTGCCATTCAGCCCGGCCACAAACACCGAACCCAGCCCTTGGATAGCATAGCCGCCGGCCTTGTCCTGCGGTTCGCCACTGTGCCAGTAGGTGGTAGCCTCCCGCACAGAAACCTCGCGGAAACGTACACGGCTGCTGACACATCGGGTTTCACATTGCTGGCCGTCGGTCAGGGCGATGGCGGTGAGTACTTCATGCTCGCGGCCGGAAAGAGCCATCAGCATGGCCAGTGCATCAGCCTGGTCCACCGGCTTGCCCAGGATCCGCCCGTCGACAATCACCGCCGTGTCGGCTCCCAATACGCAGGTGCCCGAGGTATGACCAAGCGCGACAAAACCTGCCGTCGCCTTGCCCCGCGCAAGGCGCTCGACATAGGCAACGGCAGGTTCGTCGTTCAGGGGAGTTTCATCAATAGCGGCGCTGACCAGGGTGAAGGGCACACCGATCTGGGCCAGCAGTTCACGTCGCCGCGGGGAGCCAGAGGCCAGATAAAGCGAATTCATTGCAGACTCTCCCTGTGGGGTTCGATAACCAGGCAGAGCCTCGCAATCCATTCAATTGATTTTATAGCGACGACGCAGCCCACGCAGGCCAAAACTGATCCAGGGCCATAACAAGGCGCTGACCAGCGCCGGCAAGACCAGCGCCAGGGTCGGCTGGCGGTTGCCGGTCAACGCGCTGAGCCACAGTTGCACTAACTGCGCCAGGCCGAAGATCACCAGGATCACCAAACACTGCTGCCACATCGGGAACATGCGCAAGCGCTGTTGCAACGACAGCACCAGGAAGGTAATCAGGGTCAGGATCAACGCGTTCTGGCCCAGCAAGGTGCCATACAGCACATCTTCGGCCAAGCCCAGGCACATGGCCGTGACCATGCCCACCTTGTGCGGCAGGTTCAATGACCAGAACGCCAGCAACAAGGCCAGCCAGAGCGGGCGCAGGATTTCCATGAACTGCGGCAGCGGCGAAACACTGAGCAGCAAGCCGATGGCGAAGGTCAGCCAGACGATCCAGCCATTGCGTGAATGAGTACCCGCCATTAGTCCCCCCTCTGCGGTGTGGTGGCCGGAGCGGCGGTTGGTTTAGCCGGGCGCTGCGCTGCAGGTTTGGCCGGTGTCGCCACAGGTGCTGCCGTTGCCGGTGCAGGTGACGTGGCTGGCGCAGGTGCAGGCGGACCAACAAAAGCAGGTTTTGGCACCGTGGCCGGCACGATAGGCGCGGTGCCATTCTGCTGGTCCTCCGCTTCCTGGGCTTGGGCAGCGTCGTTAGCGCGCTCTTCCGGGGTGCGGTTGTCGCTGAACACCAGCAGCAGGTACCGGCTGCGGTTCAGCGCGGCAGTCGGTACCGCCCGAACGATAGCGAACGGCTGGCCGGAATCGTGGATCACCTCTTTGACCGTCGCCACCGGATAACCCGCCGGGAAGCGCTGGCCCAGGCCAGAGCTGACCAACAGGTCGCCTTCCTTGATGTCAGCGGTGTCCGCCACATGGCGCAGCTCCAGGCGTTCCGGGTTACCGGTGCCGCTGGCAATTGCGCGCAAGCCGTTACGGTTGACCTGTACCGGAATACTGTGGGTCGTATCCGTCAGCAACAGCACCCGCGAGGTGTAGGGCATCAACTCCACCACCTGGCCCATCAGGCCACGGGCATCGAGCACCGGCTGGCCAAGCACCACACCGTCGCGCTCACCCTTGTTGATGATGATGCGGTGGGTAAAGGGGTTGGGGTCCATGCCGATCAGCTCGGCCACTTCGACCTTTTCGTTGACCAGCGCGGAAGAATTGAGCAACTCGCGCAGCCGAACGTTCTGCTCGGTGAGGGCCGCCAGCTTTTGCATGCGCCCCTGCAACAGCAGGTTTTCAGTCTTGAGTTTTTCGTTCTCGGCGACCAGTTCGGTGCGGCTGCCAAATTGGCTGGACACGCCCTGGAAGAGACGTTGCGGCAGGTCGGTGATCCAGTAGGTCTGCATCAACACCAGCGACATCTGGCTGCGCACCGGCTTGAGCAGTGCAAAGCGGGCATCGACCACCATCAGCGCGACCGAAAGCACGGTCAGCACCAATAAGCGCACACCCAATGAGGGGCCTTTGGCGAAAAGCGGTTTAATAAGCCGCTCCTCCCAGGCAAATGTTCTCTTTATTCATACGGCATCAAACCGGCCTGGATGCAGATTGAAGAAGATAAACGCCAACAGGCAGCACTGCAAAGTGCTGCCTGCCGACGAAGCATGAACCATCCAGGCAATCTTATTCGCTGGAGAGCAGGTCCATGGTGTGTTTATCCATCATTTCCAGCGCACGACCACCGCCACGGGCAACGCAGGTCAGCGGGTCTTCGGCGACGATCACTGGCAGACCGGTTTCCTGGGCCAACAACTTGTCGAGATCGCGCAGCAAGGCGCCACCACCGGTCAGTACCAGGCCACGCTCGGCAATATCGGAAGCCAGCTCCGGCGGCGATTGCTCCAGGGCACTTTTCACCGCCTGAACGATGGTGGCCAGGGACTCTTGCAGAGCCTCCAGCACTTCATTGGAGTTCAGGGTGAAGGCACGTGGAACGCCTTCGGCCAGGTTGCGACCGCGCACATCGACTTCGCGCACTTCACCGCCTGGGTAAGCGGTGCCGATTTCCTGCTTGATGCGCTCGGCGGTGGATTCGCCGATCAGGCTGCCGTAGTTACGACGCACATAAGTGATGATCGCTTCGTCGAAGCGGTCGCCGCCCACGCGCACGGATTCGGCATACACCACGCCGTTCAGGGAAATCAGGGCGATTTCGGTAGTACCACCACCGATATCCACCACCATCGAACCGCGCGCTTCTTCCACCGGCAGGCCGGCACCGATCGCAGCCGCCATTGGCTCTTCGATCAGGAATACTTCACGGGCACCGGCGCCAAGGGCCGATTCACGGATGGCGCGACGCTCCACCTGGGTGGACTTGCACGGAACGCAGATCAGCACGCGAGGGCTGGGCTGCAGGAAACTGTTTTCGTGAACTTTGTTGATGAAGTACTGCAGCATCTTTTCGCAGACGCTGAAATCGGCGATCACGCCATCCTTCATCGGACGAATGGCAGCAATATTGCCTGGTGTACGGCCGAGCATGCGCTTGGCCTCGGTGCCAACGGCAACGACACTTTTCTGATTACCATGGGTCCGAATGGCCACAACCGATGGCTCATTCAGAACGATACCGCGCTCGCGCACGTAAATAAGGGTGTTGGCAGTGCCCAGGTCAATGGAGAGATCGCTGGAAAACATGCCACGCAGTTTCTTGAACATGGGGAAAGGACCCTAGGCAACGCGTGGGTAAAAAAGTGCGGCAAACTCTAACAACGACAGGGATTTTGGGCAAGGCGCCAATGTGCTAAATTGGCCGACTTTCTGTGCACCAACCCCCACAATCGCGGCCTTATGACCGTAGAAATGCGGTAGTGTTCCGACAATCTAACACACGGACGCCCTCCGTTCTGTTTTCCACTGGAGAATCCCATGGCGCTTGAACGCTCCGACGTGGAAAAAATCGCACATTTGGCCTCGCTTGGCCTTAATGATGCCGATCTTCCACAGACCACCGCAGCCCTGAACAGCATTCTCGGGCTGGTCGACCAAATGCAGGCCGTGAATACCGACGGCATCGAGCCCCTGGCTCACCCACTGGAAGCCAGCCAGCGCCTGCGCGCAGACGTCGTGACCGAACGCAATAATCGCGAGGCCTACCAGTCCATCGCGCCAGCGGTCGAAAACGGCCTGTACCTGGTTCCGAAAGTCATCGACTAAAGGGAAAGAGCCTTTCATGCATCACATGACTCTGGCCGAGATCGCCCGCGGTCTCGCCGACAAATCGTTTTCTTCCGAAGAGCTGACCCAGACCTTGCTGGCGCGTATCGCCGCGCTCGATCCGAAGGTCAACAGCTTCATCAGCCTCACCGAGGAGCTGGCCCTGAGCCAGGCCAAGGCCGCCGACGCCCGTCGCGCCAACGGTGAGAACGGCGCGCTGCTCGGCGCACCGATCGCCCACAAGGACCTGTTCTGCACCCAGGGCATTCGCACCAGCTGCGGCTCGAAGATGCTCGACAACTTCAAGGCGCCCTACGACGCCACTGTGGTCGCCAAGCTGGCCGCCGCCGGCGCCGTGACCCTGGGCAAGACCAACATGGACGAATTCGCCATGGGTTCGGCCAACGAGTCCAGTTACTACGGTGCGGTGAAAAACCCGTGGAACCTGGAACACGTCCCGGGTGGTTCGTCCGGTGGTTCGGCTGCGGCCGTGGCCGCACGCTTCCTGCCGGCCGCTACCGCCACCGATACCGGCGGTTCGATCCGCCAGCCAGCCGCCTTCACCAACCTCACCGGCCTGAAGCCGACCTACGGACGCGTTTCCCGCTGGGGCATGATCGCCTACGCCTCAAGTCTCGATCAGGGCGGCCCTCTGGCACGCACGGCTGAAGACTGCGCGATATTGTTACAAGGCATGGCAGGTTTCGATAAACAGGACTCCACCAGCATCGACGAGCCAGTGCCGGACTACAGCGCCAGCCTGAACACCTCGATCAAGGGCCTGCGCATCGGCGTGCCGAAGGAATACTTCAGCGCCGGCCTCGACCCGCGTATCGCCGAACGGGTGCAAAACAGCATCAAAGAGCTGGAAAAGCTTGGTGCCGTGATCAAGGAAATCAGCCTGCCGAACAACCAGCACGCGATTCCCGCCTACTACGTGATCGCGCCAGCAGAGGCCTCTTCCAACCTGTCGCGTTTCGACGGCGTGCGCTTCGGCTACCGCTGCGAGAACCCGAAAGACCTCACCGACCTGTACAAACGCTCCCGCGGTGAAGGCTTCGGCAGTGAAGTGCAGCGTCGGATCATGGTCGGGGCCTACGCCCTGTCGGCCGGCTACTACGACGCGTACTACCTCAAGGCGCAAAAAATCCGTCGCCTGATCAAGAACGACTTCATGGCCGCCTTTGAAGAAGTCGATGTGATCCTCGGCCCGACCGCGCCAAACCTGGCGTGGAAGATCGGCGCCAAGACCGGCGACCCGATCGCCGAATACCTGGAAGACCTCTACACCATCACCGCCAACCTCGCGGGCTTGCCGGGCTTGTCCATGCCCGCAGGTTTCGTCGATGGCCTGCCGGTGGGCGTGCAATTGCTCGCCCCATATTTCCAGGAAGGCCGCCTGCTCAATGTGGCGCACCAGTACCAGTTGAATACCGACTGGCACACCCGCACCCCTACCGGCTTCTGAGGAGAACACTATGCAATGGGAAGTTGTTATCGGGCTGGAGATTCATACCCAGCTCGCCACCCAATCGAAGATTTTCTCCGGTAGCGCCACCACGTTCGGCGCAGAACCCAATACCCAGGCCAGCCTGGTAGACCTGGGCATGCCCGGCGTTCTACCGGTGCTGAACCAGGAAGCGGTGCGCATGGCGGTGATGTTCGGCCTGGCGATTGACGCCGAAATCGGCCAGCACAACGTGTTTGCGCGCAAGAACTACTTTTACCCGGACCTGCCCAAGGGCTACCAGATCAGCCAGATGGAACTGCCGATTGTCGGCAAGGGCCACCTGGACATTCCCCTGGAAGACGGCACCATCAAGCGCGTCGGCGTCACCCGTGCACACCTGGAGGAAGACGCCGGCAAAAGCCTGCACGAAGAATTCCCGGGCGCTACCGGTATCGACCTGAACCGTGCCGGCACGCCGCTGCTGGAGATCGTGTCCGAGCCGGACATGCGCAGCGCCAAGGAAGCCGTGGCCTACGTCAAGACCATCCACGCGCTGGTGCGCTACCTGGGCATCTGCGACGGCAACATGGCCGAAGGCTCGCTGCGTTGCGACTGCAACGTGTCGATCCGCCCCAAAGGCCAGGTCGAGTTCGGCACCCGCTGCGAGATCAAGAACGTCAACTCCTTCCGCTTCATCGAGAAAGCGATCAACAGCGAAGTACGTCGCCAGATCGAGCTGATCGAAGACGGCGGCAAGGTGATCCAGCAAACGCGCCTGTACGACCCGAACAAAGACGAAACCCGCGCCATGCGCAGTAAAGAGGAAGCCAACGACTACCGTTACTTCCCCGACCCGGACCTGTTGCCGGTGGTGCTGGAGGATTCCTTCCTCAATGATATCCGCGCCACCCTGCCGGAACTGCCGCAGCAAAAACGCGAGCGCTTCCAGGAGCAGTTCGGCCTGTCGGTCTACGATGCCAGCGTCCTGGCCTCCAGCCGTGAACAAGCCAACTACTTCGAAAAAGTCGTGAGCATTGCCGGCGACGCCAAGCTGGCGGCCAACTGGGTGATGGTCGAGCTGGGCAGCCTGTTGAACAAACAGGGCCTGGAAATCGACGAAGCGCCGGTCACCGCCGAACAACTGGGTGGCATGCTGCTGCGCATCAAGGACAACACCATCTCCGGCAAAATTGCCAAGACCGTGTTCGAAGCGATGGCCGCCGGTGAAGGCAATGCCGACGAGATCATCGAGAAGCGTGGCCTCAAGCAAGTCACCGACAGCGGCGCGATCTCGGCCGTCCTCGATGAAATGCTCGCGGCCAATGCCGAACAGGTCGAGCAATACCGCGCCGCAGACGAAGCCAAGCGCGGCAAGATGTTCGGCTTCTTTGTCGGCCAGGCCATGAAAGCCTCCAAGGGCAAAGCCAACCCGCAACAGGTGAACGAACTGCTCAAAAGCAAGCTCGAAGGCTGATTGCGGTGAAATGGTCGGAGTGGAGTTTCACCTACACCCCGACCTTTTGTGGGAGCTGGCTTGCCTGCGATTCAGACACCTCGGTGTTTCAGTTACACCGCGCCGATGCTATCGCAGGCAAGCCAGCTCCCACATTTACATCTGGGACTTCCTGACAATGAAGCGTCTACTCGGCCTCCTGGCCCTGTCCTCCCTGCTGGCCGGTTGCGCCAGCGGCCTCATCGACCCCAACGGCTACGACGAAACCGGCACCGCGTCCTATTACGGCGCCAAGCACCATGGCAAGAAAACCGCCAGCGGTGAACCTTTCAACCAGAACGCCTTGACCGCCGCCCATCGGCGCCTGCCCTTCGGCACGCAGGTCAAGGTGACCAACCTCGACAACAACCGTTCTGTCGTGGTGCGTATCAATGATCGCGGCCCGCATACCCGTGGCCGCCTGATCGACCTTTCACGCAAGGCTGCCGAGCAACTGCGCATGCTGCGCAGCGGTACCGCACGGGTACGCGTGCAAGCCCTGAACAACTGATCGAGGCAGCCTTGAGCATTTTCGGATTGAACGCCCTCTCACCCTGGAGCCTGCTCGAACTGGTGGGTGGCCTGATCTTGCTGATCATCGGCGCTGAAATCCTGGTACGCGCCGCGGTACGCCTGGCAGCGAGCCTCAAGGTGCGGCCATTGATCATCGGCTTGAGCATTGTCGCCTTCGGCAGCAGTGCGCCGCAGATGACCGTCAGCCTTCAGGCCACTCTGGCCGGCAACACGGATATCGCCGTGGGCAGTGTCATCGGCAGCAGTATCTTCAATATCCTCGTGACCCTGGGCTTGTCCGCACTGATCATTCCGTTGCGGGTCTCGCGGCAACTGGTGCGCGTGGATATCCCGGTGATGATCGTCGCCGGCCTGCTGGTATTTATCCTGGCGGCTAACGAAATGCTGACGCCCCTCGATGGCGCCGTGCTGCTGGTGGCGCTGGTGGCCTACCTTGGCGTATTGCATTACCAGACGCGTCATTCCCGCCGCCCGCGCACTCTGGACACCGTGGCGAAGGCGCCATGGCTGAGCAGTGTGCTGCTGATGCTCGGCGGTTTGCTGGTGCTGGTGCTGGCTGGGCATTTGTTGCTCGGTGCAGCGGTGGAGGTGGCGGGCGACCTGGGCCTGTCGGAGCGCGTCATCGGCCTGACGCTGATCGGCGTCGGCACCTCGCTGCCGTGTCTTGCCACGTCGCTGATCGCCGCGTTGCGTGGCGAACGGGAGATCGCCGTGGGCAACGTGATCGGCAGCAACCTGTTCAACCTGCTCGGCGTGCTGGGCTTTACCGCACTGGTGGCGCCGACGCCGCTGTCGGTCTCGCCCAACGCCCTGGACTTCGATTTACCGGTGATGCTCGGCACAATCATCCTGTGCCTGCCGGTGTTCTATACCGGCTATCGGGTAACACGCATCGAAGGGCTGGTGCTGCTGGGGCTGTACCTGGCGTACGGTCTGCATGTCATGGCCTTCACCACTGGCATGCCGCTGGCCAACAAGCTTGAACAATTGATGCTGTATTACGTCCTGCCGGCGTTAGGGGCTCTGCTGTTGTTCACCTCACTGCGCGCCTGGCACCGCCAACACAAGAGGGAATCGCAATGACCGATCAGAAAAAAGCCGGGGTTGAAGTACGTCGCCAGGTCATGGGCGATGCGTTCGTCGACCGCGCCCTGGGTAATGCCACGGCGTTCACCCAGCCGCTGCAGGACTTCGTCAATGAGCACGCGTGGGGCAGCGTCTGGAACCGCGAAGGGTTACCGCTCAAGACCCGCAGCCTGATCACCCTCGCCGCCCTCACCGCCCTCAAGTGCCCGCAGGAACTCAAGGGCCATGTGCGCGGTGCGCTGAATAATGGCTGTACGGTGGAGGAGATTAGCGAAGCGCTGCTGCATTGCGCGGTGTATGCAGGGGTGCCGGCAGCGATTGATGCGTTTCGGGCGGCGCAGGAAGTGATTGAGGCGTATCAGGCCGATCAGCAGTGACTGTCCTGTGGCTATCGCAGGCAAGCCAGCACCCACATATGGATGTGTGAACGCGTCCTAGTGTGGGAGCTGGCTTGCCTGCGATGGGGCCTCAAGCTGCCCGCCTATTTCAGATCCAACCACCCGCCTGCAACACAAAAATCCCGATATTCGTGGTCACCGCCGCCATCAGCGTGGTGATCACGATAATCGCGGCCGCCAGCTCATGATTACCCTGCGCCGCCCGGGCCATCACAAAGCTTGCGGCGGCGGTCGGCGCTCCGAAATACAGGAACAGAATCCCCAACTCCGGCCCTCGGAACCCCAGCAACCACGCGCCCAGGGTGGCGATCACCGGTAGCCAGATCATCTTCATCAGGCTCGCGCTCAACGCCATGTTGCCGCTCTTGCGTAGCGCGGCCATGGACAAGGTGCCACCGATGCAAATCAACGCCAGCGGCAGCGTGGTATCGGACAGGTATTGCAAGGATTTCTCAAGCCAACCGGGCACGCCGATCTGGAAGTACGCGAACGGTGTAGCGACGATCACGCTGATAATCAGCGGGTTGGCCAATACGCTTTTGAAGATGCTCCACGGGTCGGACTTGATCACCGGGCTATAGACCGCCAGCACAATGGTCGACAGCGTGTTGTAAAAGAGGATCACCAGCGCGGCGAGGATCGCGCCCAGGGATATGCCGTAATCGCCGTACATACTGGCCGCCAGTGCCAGGCCGATGACCCCGTTATTGCCACGAAACGCGCCTTGGGCGTAGATGCCTCGGTCTTCGCGCTTGCAGCGAAAGATCGCCCAACCCCAGGCCACGGCAAAGCTCACCAGGGTGGCGACGCAGAAGTAGATGAGCAGGCCCGGCTTGAGCGCCGAGTGCAGGTCGGCATGCAGAATGCCAAGGAACAGCAGCGCCGGCATGGCCACGTTGAACACCAGGGACGATGCGGTGTGGATAAAGTTGTCATTGATCCAGTTGATGCGCTTTAGAAACACGCCCAGGAACAGCATGGCAAACACCGGCGCGGTGATGGTGAGGGTGGTGAGGAAGATTGCCAGCATGCCGGGGAGAACCTTGGTGGGCGTCGTTAGTTGGCTAATGATAAGCCAGTACGAGCGGGTTCGTGTGGGCAACGCCATTCAAATGTGGGAGCTGGCTTGCCCTCGTAGGAGCGAGCTTGCTCGCGAGAAACTCCCAGGCGCCGCGTTCATTCAGTTAACACGCGTTATCGTTGGCGTCTTTCGCGAGCAAGCTCGCTCCTACAGGGTTAGCGCCTGGTTTCAGGTAATCGGCGCCGGGTTGAACAGCGTGATGTCGTTATGCAGCTTATGCCGCTCTGCCCAGGTCTGCTTCTTGCCGCTGGCCACATCCAGATAGAAGTGGAACAGCTCCCAACCCAGCTCCTCGATACTCGCCCGCCCCGTGGCAATGCGCCCGGCGTCGATATCGATCAGGTCCGGCCAACGCTGGGCCAGTTCGGTGCGGGTCGAAACCTTCACCACCGGCGCCATCGCCAGCCCATACGGCGTGCCGCGCCCGGTGGTGAACACGTGCAGGTTCATACCCGCTGCCAGTTGCAAGGTGCCGCAGACAAAATCACTGGCCGGTGTGGCGCAGAAGATCAGGCCCTTTTCCTTGAAGCGCTCGCCAGGGCCAAGTACGCCGTTGATGGCACTGCTGCCGGATTTGACGATGGAGCCCAACGACTTCTCGACAATATTCGACAGCCCGCCCTTCTTGTTACCCGGCGTGGTATTGGCGCTGCGGTCTGCCTCGCCCTTGGCCAGGTAACGGTCATACCAGTCCATCTCCCGGACCAGCTCGCGGGCGACGTCCGGGTTCTGCGCGCGTGAGGTCAGCAGGTAAATCGCATCGCGCACTTCAGTCACTTCGGAAAACATCACCGTCGCGCCGGCGCGCAGTAACAGATCCGAGGCCAACCCCAGCGCCGGGTTGGCGGTGATGCCGGAAAACGCATCGCTGCCGCCGCACTGCATGCCCAGGATCAACTCGGAGGCCGGCACGGTTTCGCGGCGGCGCTGGTTGAGTTTTTTCAAGCGCACGTCGGCCAGGGCCATGATCTGCTCGATCATTTCGGTAAAGCCATGGCTGGAATCCTGCAAGCGATACAGCCACGGCTCGCTCAGGTCCACGGAGCTGTCGTTGTCGTGCATCACCTGGCCGGCCTGGAGCTTTTCACAGCCCAGGCTGATCACCAAGGCTTCGCCGCCCAGGTTGGGGTTGCGCGCCAGGTTGCGCACGGTGCGGATGGGGATGTAGGCATCCGTCGCCGTAATCGCCACGCCGCAACCGTAGCTGTGGGTCAGCGCCACCACGTCATCGACATGCGGGTATTGAGGCAGCAACTCGTCCTTGATGCGCTTGACCGCATGGTCCAGCACGCCGGTAACGCATTGCACGGTGGTGGTAATGCCGAGGATGTTGCGCGTGCCCACGGTGCCGTCCGCATTGCGATAGCCCTCGAAGGTAAACCCCTCCAGGGGCGCCTGGGTTTCAGGCACCTCGGTGGACAGCGGCAAGCTGTCCAGCGGCGGTGCGGTGGGCATGCGCAACTGGTCCTCCTGCACCCAACTGCCGCGAGGAATCGGCGCCAGGGCATAACCGATGGTCTGGCCGTAGCGAATAATCTGGCCGCCCTCGGGGATGTCTTCCAGGGTCACCTTGTGGCTCTGCGGGATGAAATCCACGGTGACCAGGCCGTCGGGAAACTCGGTACCGGCGGGTACCCCTTGATCGTTCACCACGATCACCACATTGTCGCGCTCGTGCAAACGGATCGAGCGCGGCGAGTCAGCATGTTCAATCAACTGCATCACACGAACCTCAGGAATGCGCTTGGGAAAGATTGGTCAACTCCGGGCCTTTGGTAGGCGGCTCCTTGAGCACCACGCGCTTGATCGGGCCGACAATCACCAGGTAGCTGAATACCGCCACCAGCGCGTTGGCGCCGACGAACACCAGCGCCCATTTGAACGAGCCGGTGGTGCTGATGATGTAGCCAATCACAATCGGCGTGGTGATCGACGCCAGGTTACCGAAGGTGTTGAACAAGCCGCCACTGAGCCCGGCGATCTGTTTCGGCGAGGTGTCGGACACCACCGCCCACCCTAGTGCGCCAACGCCTTTGCCGAAGAAGGCCAAGGCCATGAAGCCCACCACCATCCATTCGATGTCCACGTAATTGCAAGCCACGATGCTGCTGGAAATCAGCAGGCCACCGATGATCGGCGCCTTGCGTGCGAAGGTCAGCGAATGACCCTTGCGCAGCAGGTAGTCGGAAATCACCCCGCCGAGCACCCCGCCGATAAAGCCACAGATCGCCGGTAACGAGGCAATGAAGCCGGCTTTGAGGATGGTCATGCCACGCTCCTGCACCAGGTACACCGGAAACCAGGTCAGGAAGAAGTAAGTGATGCCATTGATGCAGTACTGGCCCAGGTAGACGCCGAGCATCATACGGTTGGTCAGGAGCTGACGGATGTAATCCCACTTCGGCCCGTCGGTTTTTTTACCCTTGCCCTTGTCCTGATCCATATCGACCATCGCGCCATTGGCGGCGATGTGATTGAACTCGGCCTCGTTGATCATCGGATGTTGGCGCGGGCTGTGGATAACTTTCAGCCAGATCAGCGAGAAAACAATGCCGATCACACCCATCACGATAAACACGTGCTGCCAGCCGAAGCGATAGACGATCCAGCCCATCAACGGCGCGAACAGCACCGTGGCGAAGTACTGGGCCGAGTTGAAGATCGCCGACGCAGTGCCGCGTTCAGCCGTAGGAAACCACGCCGCAACAATGCGGGCATTTCCCGGAAACGACGGCGCCTCGGCCAAGCCCACCATGAAGCGCAGCATGAACAGCGCGACCACCGCAGTGGAGACGCCAAACTCACCGACATAGCCTTGCAGCACGGTGAACAGCGACCAGGTGAAGATGCTCAGGGCATAGACTTTTTTCGAGCCGAAACGGTCGAGCAGCCAGCCACCGGGAATTTGCCCGGCCACGTAGGCCCAACCGAATGCAGAGAAGATATAACCGAGGGTGACCGCGTCGATACCGAGGTCTTTTTGCAGGCTGGAGCCGGCGATAGCGATGGTGGCCCGGTCGGCGTAGTTGATCGTGGTCACCAGGAACAGCATGAGCAGGATCAAATAGCGGACGTGGGTCGGCTTGGTCGCTTGCATGTAGAAGTACTCCCACTAATTATTTTTTTTGCGGGTAATCATTTTTTTTGCCGTGGAAACCGCTCTATGTGGGAGCCGGGCTTGCCCGCGATGCAGGCACCTCGGTGTGTCAGCCAGACCGAGGTGATGCTATCGCAGGCTAACCAGCGCCCACCTGGAGCCGGTGCCACGGGGTGCTGCGTGTTACGAACCGATGTAGCTGGTTTTCACCACGGTGTAGAACTCTTGCGCATAGCGACCCTGCTCACGCGAACCGTAGGAGGAGCCCTTACGGCCACCAAATGGAACGTGGTAATCCACCCCCGCCGTCGGCAGGTTGACCATCACCATCCCGGCCTGGGAGTGGCGCTTGAAGTGGTTGGCATATTTGAGCGAGGTGGTGGCAATACCGGCCGACAAGCCGAACTCGGTGTCATTGGCCATGGCCAGCGCCGCCTCGTAGTCCGCCACGCGCACCACGTTGGCCACCGGGCCGAAGATCTCTTCACGGCTGATGCGCATGGCAGCTTCACTGTCGGCAAACAGTGTGGGCGCCAGGTAATAGCCTTCGGTGTCGCAGGTCACCAGGCCGCCCCCACTCACCAGCCGGGCACCTTCGCTCTGGCCGATGTCGATGTATTTCAGGTCCTGATCCAACTGAACCTGGGATACCACCGGGCCAATGTCGGTGCCGCTATTCAAAGCGTGGCCCACCTTGATCGACTTCATGCGCTCGGCCATGGCGGCGACAAACTGGTCGTGGATCCCCGCGGTGACAATCAAGCGGCTCGACGCGGTGCAACGCTGGCCGGTGGAGTAGAACGCACTCTGTACCGACAGCTCGACAGCCTGCTTGAGGTCGGCATCGTCGAGAATGATCTGCGGGTTTTTGCCCCCCATTTCCAACTGCACCTTGGCCTGGCGCGATACACAGCTGACGGCGATCTGACGCCCAACGCCCACAGACCCGGTGAAACTGATGCCATCGACTTTCGGGCTGTTGACCAACACGTCGCCGACCACACGGCCACTGCCCATCACCAGGTTGAACACACCGGCAGGGAAGCCGGCACGGGAGATGATTTCGGCCAAGGCCCAGGCGCAGCCCGGCACCAGTTCGGCAGGCTTGATCACCACGCAGTTGCCGTAGGCCAGGGCCGGGGCGATTTTCCACGCGGGGATGGCAATCGGGAAGTTCCACGGGGTGATCAAGCCCACCACACCGAGGGCTTCGCGGGTCACTTCAACGTTGACGCCGGGGCGTACCGAAGGCACGTAATCGCCCGACAGGCGCAGGCACTCACCCGCGAAGAATTTGAAGATATTGCCGGCGCGGGTCACCTCGCCAATGGCTTCGGGCAGGGTCTTGCCCTCTTCCCGGGCCAGCAGGGTGCCGAGTTCTTCACGACGGGCGAGAATCTCGCTGCCGACTTTATCCAGCGCATCGTGACGCGCCTGGATACCGGAGGTGGACCACGCCGGGAACGCGGCGCGGGCAGCGTCGATGGCTGCGTTGACTTGGGCCACGTCCGCTTTGGCGTATTCGCCAATGGCGTCGGACACATCCGACGGGTTGATATTGGTGCAGTAGTCGGCGCCGGTTACCCATTCGCCATTGATGTAGTTCTCAAAACGCTTTGCCTGGGACACGAATCTTCTCCTGACGCAAAAGGCCGCTGATTGCTCAGCGGCCTTGTGGATAATTTATTGCGCGCCTTGCTTGTCGATCAGCGCGGCGAGGGCTTCGTACTCTTCCGGCAGCAGGTCGGTCAGTGGCGTGCGCACCGGGCCTGCGTCATAACCGACGATTTTCGCACCGGCCTTGACGATGCTCACCGCGTAACCGGCCTTGCGGTTACGGATATCCAGGTATGGCAGGAAGAAGTCGTCAATGATCTTGCCCACGGTGGCGTGATCTTCGCGAGCAATGGCGTGGTAGAAATCCATCGCAGTCTTGGGGATGAAGTTGAACACCGCCGAGGAGTACACCGGCACGCCCAGGGCCTTGTAGGCCGCGGCGTAAACCTCTGCGGTCGGCAAGCCACCGAGGTAGCTGAAACGGTCGCCCAGGCGACGGCGGATCGACACCATCAGCTCGATATCACCCAGGCCATCCTTGTAGCCGATCAGGTTCGGGCAACGTTCGGCCAGACGCTCCAACAGCGGTGCGGTCAGGCGGCAGACGTTGCGGTTGTACACCACCACGCCGATCTTGACCGACTTGCACACGGCTTCAACGTGGGCGGCAACCCCGTCCTGGCTGGCTTCGGTGAGGTAGTGCGGCAGCAGCAACAAACCTTTGGCGCCGAGGCGTTCGGCCTCTTGGGCATACTCGATGGCCTGGCGGGTGGCACCGCCTACACCGGCCAGGATCGGCACGCTGGACGCACAGGTATCCACGGCGGTTTTCACCACCTGGGAATATTCGCTGGCCGCCAAGGAGAAAAACTCACCTGTGCCACCTGCGGCGAACAAGGCGCTGGCGCCATAAGGGGCCAGCCATTCCAGGCGCTTGATGTAACCCGCCTGGTGGAAATCACCCTGGGCGTTGAAATCGGTCACCGGGAAAGACAGCAGACCGTGGGAGAGGATGGACTTCAGTTCTTGTGGATTCATTATTCGAACACCCTGGGCGAAGACTTTCTAACGAAAGGTTGTTGTTGGTTTTGATGATGTCGTACGTCATCGTACAACTATAAATAAATTCGTCAACTGCAATTCATCCGGCGTAATCCTTTGATGGCTTAAGACGTAGCTCTTGACGTAGGAAATTTCTCACCTATGATTCAGATAACTGTATGTATATACAGTTATCACGAAAGATTCCTACGACATAGCAAGGAGCTAACATGTCAGGTCTTGAACTCGCAGCACCCGAAAAAACACCACCTACCCTGCGCTTCGAAGGCGGTGAACACACCGCCATCGGCGATGACACCCTGCTTCGCTTCGTCAAGGACGCCCCGGCCATTCCTGCGCGCCAAGTCGAACTGCACCTGCCCAACGGGCTTGCGCTGACCTATGGCCAAGTGATCGCCCTGGGCGGCGACTTCTATGGCATCCCCGGCCAACCGATCAGCGATGGCAATTCTCCGGCCGAGCGCGTGCAACGCTTCACCGCGGCCTTCAATTCTCTTGCCGTGTTGCCTGCTTCACGGGAAGAAGCGCAAAAAATCCTGGCGGTGATGCAAAAGGAGATCAACGCCGTCAACCAGGCGATCAAGGACGGCAAACAGCCTCATGAAGCCTATGACGCCCTGGGAGATACGTTGTCGGAGGAGTGGAACCGCATTACCGGTGGTGGCAGTGCTGTTTCGGCCCTCGTCCCGCTGGGCCGCTACCTGAAGCTGGCAGCGGACAACGCCGACCACTTCGGTGAATGGGCCCTGTCCGCCTACTTGGCCGGCCATACGGCAGCCTTGCAACAGGCAGTAGTGGCCCATCAGACCGGCACCGACCAGGCCCTGGAATTGGCCTACGCCATGAACAGCTTTGCCGATCATTTTTTGACCGACCTGTTTTCCGCCGGCCACCTGCGGGTACCGCGTAAACAACTGGCAGCGGTGGTGACGCCTGGGGAGCTCGGCTCGCTGATCAGCCGCTTCATGCACGATGAAGACAGTAAATTCGGGCTCAAGGTGCGCAATGCCATGGGCGCTCAGTGGCATGCCTACGGCGACAAGCGCTACTTCGACAGCATCGACGCCGACAATCGCGTACAGGTCAAACGGGCGGTACAGGCCTCGGCAGATGAAATCTTCGAAACCTTCATCAGCGGTATCGCGCTCTCCCCGGCTGAGTTCAAGGCACCGCTGTATGTGCCCGACCTGAACGCCGCGCAAAACCCGGCGAATAACTTCTCGCCGCTGTTCAAGATGGAGGGGGACAAGGTGCTGCGGCGCAAGGACGTCAACGATTTGAACGACAAGCACTGGACCAATGATTGGTGGGGGTGGAGTACGTATTTACTGCTTAAAGACTACAAGCCAAACCAACCCGCCAGCTAAATAGACGCGGTACTCCAGATAACGGAGATCAAATGTGGGAGCTGGCTTGCCTGCGAATGCAGTTGTTCAGTGACAAGCGAAGTGACTGACACACCGCCATCGCAGGCAAGCCAGCTCCCACACGGGATATGAATGACCTCAGACCCGCTGCGCCTCTGCCTCTTCATGGGCATGACGCAGTCGTTCGCGACTATTGGTCAAATGCAAGCGCATCGCAGCCCGCGCCGCATCCGAATCCTGGCGGGCTATCGCCTCATAAATCTCTTCGTGTTCGCGGCTCAAACGGCTCATGTAGTGCTGTTGATCATCATGGGCCAGGCGTGCCGAATTCAGGCGGGTACGCGGAATGATGCTGGTGCCCAGGTGGGTCATGATGTCGGTGAAGTAGCGGTTGCCGGTAGACAGTGCAATTTCCAGGTGGAAGGCAAAGTCAGACGCCACCGCATCGCCGGCGTGGGCGGCACTTTCATTCAAGGCATCGAGGGCCGCACGCATGGCCGCTAATTGCTCATCGCTGCGACGCAGCGCCGCGAGGCCCGCAGACTCCACTTCCAGGCTGATACGCAGCTCCAGAATCGCCAGCACATCACGCAAGGTCACCACAGTGGCCGGGTCTATGCGAAAACCGCTGGGGCTTGGCGTGTCCAGCACGAAGGTGCCGATACCGTGGCGAGTCTCGACCTGCCCCGCCGCCTGCAGGCGCGAGATGGCTTCACGCACCACCGTCCGGCTAACGCCATGGGCGTCCATGATCGCCGACTCGGTCGGCAGCTTGTCGCCGCGTTTGAGCTGGCCATCGCGGATCTGCTCGGACAACACCGTGACCAATTCCTGGGCAAGGCTGCGGCGCTTGCGGGGAAGACGTGGGGCGGCGCTGGCGTTTTCCATGATGAACCATCTTTCTCGACGAACTAAAGACCGCATCATAGCCCATGGTGGTTGTACGATCACCGTTCTGGCGCGACTTTCATCCATATCCTTCACGCAAAAAAAATGCCCCGACAGACGTCGGGGCATTTTTCAGATGGATCTGTAAGCGAAATCCGCCTACTTCACCACTTTCAAGCTTGGCCGACCGCTAGGGCGCGGCGGCTCGGTATCCGGTGGCGGTACATCATCACCGTCTTCGCCTTCGATCGTTTCGTCATCCTCCAAAGGCGACTCCAGATCGAACACCATGCCCTGGCCATTTTCCCGGGCGTAGATCCCGAGGATGGCGCCGATGGGCACGAACAGCGTATGGGGCACACCGCCGAAACGCCCTTCGAAGCTCACCGCTTCGTTGTCCATGTGCAGGTGGCGCACGGCACTGGGCGATACGTTCAGCACAATCTGTCCGTCACTGGCAAAACCCTGGGGTACCTGAACCGCAGGAAATTCGGAATTGACCAGCATGTGCGGGGTGCAATCGTTGTCCACAATCCACTCATAGAGCGCGCGGACCAGGTAAGGTCGACTGGAGTTCATCAACGGCTCCTTAAGCCTTAGCGCATATCACGTTCGGCACCAGACAGACTTGCCTGGAAAGCCTCACGCGCAAACTGGCGCTCCATGTAATCAAGCAACGGCTTGGCCGGCCGTGGCAGTTCAATGCCCAGAATCGGCAAACGCCAGAGTATGGGTAATAGGCAGCAGTCCACCAGGCTTTGTTCCTCACTGAGGAAAAAAGGTTTATCGGCGAACAACGGCGAAACGCCGGTGAGGCTCTCGCGCAATTCCTTGCGCGCCTGCACACGAGCGGCTTCTTTGGAACGCGAATCCAGGATCACATCCACCAACCCGCACCAGTCACGCTGGATCCGATGGATCAGCAGGCGACTGTTGGCACGCGCCACCGGGTACACCGGCAGCAAAGGCGGATGAGGGTAACGCTCATCCAAGTATTCCATCACCACGGTCGACTCCCACAACGCCAGGTCACGATCGACCAGGGTGGGCAAGCTGCCGTAAGGGTTCACTTCGATCAGCTTCGGCGGCTGACGGCCCGCCTCCACACTGATGATCTCGGCGCTGACACCCTTCTCTGCGAGCACGATGCGTACTCGGTGGGAATAGTGGTCGGCGGGGTCGGAGTAACAGGCCAACCGGTTGGTCACGCCCATGGCGGTCCTCCTCGCTTGTTGAAATTATCGAAAGCTCAAAAACGAGCGCGCCCAGAAAGCATCCCTGTAACGTCCGGTTCAAACCGGCGCTACGTGTTCAGAGATGCCGCTGGGCGCGCAAGATTAACAGCAATTGCTTACGGTTGGATCAATGCACATCCTTCCAGTATTCACGCTTGAGCAAATAAGCGAATACAAAGAAGAAAGCCAGGTACAGCAAGACGTAGGTACCGATGCGCTGATGCTGCAGTTTGACCGGGTTGGCCGAGTAGGCCAGGAAGGTCACTAGGTTCTTGACCTTCTCGTCGAACTGCTCTTCGGTCAGCGTACCGGTCTTGGGCACGATGGTCAGTTGATCGCACGCTTCATGGGTCAGCGGCGTGCCGGTCAACGGATCATATTGCTTCTTGCCGTCTTCAACGACCTGAACCTGTTTGCATCCTACCACCTGGCGCCCCTGCAGGCCGACCAGAACGTTCGGCATGCCGACGTTCGGGAAGACTTTGTTGTTCACGCCATAGGGGCGTGCAGGGTCTTCGTAGAAGGATTTGAGGTAACCGTAGAGCCAGTCGGTACCGCGTACACGAGCCACCAGGGTGAGGTCGGGCGGCGCGGCGCCGAACCAGGTCTTGGCGTCGGCCGGCTGCATGCCGATGTTCATGTGGTCGCCGATCTTGGCACCCGTGAACACCGCGTGGCTGAGCATCACTTCATGGGGAATGCCCAGGTCATCGGCAACGCGCTCGTACCGTTGGAACTTGGCGCTGTGGCACCCCATGCAGTAGTTGGTGAATGTACGCAGCCCATCCTGCATGGCGGCTTTGTCAGACACATCGATATCGACTTTTTCCAGCTGCGCACCATGTTCGGCAGCGAAGGACAGTAGCGGCAGCGCCGCAAGCACGAATGCAACGAGTAATTTTTTCATCAGCCAGTCACCCTTTCCGGAACCGGTTTGGTCTTCTCGAGCCGGGTATAGAACGGCATCAGAATAAAGTAGGCGAAGTACAGGAAGGTGCAGACCTGCGACAGCAACGTCCGCTCAGGGGTGGGCGCCAATACACCCAACACACCCAGGATCACGAACGAAATGCAGAACACCCACAGCCAGATCTTGCTCAGCCAACCTTTGTAGCGCATTGACTTGACCGGGCTACGGTCGAGCCACGGCAGCACGAACAGCACCGCGATGGCCGCGCCCATGGCGATCACGCCCATGAGTTTGTCGGGGATCGCACGCAAGATCGCGTAGAACGGCGTGAAGTACCAGACCGGGGCAATGTGCTCAGGTGTCTTGAAGGCGTTGGCCTGTTCGAAGTTAGGCTTCTCCAGGAAATAACCACCCATCTCCGGGAAAAAGAACACGATCGAGCAGAACACAAACAGGAACACGACCACGCCGACAATGTCTTTCACGGTGTAGTACGGGTGGAACGGAATGCCATCCAGCGGGATGCCGTTTTCGTCCTTGTGCTTCTTGATGTCCACACCATCCGGGTTGTTGGAACCCACTTCGTGCAGCGCCAGGATATGCAATACCACCAGGCCCAGGATCACGATCGGCAAGGCCACCACGTGCAAGGCGAAGAAGCGGTTCAGGGTGATGCCGGAGATCAGGTAGTCACCACGAATCCACTGGGTCAGGTCGTTGCCGATCACCGGGATTGCGCCGAACAGCGAGATGATCACCTGGGCGCCCCAGTACGACATCTGGCCCCAAGGTAGCAGGTAGCCCATGAAGGCTTCGGCCATCAGCGCCAGATAGATCAACATGCCGAAGACCCAAACCAGCTCACGAGGCTTCTGGTACGAGCCGTAGAGCAGGCCGCGGAACATGTGCAGGTAGACAACGATAAAGAACGCCGACGCGCCGGTGGAGTGCAGCAGGCGCAGGATCGAGCCGTACTCGACGTCACGCATGATGTATTCGACAGAAGCAAACGCCTCTTCCGCCGACGGCGTGTAGCTCATCGTCAACCACACGCCGGTGACGATCTGGTTGACCAGCACCAGCAAGGCCAAGGAGCCGAAGAAGTAGAAGAAGTTGAAGTTTTTCGGTGCGTAATATTTGCTGAGATGGTCTTCCCACATTTTAGTGGCGGGGAAGCGCGCATCCACCCAATCCATGAACTTGCTCATCACGCGTTCTCCTTGTCGAGGCCAATGACAATGATGTCGTCAGATTCGTAATTGTGAGGAGGAACCGGCAGGTTCAGGGGGGCGGGCTGGGACTTGTAGACGCGGCCCGCAAGGTCATAGTGGGAACCGTGGCACGGGCAGAAATAACCGCCGACCCAGTCTTTGCCCAAATCGACAGGCGCCACTTCCGGGCGGAAGGTAGGTGAGCAACCCAGATGGGTACAAAGACCAACCAGCAGCAGAATCTCTGGCTTGATCGAACGTGCTTCGTTCTTGGCGTAGGCGGGCTGGTCGGACTTTTCGGATGTCGGGTCAGACAGCTGGCCTTCGATCTTCTTCAGATTCCCCAGGATTTCCTCGGTACGACGAACAATGAAAACCGGCTGGCCGCGCCACTCAGCAATCATCTGCTGGCCTGGCTCGATCTTGCTGACATTCACCTTCACCGGTGCACCTGCGGCTTTCGCCTTGGCACTGGGAAACCATGACCCCACGAACGGGACCGCAGCCCCCACCGCTCCTGCAGCACCCACCACGGATGTGGCTGCTACCAAGAAGCGACGCCGGCCTGCATTCACGCCGTCATTGCTCATTCAGTCCTCTCCCATCAGCTTTTTGGCCTGTTAAATCAGGCGTCTACTAAGTGTTGAATCTTTACTTATAAAAATTTTGACGGATGGTAATGAAAAGCCCCACGTATGACAAGGGAATTGCCCGGAGCTCCGTCTCCAGGCCTTGTAGTATAGGGGGTCTACGGATGTGGCAAGTTGTCACGGCGAAAAAAGTGCATAAATCACAGGCAATAAAAAACGCCCAGCTCCGTGAGGAGGCTGGGCGTTTTTGTGGAACGTAAAGCGAATTAACGCTTCGAGTACTGCGGACGCTTACGCGCTTTACGCAGACCGACTTTCTTACGTTCAACTTCACGAGCATCGCGAGTCACGAAGCCAGCTTTGCGCAGAGCGCCACGCAGGGTTTCGTCGTACTGCATCAGAGCGCGAGTGATACCGTGGCGGATTGCGCCAGCTTGACCACTTACACCGCCACCGATAACGGTGACGTAGATGTCGAACTTTTCAACGGTCTCGGTCAATTCCAGCGGCTGACGAACTACCATGCGGGCAGTTTCGCGACCGAAGAAGTTGTCCAGGGAGCGGTTGTTGATCGAGATGTTACCAGTGCCCGGACGCAGGAAAACGCGTGCGGTTGCGGTTTTGCGACGGCCAGTGCCGTAATTTTGAGTCGCCGACATAATGAACTATTCCGTTAAAACTTCAGTTCTTGGGGCTGCTGAGCAGCATGAGGGTGTACAGCGCCCGCATAGACTTTCAGCTTGCGAAACATATCGCGACCCAGTGGGCCCTTAGGCAGCATGCCTTTGACCGCGATTTCGATCGGGGCTTCAGGCTTCTTGGCAATCAGGCCTTCGAAGTTGGAAGACTTGATACCGCCTGGGAAACCGGAGTGACGGTAGTACATTTTGTCGCTTGCTTTGTTGCCGGTTACACGAACCTGCTCAGCATTGATGATGACGATGTAGTCGCCGGTATCAACGTGCGGGGTGTATTCAGGCTTGTGCTTGCCACGCAGACGGCTGGCGACTTCAGTGGCCAGACGACCCAGGGTCTGACCAGCGGCGTCGACGACAAACCAGTCGCGCTGAACTGTTTCCGGTTTTGCAGTAAAAGTTGTCATTCTTTAATAGCCTCAGGGGCCGCCTGTAAATTTAGACGGCGGATCTTACTGAATAGTGCGTACTTTGACAAGGTCAAAGGCAGCCGGATACAGACGCTATCGGGGGCTCGGGTCGGCGCGTCCGTTCAACGGCAAGATTCTTCGGCAGGCGGCGCATCACTTCCACTGCAGAAAGAGGTGGGCAATTATGCAGATTGCGAAAAAAAATTCAACCTGCTTTTATGATTGTTTTCCCCCGAAGGAGTACCCGATGGATTACCGACAGCTGGGCCGCACCGATCTGAATGTCAGCGCGATCGCGTTGGGCACCATGACCTGGGGCGAGCAGAACAGCGAGGCAGAGGCCTTCGCGCAGATCGAACGGGCCAAGGTCGCGGGGATCAACTTCCTCGACACTGCAGAAATGTACCCGGTGCCGCCCAAGGCCGACACCTATGCCACCACCGAGCGCTACATCGGCAACTACTTCAAAAGCCGTGGCGACCGCGCCGACTGGATCCTTGCCAGCAAAATCGCCGGCCCCGGCAACACCATCGACTACATCCGCGATGGCCACCTGCGCCACAACCGCAAGCACATCGGCGCAGCCCTCGACGCCAGCCTCAAGCGCCTGCAGACCGACTGGATCGACCTCTACCAACTGCATTGGCCGGAGCGCAGCACCAACTTCTTCGGCCAGTTGAGCTACAAGCACAAGGACGAAGACGACCTCACGCCACTGGAGGAAACGCTCGAAGCCCTGGATGAACAGGTGAAGGCCGGCAAGATCCGCCACATTGGCCTGTCCAACGAAACGCCGTGGGGCACCATGAAGTTCCTCGCCCTGGCCGAAGCCCGCGGCTGGCCGCGTGCAGTGTCGATCCAGAACCCCTACAACCTGCTCAACCGCAGCTTTGAAGTGGGCCTGGCGGAAGTTGCCATTCGTGAGCAGTGCGGCTTGCTGGCCTATTCGCCTTTGGCGTTCGGCATGCTCAGTGGCAAGTATGAAGACGGCGCACGTCCGGCCAAGGCGCGCCTGACCGAGTACAGCCGTTTCAGCCGCTACTTCAACCCGCAATCGGAAGCGGCGTGCAGCCGGTATGTGGCGTTGGCGCGCGAGCATGGCCTGGACCCGGCGCAGATGGCGCTGGCGTTTGTGACACAGCAGCCGTTTGTGACCAGCAATATCATTGGGGCCACATCACTGGAACAACTGGACAGCAACATCGCCAGTGCCGAACTGAAATTGTCGAAAGAGGTGCTGGATGGGATTGAGGCGATTCAGAAGGATCATCCGAATCCAGCGCCTTGATTGATCGGTAGACCGCTATCGCAGGCAAGCCAGCTCCCACATTTTGATCTGTGAATGCATTCAAGTGTGGGAGCTGGCTTGCCTGCGATGAGGCCATCAAGAACACCAGAACATCAAAGCGCCCTCGCAATGATCTCCTTCATGATCTCATTGGTCCCCGCATAAATGCGCTGCACCCGCGCATCCGCCCAGGCCCGGGCAATCGGGTATTCCCACATGAAGCCGTAGCCGCCATGTAACTGCACGCACTCATCGAGCACCTTGCACTGCAGGTCTGTGGCCCAGTACTTGGCCATCGCCGCCGTGGGCACGTCCAGCTTGCCTTCCAGATGCAAGGCCATGCACTGATCGACAAACACGCGGCCAATCTGAATCTCGGTGGCCATCTCCGCCAGCTTGAACCGGGTGTTCTGGAAATCGGCAATCGCCTTGCCGAACGCCTTGCGCTCTCGCGTGTACTCAAGGGTCCATTGCAACGCCGCTTCGGCTGAAGACAGCGCGCCAATCACCACAGTCAGGCGTTCTTGCGGCAGTTCCTGCATCAGGTACGCAAAGCCCATGCCCGCCTGGCCCAGCAGGTTTTCCTTGGGCACGCGCACATCCTGGAAGAACAGCTCCGAGGTGTCCTGCGCCTTCATGCCGACTTTCTCCAGGCGCTTGCCCTTGTCGAAGCCCGGCGTGTCGGCTTCTACCAGGAACAGGCTGGTGCCCTTGGCGCCGGCCTTGGGGTCGGTCTTGGCAACGACGATCACCAGATCGGCCAGGTAGCCATTGGTGATAAAGGTCTTGGAGCCGTTGATCACGTACTCATCGCCGTCCAAAACCGCTGTGGTCTTGACGCCCTGCAGGTCGGAACCAGCGCCCGGCTCGGTCATGGCAATGGCCGTGACCATCTCCCCGGAGATCAACTTGGGCAGGTACTTGTGCTTCAGTGCTTCACTGCCGTAATGCAGGATGTAAGGCGCGACGATATCCGAGTGCAGGGAAAAGCCGATGCCGGTCAACCCCAGGCGGCTGACTTCTTCGATCACCACCGCGCTGTAGAGAAAATCTGCGCCCAGCCCGCCATATTCCTCCGGCAGGTGGGAACACAACATGCCCGCCTCCCCCGCCTGGTTCCACAGGTTACGTTCGATATAGCCCTGCTTTTCCCATTGCCCATGGAAGGGCACGGCGTGCTTTTCGAGGAAGGTGCGCACGCTCTCACGGAAGAGTTCGTGCTCCGAGCTGAACAAGGTTCTGGGGATCATGGGTCACCTGCGTGGATTGTCGGACAAGGACGAGCCCACAGAGCCTATGCCCCGAAGGCGTCACGGGACACTGGACACATGCGACAAAAAATAAGACGATCCAGCCGTCTGGTGACCACTTTCCCCTATAAGAATAAATGAAATTATGTCTAACCAAATCTCCACGCCGTTGCGGCGCGTCAGCATTTTGGCCATTGATCGGGTATTCGCTTCAACCCTCATGCAAGCCAAGGATTTCTTCCATCTCGCCAGCCTGCGCCATGGCAAACAGCAAGGCCTGGGCCTGACCCCAGGGTTCGAAACGCGCTTGGTCAGCCCCGACGGCCAGTCCGTGCGCAGCTTCAGCGATGTGATCATGCCGGTGGACGGCGGCCTCGAAGACGCCGACATCATTGTGCTGCCAGCTTTCTGGGACGACTTCGATGCCCTGTGCTCCCGCTACCCGCAGGTGCTGCCGTGGCTGCGCGAACAGCACGCCCGCGGCGCCGTACTCTGCGGCGAGGCCACCGGGGTGTTCTGGCTGGCCGAAGCCGGGCTGCTCGATGGCAAAGAGGCGACCACCTACTGGCGCTTCTTCAATGCCTTCAGCGAGCGCTTCCCCAAGGTGCAGCTCAACCAGGACAAGCACCTCACGGATGCCGATAACCTGTATTGCGCCGGCGGCACCACGTCGGCCTGCGACCTTTATATCTACCTGATCGAACGCTTCTGCGGCGCCAACATCGCCCAGGCGGTGGCCCGCGACATTCTCTATGAGGTGCAGCGCAACTATTCACCGGGGCGGATCGGGTTTGGCGGGCAGAAGCTGCATCAGGACGTGATCATCCTGCAGATCCAGCATTGGCTTGAAGAGCACTTTGCCGACAAATTCCGCTTTGAAGACGTCGCCCGGGAACACGGCATGAGCATCCGCAACTTCATGCGCCGCTTCCAGACCGCGACCGGTGACAAGCCGCTGCATTACCTGCAACGCCTGCGCATCGAGACCGCCAAGGGCCTGCTCTCGGGCAGCCGCAAGAGCATCAAGACCATCAGCTACGAGGTGGGTTACGACGATGCGAGTTTCTTTGCGCGGTTGTTCAGGCAGCACACGGAGTTGTCGCCCAACCAGTATCGCCAGCAATTTCAGCAGGCCGCCTGACTCCAGGCCAACACAAACCATTGTGGGAGCTGGCTTGCCTGCGATGACGGTGTATCAGCCAGCCTATAGTTGACTGATACACCCCCATCGCGGGCAAGCCCGGCTCCCACATTAGATCTCCATTGAGCCGGAGATTGATTAAGGCTTGTGGCCGCGCGACAGGAACTCGTGGGACTGCATTTCCAGCAGGCGGCTCAGGGTGCGCTGGAATTCGAAATTCAAGCGGCCGCCGGTATAGAGGTCCTTGAGTTCGACTTCCGCCGAGATGATCAGCTTGACGTTACGGTCGTAGAACTCATCGACCATGTTGATGAACCGTCGGGCGATATCGTCGGTGGTCACGCCCATCTGCTCCACACCACTCAAGATCACGGCGTGGAAGATCTTGCCCAGCTCGATGTAATCGTTCTGGCTGCGCGGCCCATCGCACAGTTGGCGGAACTCGAACCAGGCCACGTCATCGCAGGTGCGCAGTGCGATGATTTCGCGGTTCTCGATCATCAGCTTGTCGTTTTCCACCGCCTGGGTGCATTCCGGCGTCAGGGCACGGAAGCTTTTCTTCAGGCTTTCGTGTGCTGCTTCGTTGAGCGGGAAGTGGAACAGCTCGGCTTGCTCCAGATGACGCAAGCGGTAGTCGACGCCGCTGTCGACGTTGACGATATCGGTGTTCTGCTTGATCAGCGCAATGGCCGGCAGGAAGCGCGCACGTTGCAGGCCGTCCTTGTACAGGCCATCGGGCACGATGTTCGACGTGGCCACCAGGGTCACACCGTTCTTGAACAGTTCTTCCATCAGCGTGCCAAGGATCATGGCGTCGGTGATGTCAGAGACGAAGAATTCATCGAAGCAGATCACCCGGGCCTCTTGGGAGAAACGCTTGGCGATGATGGTCAGCGGGTTTTTCTCGCCCGGCAGGGTCTTCATCTCTTCGTGCACGCGCTTCATGAAGCGGTGGAAGTGCGTACGCACCTTTTCCTTGAACGGCAGTGCTTCAAAGAAGGTGTCTACCAGGTAAGTCTTGCCCCGGCCCACGCCGCCCCAGAAATACAGGCCCTTGACCGGCGTGTGGTCTTTCTTGCCAAACAGCTTGCTGAACATCCCTGGCTTACTTTGCGACGCGGCCACGAGGTCCTCGTACAGGCGCTGCAAATGACGCACGGCATTTTCCTGGGCCGCGTCGTGGAAGAACTCGGGGCGTTTCAGATCAGCTTGATATCGTTCTAGGGGCGTCATAATTTCGTTAGCAAGGCAACAAAAACGGGCCGACACTGTAACGACGGCCCTGGATAATGGCAATCAACCCTTGGTCGGGTTAATCCTCGATTGGGGTCAACGCAGCGCGCAAAGCGGCGATGGCGGCATCGCGAGATGAAATCTCTTCGAAGAAAGGCCCATCTGCGATGCAGTAGCCTTCCAGCCAGACGCTGAAGGTGGTTCCTTCTTCGCGAATATCCAGTGCCTTACCCGACTGAAGATCTTTAGTTGCAGCGCCTGCCAACTTACCATCAGAAAATTTGCGCGAAACCAGAAGCTGTTCACCGTTAGGCGCCAGCAGGCGGAAGCGGAAGCTGCCATCGTCTTCGCGGAAGCTCACAAACCGTGCAGCCTTCGCTGCTTTTTTCTTGGTGGCGACCGGCGCCGCCGTCTGGTTGACGAACGAACGCAGGCCCACCGCTTCACGCAGCTCGGCCAGGAACGGTGCCGCCACAGCGCGGGCCTTCTTGGCGCCGACCTGCAGCAGGTCCTCCATGTCCGATGGGCGCGCCATCAGTTGATGGTAACGCTCGCGCGCTTCGCCGAGCTGGCCGTCGAGCAGTTGGAACAGACGGTTCTTCGCCTCGCCCCAGCCCAGGCCTTCTAGCAGCTCGCCACGGAATTGGGCTTCCTGGGCCTTGGTCGCAAACGCCTGGTACAGGGTGAACAGGTGCGAATTGTCCGGGTCCTTGGCTTCGCCTGGCGCGCGGGAGTCGGTGACGATCCGCGAGATCGCGTCCTTCATGTCCTTGGCGCTGGTGAACAATGGGATGGTGTTGTCGTAGCTCTTGGACATCTTGCGGCCATCCAGGCCCGGCAAGGTGGCCACGCTTTCTTCGATCAGTGCCTCGGGCATGGTGAAGAATTCTTTACCGTTGCCGAACAGGTGGTTGAAGCGCTGGCCGATGTCGCGGGCCATTTCCACGTGCTGGATCTGGTCGCGGCCCACCGGCACCTTGTGCGCGTTGAACATCAGGATGTCCGCTGCCATCAGCACCGGGTAGCTGTACAGGCCCATGCTGATGCCCGCATCCGGGTCTTCACCGTTTTCCACGTTCTTGTCCACCGAGGCCTTGTAGGCATGGGCGCGGTTGAGCAGGCCCTTGGCGGCAACGCAGGTCAGCAGCCAGGTCAGCTCGGGGATTTCCGGGATGTCCGACTGGCGGTAGAAGGTCACCCGGTTCACATCCAGGCCACCGGCCAGCCAGGTCGCGGCGATTTCCATACGCGAGCGCTGGATGCGCTGCGGGTCATCGCATTTGATCAGGGCGTGGTAGTCGGCCAGGAAGTAGAAGGAATCGGCATTCGCGTCTTCGCTGGCGAGGATCGCCGGGCGAATCGCACCGGCGTAGTTGCCCAGGTGCGGCGTGCCGGTGGTGGTGATGCCGGTGAGGATACGGGTACGGGTCGTCATGGGTGATCGCTTGTCATCAATTCGAAAGGCGTGGCAGCACCAGATCCTTGAGATCGGTCAGCTTGCCGTGAAAAAAGTGTCCGCATTCTGCCACTTTCAGCAACTCATGGGGGCGTTTGAGGGCGGCGGACCAGTCGTAGACCAGCTGCGGGTCAACCACTTCGTCGCTTTCCGGTTGGATCAGGGTCAACGGGCAGCCCAGCGGTAACGCGTCGGTATCGCGCAGGCGCATCACCGCAGCGGCGATCATGAACAGGTGTGCGAGCTTTTCACCTTTGGCTTCCAGGCGGCCGCCGAGGCTGGCGGCCACATACCCACCGAAAGAAAAACCCAGCAAGGTGATTGGCAGGTCCGGGTGCTTTTCCCGCAGCCAGGTGGCGGCCGCTTCAGCATCGTCGACCTCACCGGTGGCCATATCGTGAGTACCGGCACTGGCACCCACGCCACGGTAATTGAAGCGCAAAGTAATCAAACCCGCATCGCGGGCAGTGCGTTGCAGGGTCGAGACGACTTTATTGAGCATGGTCCCCCCCTGCACCGGGTTAGGGTGGCAAACCAGCGCCAGGCCACGTGGTTCGGGGTGATCCAGGTACAAGGCTTCCAATTGGCCCACCGGGCCATCGATCAAAACGGGGGTTTCACGCATGAGCAAGGATGAACTCCGTGACCTCTCAAGGGGTCGACTCGTCTAGCTAAAAGTCTGTGCATGGCATCATTGCGAGCTTAATCGCGGTATACAGCGCAGGTTTGAGCCGTTAACGTAAAGCAAAGCCGTTTATAGAGGAAGGACTCGTGGAACACTCGCTCTTAGTTTGGTTGTTGCCGACTCTTGCCCTGGTTGCCGGTGTCGCCATTGGTTTCCTGGTTGCCCGCCTGCTGCCGAATGCCGCGCCTAACCGCACGCAGCGTCAGTTGGATGACATTCAGGAACGTTTTGACAGTTATCAGAACGAGGTTGTTACCCACTTCAACAGCACCGCGACCCTGGTCAAGAAGCTCACCCAGAGCTACCAGGAAGTACAGGATCACCTCGCCGATGGCGCTAACCGCCTGGCCCTCGACGACATCACCCGCCAGCGCCTGCTGGCCGCGCTGCATTCCGATGCCCCGCAAACCCCACGGGAACGCCTGACCCCGCCTCGGGAAAACCAGGAGCCACCACGGGACTACGCGCCAAAGACGCCGAACGCTCCAGGCATGTTGGATGAGCATTACGGCTTGAAGAAGTAAGTCATCTTCGAGCAACAAAAAGCCCGGCTGATCGATGATCAGCCGGGCTTTTTGTTGGGTGCCTGAACCATCAGACAACACCATGCCCCTGTGGGAGCTGGCTTGCCTGCGATAGCGGTGTGCCCGTTGACACACCTGCCTCAGGCACTCCGCCATCGCGGGCAAGCCCGGCTCCCACATTGAGCGAGCAGGCGCTCAAGTGAGTTGTTGTTCCTGCAACCGCCCACCGTCAATGCGCACATACCGCCCATGAAAGCGCTTGAGGCTGCTGCGGTGGCCGACGCTGACGATGCTCAACCCCGGCAACTCATCGATCAACGCCTGGTACAAGGTTGCTTCGTCTTCTTCATCCATGGCCGAGGTAGCCTCATCCATGTACAGCCATCGCGGTGCAAACAACAACGCGCGGGCAAAGGCCAGGCGCTGTTGCTCGCCGGGCGAGAGCATGCGTTGCCAGTGGTTGGCTTCATCCAGGCGGCTGACCAGATGGGGCAGGCGACAGGTTTCCAGCACCTGTGCATAACGTTCTGGTGAATAGACACTGTCGTCCTGTGGATAACTCAACACGGCCTTGAGCGTACCAATCGGCAGGTAAGGCTTTTGCGGCAGGAACAGGTAGCGCGTCGCCGGCAAGCGAATGCTGCCATGACCGGCGGGCCACAGATGCCCCATCGCCCGCAGCAAAGTGCTCTTGCCGCTGCCGGAACGCCCGCTGAGCATGACGCGCTGGCCAGGCTCCACGGTCATGTGGGCGTCGGTGAGCAAATGGCGGCCGTCGGCCAGGTCCATGCCCAGGTCCTTGATCACCAGGCGCTCGCCTTCAGGGCGCACGTCGATCGCCGGCGTGCGTTGCTCGTTGTCGCTCATGGCCTGCTGGAAACTCAGCAGACGGTCGCTGGTGGCGCGCCATGTCGCCAGCTCCGAATAGGCGTTGATAAACCAGCTGAAGTTCTCTTGCACGTTGCCGAACGCCGAGTTGATTTGCATCAGCTCGCCCAGCTCGATCTTGCCAGTGAAGTAGCGCGGCGCGGCGACGATAAAGGGGAAGATGATCGCGATCTGGCTGTAGCCAGCGGTGAAAAAGGTCAGGCGCTTGGACACTTTCATGATGTCCCAGAAGTTCTGCCAGACCTTGCCGAAGCGCGAACTCAGGCGTTGCCTTTCATTCGGCTCGCCGTTGTACAGGGCAATACTTTCGGCATTCTCACGCACCCGCACCATGGAAAAACGCAGGTCCGCTTCGAAGCGTTGCTGTTGATTGCTCAGGCCGATCAAGCGCCGGCCGATCAAGTGCGTCAGCCAACTGCCCACAGCGGCGTACAGCAGCGCACACCAGAACATGTAACCGGGGATGGTGACGCCGAACACTTCGATGCTACCCGAGACGCCCCACAGGATGATCGAGAATGACACCAGGCTGACCACGTTACGCAGCAACCCAAGGCCCAGGCTCAAGGTACCGGACGTGAAGTTGTTAAGGTCTTCGGAAATCCGCTGGTCCGGGTTATCGGTGTAGCCGCCCTGCTCCAGCTGGTAATAATTCTTGTGGGCCAGCCAACGGCTGAAGTGTTTTTCGGTGAGCCAGGCGCGCCAGCGGATCGTCAGCATCTGGGTCAGGTAAAGGCGGTACACCGCGCCGAGTATCGCCACCGCCGCGATCCCGCCGAAATAGCCGATCAGTTGCCAGAAGGCCGCGGTGTCTTTCTTCTCCAGGGCGTTGTAGAAGTCTTTGTACCAGTGGTTGATCCACACGGAGATCGCCACGCTGAACAGCGACAGGCCAATCACTGCGGCCAGCAGCAGCCAGGCCCTGCCCTTCTCTTCACTGCGCCAATAGGGTGTGATCATCGCCCAGGTTCGGCGGAAGAATTGCCCACGCACCGCGTCGTTGACCGCGCGATATTCAGCGTTCTGATTCATCGTTCAGGCTCGGTAGGAAAAAGTCACAGGCGTTTGAACCGATCATAGGTGATCGGTTCGTGCGTCCGTGCAGCCTGAAGTGAGTTGTTCAGTCGCCGTTCAGCGTCGTACCGGGCGCTTCTGCAACTTGCGTTGCAGCGTGCGGCGGTGCATGCCCAGGGCGCGGGCGGTGGCGGAGATGTTGCCTTCGTGTTCGGTCAACACGCGCTGGATGTGTTCCCACTGCAGGCGGTCCACCGACATCGGATTTTCCGGCACCAGGGTGTCGAGGTCGGCATGCTCGGACAGCAAGGCGGCCAGCACGTCGTCGGCATCCGCGGGTTTGCACAGGTAGTTGCAGGCGCCGCGCTTGATCGCCTCGACGGCGGTGGCGATGCTGGAGTAACCGGTGAGGATCACCACGCGCATTTCCGGATCGAGTTCCAGCAGCTTGGGCAGCAGCACCAGGCCCGAGTCGCCGTCCATTTTAAGGTCGAGGGCGGCGTAGTCCGGCAGGTCGGCCTGGGCGATGGTCAGGCCTTCTTCGGCAGAACCTGCGGTGCTGACGCGAAAACCGCGCCGGCTCATGGCGCGCGCCATCACGCGGGTAAAGGTCGCGTCGTCATCTACCAGCAACAGGTGCGGCAGTTCTTCGCCTTCGACTTGGATCTCGTCACTCATCGATATCTCCTCGTGCGACACGGGGCAGGCGCAGCTCGGTGAGCGTGCCACCTTCCTCATGACTATAGAGCTTCACTGAGCCGCCCGCGCGGGTCACGCTAGCCTTGCTCAAAAACAGGCCCAGGCCGAAGCCTTTGCCCTTGGTGGTAAAGAAGGGTTTGCCGATTTGCTCGGCAATGGCCAGCGGCACGCCCGCGCCGTGGTCACGAATGCTGATGGTGACGTTTTCCGCGTCCCAGTCCAACTGCACCCCGAGGCCTTCAGGGCAGGCGTCGGCTGCATTGTTCAGCAAGTTGAGCAGCGCCTGGGTCAGGTCCGGCGGTGGCGCCATGCGCGGTACGCTGCCTTGGCCCAACAGGTTGAAACGGTAACTGGCTTCGGGACGCATCAGGTGCCAGCGGTTGAGTGCCTCATCGAGCCACTGGGTGACGTCTTGCATTTCGACCGCCAGACGACGATTGGCTTCGGCGGCGCGCACCAGTTGCTGCAGCGTCAGCTTGCACTGTTTGACCTGCTCCTGCAGTACGCTCAAATCATCCTGCAGGACCGGGTCGTGATGGTCCTGGGTCATTTCCTTGAGCAGCACGCTCATGGTCGCCAGCGGCGTGCCCAACTCATGGGCGGCGCCAGCGGCCTGGGTGGCAACGGCCAGCAGTTGCTGGTCACGCAGGCCCTCTTCACGGCGAATGGCGCGCAGTTCTTCCTGGCGGCGCAATTCTTCGGCCATGCGCGCGGCAAAGAAGGTAATGACTGCCGCAGACAAGGCAAAGCTCAACCACATCCCGTAGATCTGCAGGTTTTCCCGGGCGATGGGGAATGTCTGCAAGGGGTAGAACTGCGCCAACAGCAGGGTGTACAGCGTCAGCGCAATGCCCGACAGCACCACCGAATAGCGCCACGGCAGGGTGACGGCAGCGATGGTCAAAGGCACCAGGTAGTAGGAGACGAAGGGGTTGGTAGAACCACCGGAGAAGTACAGCAACACGCTGTGGATAAACAGGTCGCAGGCCAGTTGCAGGGCGTATTCCAGCTCGGTCACAGGCCAAGTGGTGCGCAGTCGAATGGCGGTGAACACACACAATACGGTGGAGAAGCCCAGGGTCACGGCCAATTGCAGCCAGGGCAGCGGCAGCAGGTCGAACCAATAGGCAAGCCCGACGGAACCGGCCTGTGCGGCCAATACCAGGGTGCGAATGAACGTCAGGCGCCAAAGGTTCTGGCGGGTGGCGGAAGTCAGTTTTACGGCGGCGAGCATGAGCTCTCCTGATGAGCGCTGCAGGTATATCGCACCGAGTATAACCAAGACACGAGGACGGCAGGGCTTATGCGGCAAACCGCCACAGCGCGGCCTTCTCCTGCCCACATAATTTGGCGCATTACTTACAGGAACCAAGGTGAGCATCGGACCACCCAGAGGCCTACCGCCCACCGATGGGCATCATCATGCCTCGCCACTCAGGAACGCTTTCATGCAGATGAATAACGCACTCCCCACTCAAAGGCCCTACACCGCTGAACCGCCATCAGGTGCCACTCTTAGCCGCCAGCGACGTGCGATAGACCAGAGCCCAAACAACGAGCAATACCTCGTGGAAAGCGTGCGCAGGGATTTATCCAATAACGGTGGTGACGGTTACGAACTCGTCAGCGTGAACCACGATCCCGGCAAGACGGTGGGAGCCCATGACAAAACAATTGTACCCGTGGATGTGGGGATCAATATCGACAGCGCCAGCAATGCCGAGAACCTGGCCTTGGCCTTCAAGTCGGTAACGCAAGATGCCGCGCAGACGGTCAAGCAACTGTTCAAAGACAAGTGGAACCTGGACATCGACCCTGACAGAACGTATCTGACGACTTTCAATTACAACACTACCGGCAAGCCGCCCTACCCGGCCAAGCTGGTCGAACAGATTACGCTGACGGACGCCCTGGTAAAAAACAGCCAGACCACGCCCGAAGGAAGAGGGGCGCTGGTTCCTCATTATGCCGGCGGCCCAGCAGTGAGGCTGGTCGATCACCTGCCCCATATTGCACCAGGCGTATTCGACTTCGCCGACCGATTCAACCCCAATCGCGAGTCGGCCCACATTACCCACACCTACCAAGGCATTTATACCGCCTCCACGCCCGGCACCCCGCAGGTCTATGCGCCTTCAACCCAGCTGTCCGTGTCGCCAAAGGACTTCAAGGAGCAAGTCTGGGCCACCGACTTCCAGCGCCCCTACATCGAGTTCCTTAACGACTTCTGGGACAAGCACGACCGTCAATACCCTATTGTGGCCAAGGCGGCACTCGTCAAAGCTGCACACTCGCAACATCAGGAGGGCAGCCTGACGCAGGAAGACAAACAACTGGTCCTGCGCGCAGCGGGGCTGCCTGGCAACACCCTGGCCTGGGCCGATACGCTGTTCAACGACCTCACACGCCCGACGCGGCCCGATCCTGGACTAGACGTAGGCCTGTTGAGCGTAGGGCAATACAAATCCACCGACCTGATGGTGATCACCGACAAAAACACCCGCCAGGGTGCCGATGGCAAACCGATCAACCGCACACTGCTGGTCATCCCGGGCAACTCTTCGCCAATCCACGCTTTTGACAGCGTAGAGCAAATGAAGCAGTGGTTGGCGAGCCAGGCCGCAGACCCGGAAAAACTCAAGGCACTGGAAGGACACTTCACCTTCAAGGACTTGAACAGCGGCCCGTTCAAAAGCGGCGTGCGTGAAATGCTCAAAGGGATGGCCGTGTGGCCCAAATATGCGCACCACCGTACCTGGCCTCCTGCAACGACCTTGAGCCTCCAGCGCTTCAACGCCACCGGGCGTTCAAATACCGGCCCTGATATCGACGCCACCGCCGATGTCTTTCAACAGATCGGCCAACGCCAGTACGATCGGTCGTTCGACGACGCCAAGTCGCAGATCACCTCCGATGCCGACGTCACCAAAGCCAATATCCTGTCTGGCCTCAGCAAGGCAGCCATGATCGCGATGCTCTTTGCCCCGGTGGCCATCGCCGTGCCCGAAGTGGCTTTGGCGTTGGATGGGCTGTACATCGCCTCGGGTATCACCGAAGCAGGCATTGGCGCCGACGATTTGGCCAAGGGCAAACCCGGCGGCGTCGGTCATTTGATTTTTGGCGTGCTCAATGCCGCGCTGCCTGTAGCCACACGCGTGCTGTCCCAGGCCGGTACAGTGGTGGAAGAAGGGGCCTCGGCCAGTTCGCAACGCCCCGTTGGGCAGCCAGTGACTGATGCCCATCCGGGCAAGCCCTCGGTCGACCTTAACGTCGACAATAACTTTGCCTCCTTACTCCCCGAATCGGAACCTGTGGCGCCGGTCTCCGAAACACTGTCGACGGACGGTAAGTTGGTCACCCTCACGGGCACCAAGGATAACCTGGTCAAAGTCGAAGACAACCTGCACATTTTCACCGACATGAATAAAAATGGTCTGGAGCATCGCCTCAACATCATTGGCCACGGCGATGGCACCCATATTTATTACAAAGGCGGCAGACACACCCCGCAGGGGTTGTACAACACGCTCAAGCGCAATGGCATCTTCCCGGAGAGCTATGACAATATTCGCATTCTGAGCTGTTACTCCGGGGCGCAGGGCGAGAACTCCTTCGCCGCTCAATTTCAGCGACTCACCGGACGCCCAGTGAAAGGCTATGTAGGTGAACTGACTGCCAGATACTCCCCTGAAGAGATCCTGGGAGATAACCAGACAATCTACGAAAGTGGCAAACCCCCTGTAACCTTCGATCATCCCAGTCCCGACGATGGCGTTTCGGGTAAAGAATTCAAGCCGGTGAAGACTAACCCGTATTCGATTTTCGATCACCCGTTCAAATGGTGGAATTTCAGCTACAAGCCTGTGACGTTTACTCCAAAAGGGGCCACCCTGTAACAGGGTCCTCGCGTGGCGTGAGGGTAGCGCACGCCACGCTGAAATTTATTTGTATTGGGTAAACCCGACGAACCCCAAGGCTACGTCTACAGTCTTACCGAACACGAATATCCCCAGGAGCTTCCATGTCTCGTTTCACTCGCAGTGCAGTTGTTCTCACCCTCAGCGCCAGCGCCCTGGCCAGCCTGCCGGCCATGGCCGCCGATGCATTGCATTACAACCAGATCTCCCTGCGCGCCGAAGTCAGCCAGGAAGTGGCCCGCGACAAGATGATCGTCACCCTTTACACCGAATCGCAAAACGCCGACCCGGCCAAGCTCGCGGCCGAAATCACCACCACCCTGAACCAGGCGCTGGGCCAGGCTCGCGAAGTCAAAGGCGTGACCTTGCGCCAGGGCAGCCGCAACAGCTACCCGATCTACGACAGCAAGAACCAGAAGATCACTGGCTGGCGCGAACGTGCAGAACTGCGTATGGAAAGCGCGGACTTCCCGGCACTGTCCAAACTTACCGGCGAGCTGCTCAACACTCTGAAGATGGACAGCATGGACTTCGCCATCGCCGATGCCACGCGCAAGGCCAGCGAAGATGCGCTGCTCAAAGATGCCGTGGCTGCATTCAAGGCGCGTGCGCAACTGGCTACCGATGCACTCGGTGGCAAGGGCTACAAGATCGTCAACCTGAACTTCAACACCAATGGCTACCCGATGCCCTACGCCCGCAATGGCGGCATGATGATGAAAGCCGCCATGGCCGATTCAGCACCGACGCCTGAAGTGGAAGCCGGCACCAGCCAGGTCAACATGAGCGCCGACGGCGTGATCGAAGTTTTACAGTAACTTTTTTAGACAGGACAACGGCGCAACCCCACGGGGCTTGCGCCTTTTTTTTGCGCGTTTGCGCCACGTCATATCCAGCAGTACATCTCGCAGGAATCAAGTGCCCGGCCTCTACGACTCATTACTGCCATAGCTACCAGGGAGGGATGTGCTGGCAATTATTCATACAATGAGAGCCGAATTTATGTCCCTGTCACTCAACTCAACCCACAGGTTATCGCTGCCACTCGTAGTCGCCAAACCGACGTCGGCCATTCAAGCGCAGGCGACACCGCCCACTGCAAAAACCGCCCAACCCGACGAAACAGCACTGCTCAAGGCCTATCTCGAGGCCGCACAACGTAAGGTGTTACACGGCAATGCCGGGCTTATAACCGTGCCGCCCCAGAGCACTCTGGGCCAGTGGCTTGGGCTGTATCGCATGCATTTGGAAAACGCCGTGGTACAAGGCTGGCTGCAGGAACAACACTTCGCCCCGGACACCTTGCTTTCAATCAACCCGTCTACAGGTACCTTGTCCGCCAAGGTCGAGGGCAAAACTAAAACCTTCCATCTCTCGGATTCATCAGGCTGGGGACAAATTTCAGGACCATTGCTGGACGCCGCAAAAGTTATCGCCCCTGGAAATAACGGTGATTTACGTGTGAGGCTGGGCAAGGACTCCATCAAGGTCAGCGCAAAAGTGGTGGCCAACTTTGAAGGTGTGCCCCTTCCCCAAAAGCTGTCACAGGCTCGAACACAAATAAGGCACCTGGAACACAAAGACACCTTCGATCCTATCCCCGCCGATGACCGCTTGCGCCCTGCCAGCAGCCGCTCGCCACAGGCGCTGCAGGTGCAAAAACACAACGCCGCCAACTACTACAGCACCGCACCACAAGCCTTGGCTTACAAGCGCCTGGCCGTTGACGTCGCCGACAACCTGCCCAACACGCGGGCAGAGGCCAAAAAGTGGGCGGATGACCTGCTGCTCAAACTCACGGGCAAACCTATCGACTCCGACACCGTGTACTTGAACCGTTTCAAAGGTGGCGAAAGCGCAGACACGGCGACCGGCTGGGAACACACCTTTCAAGAACCCTGGTCTTCGCTGCGCTTGCCCGACGCCTTGCTGAAGAACTTCTCCGAGCACGACTGGGTGCCCGGCAACCTGGACCTGGAAGCGGGGCTGTATACCCAGCCTGCTGGCCAAAGCGAAAAAGGCGGCTACGGCAAACACAATCAAATCGACCTCAAGCCCTCCCAAGTGATGCATGAAAGCTGGAAAACCGACTTTCAGACCCAAATGACCCAGAAGATCGACCATTTCTGGAGCACGCATAACGACGAGTATGAGACGACGATCAAAGGTGAATTCATCTTCCAGGCCCGCAAGCAATTGAAAAGCGCCGAGAGCAGACCCCCTCTTGAACGTTCCTTGCAAGCGCCCGAGCACCAGTTCACCCGTGACGACTACCGTTTGGTGATGGGGGCTGTGTCCAACCTTACGCTCGATGAAAACGCCCCGATCACCGTGGAACAACTCAAGGCCAAAGCACCGGCAAACGGCAACGTTCAAGCGCATGCCCTGAGCCTCCACGGGGTTACGTCCAGCGATATAGTGAGATTCAGCGCTGCGGACGGTGGCCGGCAAGTGCTCTATATACCGGGCGCCGAACCCGCATTCTTGCGCTTTGATTCTATTGAGAAGCTGGATCAGTGGCTGCTCGAGCAAGCCAAGGACCCTGCAAAACGAGAAGCACTGGCGGCTCACTTCCCGATGATCTATCGCCAGGACCAGACCAAGAGCTTTGCTGAACGCGCGGCAAAAGTACTGATGCCCATTCTGTGGTTCACCCATGTGGGCGAAAAGAAGGATGGCCTGGACACCCTCTTGGCGAAAATGGCCAGTGGTGAGTTGAAGGGGTCAGCGATTGACCGCAGCCACGCTGCCATTAAAGACGACGTTTTTTCCACATTGGCGACGGCCGCCACAGAGCGGATGAACAGTGACGCCGATGTGGTCATCAAGTCCAACAGCGAGGAGATTCGCGATACCTGGCTGAACGACATCACCGTAGCCGCCGGCCTGCTGGTCAAACTCGCGCCCATCGCCGCGCCCGTAGCCGCCGCAGCGGTGGCGGCCGGGTTGACCGAGGTGGCGCTAGGGGCAGAAAAAACCTCGTCTGGCGACACCGTGACAGAGCGGGATGAGGGCGCCTCCAAAGCGTTCGATGGCTTACTCAATACAGTGTTTTCCTACGGTGCCAGTGCTGTGCCGGAAGACCCTTTTGCACTGCCCGCAGAAAGAGAACTACCGAGCCTTAAGCCCCAGCCCCTCCCCAGGGCAAACGCTCGCGAACCACAACCTGGGCCGTCCACAGGCACCCCTGCGGTTATCGACTCCATTAACGCCCCACTCCCCAGATCCCGTTCACTCATTCCAATGGCGCAATATGCCGTCCCGGAGGGTGAACAACTGATAAAGAACGCGCCTCGCGACGCGTTGGGTGTTTATCGAGTAACCGACAGCCAGGGAGCGTTGCGCCAGTTCGTGCGCCTTACCGATGAGACGGGGGCGAGCAAGGTATTTGAGATATCGGGGCGTTACCGGACCGGCGATGCATTTGCCAGAGTCATCAACCACGATAACGGCGCGGGGCTGATGGTCATCACACCCGGGCGTAATGGAGAGTGGGCCCGGGCACCGGGCGATGGCGGGATAAAATGGCCGTGGCCGTGGCAACGTCCTGAGTCCCCGACACCCAGTAACGATTTAAAAACGCCTGCACATGTATCGGATAATTTTATTGAGTTAGACGGCACCAAAATGAAAGGCGCTGACCTATTCGACAAGTATTTCAACGTTGCAGAGCAAGCGAACTATAAATATGGCGTCACTTTCAGGGAAAATAACGGTATTTTAGAAAATCGTCCTGTCTTTTCCTGGACAGCAGACAGCGCGGATTTCACCGTACTTGCATCGGAAACAGCCTCCCCCTCCTCGTTTGGTAGCAGCAATTACTCCGAATACTTTATCAAAGACATCGACCGGAACCCTTACACAATAAGACGCCCTGGCCTGGAGAACGTTGAGATCAACGTACCCCGGCAGCTAGCAGGAATGACCATCCCAGATGACTTAGGAGGGTCAATTCGTGAGGGTATGGTAAGGGACGGGATCGATACATTTGAGCGCACCGTGCCCAATCCTGACATGCGAGCGGCAATTTCAGAGGTTGCTCATCAAGGATCTTCCGCTCCTGCGTGGTTTGAATTGCAACCTCCGCGAGTGAAAGACGGTTATAGCAGCAGCGTTGGCAACCGGCAGTACTTCATCGACTACAACCCTCTAAAAAATGAGACCGAGGTCACAATAGTCACCCAATGGCACCTGAAATATGATGTTAGAGGTGAGTCCACCCTCGTCGATGACGTGAACATAACAGCCACTCGGACTTTCACCCTTCGTGAAAGTAATGAAATAGACGGCCCGCCCGTTACAATCGATAAATCGGCCCCCACCCGTATAGAAGTATCCCCCGCATAAAGGTATCCCCTACCTAAGCCAGCTGAACGGCGGTAACCTCGGTGACCGCCGTTTTTGTTTGGGCTGCTTTAAGATGCCCGCCGCCTCAGGGGTCTCCATGGAAAAAATCGCCGTCAAGCCACTGCTCCTCGCCGCAAGCCTTCTGGCCTTTATACCAATGACCCAGGCCGCCACCACCCTGGTCTACTGCTCCGAAGCCAGCCCCGCCGGCTTCGACCCCAGCCAGTACACCAGCGGCACCGATTTCGATGCGTCCGCCGAAACCGTGTTCAACCGCCTGACCCAGTTCAAGCGCGGCGGTACCGAAGTCGAACCTGGCCTGGCCACCAGCTGGGATGTTTCCAAGGATGGCCTGACCTACACCTTTCACCTGCGTGAAGGCGTCAAGTTCCATACCACCGACTTCTTCACCCCGACTCGCGACTTCAACGCCGATGACGTGCTGTTCACTTTTAATCGCCTGCTCGATGCCGACAGCCCGTTTCGCAAGGCCTACCCCTCAGAGTCGCCCTACTTCGCCGACATGGGCTTGAACACCACGATCAAGAACGTTGAAAAACTCGACGAGTACAGCGTGCGGTTCAACCTGAACACGGTCGATGCTTCGTTCGTGCAAAACCTGGCCATGAGCTTCGCCTCTGTGCAATCGGCTGAATACGCCACCCAGTTGTTGAAACAAGGCAAGGCGGAGCAGATCAACCAGCAACCGGTCGGCACCGGGCCGTTTGTGTTCAAGCGCTACCAGAAAGACTCGCAGATCCGTTATGTGGCCAATAAACAGTATTGGAAACCCGAGGATGTGAAGCTCGATAACCTGGTGTTCGCCATCACCCCGGACGCCGCCGCGCGCCTGCAGAAACTCAAGGCGGGCGAATGCCAGGTCAGCGGTTACCCGCGCCCCGCCGATATCGAGGTGATGAAGCAAGACCCCAACCTGCGCGTACTGCAACAAGCGGGCTTCAACCTGGGCTTCCTGGCCTATAACGTGACTCACCCGCCGCTGGATCAACTCAAGGTTCGCCAGGCACTGGACATGGCCATCGACAAGCCCGCAATCATCAAGGCCGTGTACCAGGGCGCCGGGCAATTGGCGCAGAACGCACTGCCTCCCGCGCAGTGGTCTTATGACCCGAAAATCCAGGACGCCCCCTACGACCCGACCAAGGCAAGGTTGCTACTAAAAGAAGCAGGGGTTGCACCAGGTACCACCATCAACCTTTGGGCAATGACCGTACAACGCGCCTCAAATCCGAATGCGCGGATGTCTGCACAAATGATTCAACAGGATTGGGCCAAGGTCGGCATCAAGGCCAACATCGTCAGCTATGAGTGGGGCGAATACATCAAGCGCGCCAAAAATGGCGAACACGATGCAATGATTTATGGCTGGACCGGCGACAACGGCGACCCCGATAACTGGCTGGGCGTGCTCTACAGTTGTGCTGCGGTCAAAGGCAGCAACTACGCCAAATGGTGTAACCCGGCCTATGACAAGCTGGTGCAGCAAGCCAAGGTCAGCAGCGACCGCGAGCAGCGCATCAAGTGGTATCAGCAGGCACAGAAAATCCTTAAGGAACAAGTACCTATAACGCCTATTGCGAACTCGACGGTTTTCCAGCCTATGCGCAAGCAAGTGCGTGACTTCAAGATCAGCCCGTTTGGGCTAACGCCGTTCTACGGTGTGGGTCTAGATAAGTAACAGCCGCGCCCCAACCGAGTGCGCTAGACGCCTCGGCTGGGCTTTTTTGGTGCGCCATTTGCACCGAAAAAACCCTCCAAACAGGCACTTTTGTGTCGAAACTTTCATAATTGCGACATTCCTGTACGTTCGTACCACAGTTTTCCCTTTGCAACCGCTCTGCATCTTGCATTGGGTATGGCGCCTGCATAAGTATCCGCAGGCCGACTCACGAGGTCGCCCTCACCACCAAAAATGACAACAAATCATGAGGCCAACATGCTTAAACACGCAGTCCTTCCGTTATTAGTGAGCGCTGGCCTTATGGCCGCAGCCCCCGTAGCCCTTGCGGCAACTAACCTGGTGTTCTGCTCCGAAGGGAGCCCGGCCGGTTTTGATCCAGGCCAGTACACCACCGGAACAGACTTCGATGCCTCGGCCGAAACCATGTTCAACCGCCTGAGCCAGTTCGAACGTGGCGGCACCGCCGTCGTTCCTGGCCTGGCCACTAGCTGGGACGTGTCCCCGGATGGCCTGACGTACACCTTCCACCTTCGCGAAGGCGTCAAGTTCCATACCACCCCGTACTTCAAGCCAACTCGTGAATTTTCGGCTGACGACGTACTGTTCACCTTCAACCGGATGATCAATAAAGACGATCCATTCCGTAAGGCCTACCCCACCGAATTCCCGTACTTCACGGACATGGGGATGGACACCAACATCAAGAACATCGAGAAAATCGATGACCACACCGTCAAGTTCACCCTTGGCACCGTGGACGCCGCGTTCATCCAGAACCTGGCCATGAGCTTCGCCTCGATCCAGTCCGCCGAATACGCTGCGCAGTTGTTGAAGGAAGGCAAGCCTGCCGACATCAACCAGAAGCCGGTCGGCACTGGCCCGTTCGTGTTCAAGAGCTACCAGAAAGACTCGAACATTCGCTACACCGGCAACAAGGACTACTGGAAACCTGAAGACGTGAAGATCGATAACCTGATCTTCGCTATCACCACCGACCCGTCGGTGCGTATCCAGAAACTCAAGAAAAACGAATGCCAGATCACCCTGTTCCCACGTCCGGCCGACCTCAAGGCGCTGGGTGAGGACAAGGACCTGAAACTGCCGCACCAGGCCGGTTTCAACCTGGGCTACATCGCCTATAACGTCATGCCTGTACTCAAGGGCCAGACCGCCGCGAACCCGCTGGCTGACCTGCGCGTCCGTGAAGCCCTGGACATGTCGGTGAACAAGCAGCAGATCATCGACTCCGTGTACCAGGGTGCCGGCCAACTGGCGGTCAACGCCATGCCGCCGACCCAGTGGTCCTATGACACCACCATCAAGGATGCCAAGTACGATCCTGCCAAGGCCAAGGAATTGCTCAAGGCCGCTGGCGTCAAGGAAGGCACCGAGATCACCCTGTGGGCCATGCCGGTCCAGCGCCCCTACAACCCCAACGCCAAGTTGATGGCCGAGATGCTGCAGAACGACTGGAAACAGATCGGCCTGAAGGTCAACATCGTCAGCTACGAGTGGGGCGAGTACATCAAGCGCTCCAAAGGCGGCGAGAACCAGGCCATGATCATTGGCTGGAGCGGCGACAATGGTGACCCGGACAACTGGCTGAACGTGCTGTTCGGCTGCGACTCGCTGTCGGGCAACAACTTCTCCAAATGGTGCGACAAGAAATTCGACGGCATCGTTAAAGAAGCCAAGGCCACTTCGGATGTCGCCAAACGCACCGAGCTGTATAAGCAGGCGCAACATATCCTCAAAGATGCAGTCCCGATGACACCTATCGCGCACTCGACGGTGTATCAACCCATGCGTAATACCGTGCAGGACTTCAAGATCAGCCCGTTTGGCTTGAACTCCTTCTACGGCGTTAGCGTCAGCGGCAAGTAAGGATCAATAACGGCGACGTTTCCTAACGTCGCCGTTATTCCATCCGCCTGGACCTTAGGAAACAGACTACGTTTGCAAGCGTTGCCGTCTTACAGCAATGAACTGCGACCCGTGCCTCCGTTGCCTACAAGGTCAGTCAGAATTGACGCATTTACTGCAAGGTCAGCGCCCCATAAGGTCGTAGGACAGCAGAGGCATCACTCTGGGAAGGGCACTTGCTGTGTGTGGGATCAGTGATGCCTGCCTGGCTGTAAGCCAGCAGGAAGGCTCGCTGTTGATAACTACAAACAAGGACCGGGATCGTCATGCGCCATACCACCGTTGTATCCGCTCTGTTTGCCACCAGCCTGCTGGCCGTGGCCACCATGGGCCAAGCCGCCGAGAAGAAGAGCCTGGTGTTCTGCTCCGAAGGCAGCCCGGCAGGGTTTGACACTGCGCAATACACCACCGCTACCGACAACGATGCGGCGGAGCCTTTGTATAACCGTTTGGTGGAGTTCGAAAAGGGCGCGACCGACGTCGTCCCTGGGCTGGCAACCAAGTGGGACATTTCCCCGGATGGCCTGACCTACACCTTCCACCTACGTGAAGGGGTGAAGTTCCACAGCAACAAGGAATTCAAGCCGACACGGGACTTCAACGCCGACGACGTGCTGTTCACCTTCAACCGCATGCTTGACCCCGAGCACCCGTTCCGCAAGGCCTACCCCACCGAGTTTCCGTACTTCAACGGGATGAGCCTGAACAAGAACATCGCCAAGGTCGAGAAAACCGACCCGTACACCGTGGTGATGACGCTGAACACGGTCGACGCCGCGTTCGTGCAGAACATCGCCATGAGCTTTGCCGCGATCCTTTCGGCGGAATACGCCGAGCAGTTGCTCAAGCAAGGCCGGCCCAGCGACATCAACCAGAAGCCGATCGGGACTGGCCCGTTCGTGTTCCAGCGCTACCAGAAAGACTCGCAGATCCGCTACGTGGGCAACAAGCAGTACTGGGACCCGAGCCGCGTCAAGCTGGACCAACTGATCTTCGCCATCAACACCGACGCCTCGGTACGCGTACAGAAGCTCAAGGCCGGCGAATGCCAGGTGACCTTGCATCCACGCCCTGCCGATGTCGAGGCCCTCAAGGCCGACCCGAACCTGCAACTGCTGACCAAGCCGGGCTTTAACCTGGGCTATATCTCCTACAACGTGCGCCACAAGCCATTCGATCAGCTTGAAGTACGCCAGGCGCTGGACATGGCGGTGAACAAGCAGAGCATCCTCAATGCTGTGTACCAGGGCGCCGGGCAACTGGCGGTCAACGCCATGCCGCCGACGCAGTGGTCCTACGACGACAGCATCAAGGACGCCGCCTACGACCCGGAAAAAGCCAAGCAGTTGCTCAAGGCCGCCGGGGTCAAGGAAGGCACCGAGATCACCTTGTGGGCCATGCCAGTGCAACGCCCGTACAACCCCAACGCCAAGCTGATGGCGGAAATGCTGCAGAACGACTGGGCCAAGATCGGCCTCAAGGTCAAGATCGTCAGCTATGAATGGGGCGAGTACATCAAGCGCACCAAGAACGGTGAGCACGATGTCAGCCTGATCGGTTGGACCGGCGACAACGGTGACCCGGACAACTGGCTCGGCACCCTCTACAGCTGCGACGCCATCGGCGGGAACAACTACTCCATGTGGTGCGACCCGGCGTACGACAAGCTGATCAAGCAAGCCAAGGTCGTGACCGACCGCGAACAAAGGACTGTTCTGTACAAACAGGCGCAGCAACTGCTCAAGCAGCAGGTGCCGATCACGCCCATCGCCCACTCGACGGTCAACCAGCCGTTAAGCGCCAAAGTCGAAGGCTTCAAGGTAAGCCCCTTCGGCCGCAACGTGTTCTCGGGCGTCAGCATCAACCCATAAGAAAATAACCGGATGGCGGGGAGCGAAATACGCTCCCCGGCAAACGTGCAGGCTTTTGTTGGGAAATTTCCTACGCCAAACGTTTGCAATAGCTTGAACGAGTTCCACACCCAATAGCCGGATCACCCAAAAAGACCGGCATTAAAAAAGAGAACCAAAGGAGCTTCACCCATGAAACTGAGCAGCAAAGCGCTTCTGGCCTTGGCCATCAGCAGCATCACGGCCACCGCCTACGCTGAAACGCAAAGCCAGGACTTCGTTCCTACCACCCTGGCCGGCACCAGCGCCCAAAGCGAGGCCAAAGGCTTTATCGAAGATTTCAGCCTGGGCGGCACCACGCGTAACTGGTACTCCCATGAAAGCAAATACCGTGGGGGCACCTTCTCGTACCAGAAGCACGGCCAGACCCTGACCGATCGCAACCGTACCAACTGGGTGCAGGGCACCATCCTCAACGCCAGCTCGGGTTTCACCCAGGGCACCGTAGGGGTCAAGACTGAAGTGGCGGTGTACAACGCCCTGGTGCTGGATCGCAGCAAGCGTGATATCAAAGGCGGCTCCAACCGTACCCTGGCCGACTCCAACGGTGACGCCGTAGACCAGTGGAGCAAACTGGGCCTGGCCAACGTGCAATTCCGCGTGTCCAACACCACACTGACCGCCGGTCGCCAGAACTTCAGCAGCGGCATCGTCGACACCATCGGCAACCGTGCTCTGCCTTCGAGCTTCCAGGGTGTGAGCTTCAACAGCGAAGAGTTCAGCAACCTGTCGTTCCAGGGCGGCGTGTTCGACCGCGTTTCGCCACGTAGCGAGCAGAGCCTGTCGAAATTCCGTAGCGAGTACGGCAATGGCGCAGAAACCGACAAAGTGTCGACCCTGGGTGTGAACTACCAGCCGCTGAAAAGCCTGAAAACCAGCTTCTTCGCCGCCAACGTGAAGGACTTCTGGAACCAGTACTACTTCGGCGCCACCCACGAGCTGGGCGACGCGCAGCAGTTGGGCCTGACCACCGGCTTCAACTACTACAAGACTGTCGATGAAGGCAAAAAAGAGATGGGGGAAATCGACAACGATACCTTCTCCCTCTCCCTGGGCCTGACTCACCAGGCACACAGCCTGACCTTCGGCTACCAGCAAGTGAACGGTAACGAGTACTTCGACTACCTGCACGAAACCAACGGTATCTACCTGGCCAACTCCCTGACGTCTGACTTCAACGGCCCGAACGAGAAATCCTTCCAGATCGCCTATGCCATCAACATGGCTGAATACGGCGTACCCGGCCTGAAGTTCAACGCTTACTCGGCACGCGGCTGGGACATCGACGGTACCCACTACACCGGCAACAATGGCCGGGCCAAGTTTGCTTATGACGGCATCCAGTCCCAGGACGGCGAGAAGCACCAGGAATACGGTGTAGGCGCCTCTTACGCGCTGCAGAGCGGCCCGCTCAAAGCCACCACCGTGCGCGCAACCTATGTTGAGCACCGTGGCAGCGAGTTCCAGTCCGACGGCAGCATCAAAGAGTTCCGTCTGGTTACCACCATCCCGTTCAACATCCTTTAATTAGCGCCAGGCAGGCGGCGAGCTCAGGACGAGCCCGCCGCCTACGCTTTTCTGGCTCCATCGATTGCAGAGGGCTCTGAATGAAAATGCTCCCACTACAAGCCGCCATGGCCGCTGCGCTGTTGAGCGTGGCGATCGGCGTTTCGGCCAAACCGCTGGTGGTCTGCACCGAAGCCAGCCCGGAAGGTTTCGACCCGGTCCTGTACACCACTGCTGTGACTGCTGACGCCGCCGCTGAAACCATGTTCAACCGCCTGGTGGACTTCAAGCCCGGCACCACTGAAGTGGTCCCTGCCCTGGCCAAAGACCTGCCGGAAATCAGCGCCGATGGCCTGACCTACACCTTCCACCTGCGTGACGACATCAAGTTCCACACCACCGACTATTTCAAACCCACGCGCAACCTGAATGCCGATGATGTGCTTTGGAGCTTCCAGCGCCAGCTGGACCCGAATCACCCGTGGCATAACAAGTCCAACGTGGGCTACCCGTACTTCGAAAGCATGGGCTTCAAGGAACTGCTCAAGAGCGTAGAGAAAACCGACGATCACACGGTTGTCTTTACCCTGACTCGTCCTGAAGCTCCCTTCCTGGCTGACCTGGCCATGGCGTTTTCCTCGATTCACTCCGCCGAATATGCCGACCAATTGCTCAAGTCCGGCAAGACCGATGATCTGAACGCCAAGCCAATCGGCACCGGGCCGTTCATCTTCAACCGCTACGCAAAAGACGCCCAGGTGCGTTTCAAGGCCAACCCGGAGTACTTCCGTGGCAAGCCGCCGGCCGACCCGCTTATTCTGGCAATCACCACCGATAGCAATGTGCGCCTGCAAAAGCTCAAGGCCAACGAATGCCAGATCGCGCTGTATCCCAAGCCCGATGACGTACCCAGCGCCAAGGCTGATCCCAACCTGAAAGTGGCGGAACTGGCGGCGATGACCACCAGCTACACCGCCATGAATACCACCCACAAGTACATGAGCGATGCGCGGGTACGTCACGCGATCAATATTGCCTTCGATAAGAAGGGCTACAACGAATCGCTGTACGGCAAAGGCAACGCCGTCGATGCCACCGGGCCGTACCCGCCGACCCTGCTGGGTTTCAGCGACAAGCTGAAAAACCCGGAGCGTGACCTGGACAAGGCCCGCGCCCTGCTCAAGGAAGCCGGCGTGCCGGAAGGCACCGAATTCACCCTGTTCACCCGCAACGGCGGCGGCCCGACCAACCCTAACCCGATGCTCGGTGCCCAGCGCATGCAAGCGGATCTGGCCCAGATCGGCCTGAAGGTCAATATCAAGGTCATGGAATGGGGCGAAATGCTCAAGCGCGCCAAAGCTGGCGAGCACGACATGGTTTCTGCCGGTTGGGCCGGGGATAACGGCGACCCGGATAACTTCCTCACCCCTAACCTGAGTTGCGATGCAGCGAAAAACGGCGAAAACTACGCCCGCTGGTGTAACAAAGAGTTTCAAGACTTGATCGACAAGGCCCGCGCCGACGCTGAACCCGCCGAACGCGCTGCACTCTATGAACAAGCTTTGGCCGTTTTCGAGAAGGACCAACCGTGGATTCCCATGGCCTACCCGAAAATGTTTACCGCCATGCGCAAGAACGTCGAGGGTTATACCCAAAGCCCTCTGACCACCAATAACTTCGCCACCACCCAGGTGAAGTAATAAGAAAAACGCTCGGCACCGTCGACATTGACGGTGCCGGACCTGCCTAACCGGCTGATTGAGGTACACACCAAGATGTTTAGTTTTATTGCCCGCCGACTGGGGTTATTGATCCCCACGTTCTTCGGCATCACGTTGCTGACCTTTGCGTTGATTCGCATGATTCCAGGCGACCCCGTAGAAGTCATGATGGGCGAGCGACGGGTTGACCCCGAAATGCACGCACAGGCAATGGAGCGCCTTGGCCTTAACAAGCCGCTGTATGCGCAATACCTGGACTATGTCGGCAAGCTCGCCCAGGGCGACCTTGGCGAATCGCTGCGCACCCGCACCAGCGTGTGGACCGAGTTCACCGCCCTTTTCCCCGCGACCCTGGAGCTGTCCATGGCCGCGCTGTTGTTCGCCGGTATCCTGGGCCTGTTGGCCGGGGTGATCGCGGCACTCAAGCGAGGATCCCTGTTCGACCATGGGGTGATGGGCATCTCCCTGGCGGGGTATTCGATGCCAATCTTCTGGTGGGGCCTGATCCTGATCATGTTCTTCTCGGTAAGCCTGGGCTGGACCCCGGTATCCGGACGTATCGACCTGCTCTATGACATCGAGCCGCGCACCGGCTTCATGCTGATCGACACCCTGCTGGCCGACGAGCCGGACGCTTTCTGGGATGCGTTGCACCACCTGATCCTGCCCGCCATCGTGCTCGGCACCATCCCGCTGGCGGTGATCGCGCGCATGACCCGTTCGTCGATGCTCGAAGTGCTGCGTGAGGACTACATCCGTACCGCCAAGGCCAAGGGCCTGTCGCCAGCCCGCGTAGTGTTCGTGCACGGCCTGCGTAACGCACTGATTCCGGTGCTCACCGTGGTCGGCCTGCAGGTCGGCACGCTGCTGGCCGGTGCGGTACTGACCGAAACCATCTTCTCGTGGCCCGGCATCGGCAAATGGCTGATCGAAGCCATTGGCGCGCGGGACTACCCGGTGGTGCAAAACGGCATTCTGCTGATCGCCTGCCTGGTGATCCTGGTGAACTTCGTGGTGGATATCCTCTACGGCTTCGCCAACCCACGCATCCGTCACCAGCGCTGAGATCATGACCATGACCACACCTACTCAAGTGTCAGCAGTCGATCAGAGCCTGCTGTACCCGTCCCCGTACAAAGAATTCTGGCAAGCCTTCTCCAAGAACAAAGGCGCGGTCGCCGGCCTGCTGTTCATGTTGCTGATCGTGTTCTGCGCGATCTTCGCCCCGTGGGTTGCACCGCATAACCCCAGCGAGCAATACCGTGACTTCCTGCTCACACCACCGGCGTGGTTGGAGGGCGGGCAAATGCAATTTCTGCTGGGCACCGACGAACTGGGCCGTGACTTGCTCTCGCGCCTGATCCAGGGCTCGCGTCTATCGTTGCTGATCGGTTTGTCGTCGGTGGTTATGTCGCTGATCCCGGGTATCCTGCTGGGCCTGTTCGCCGGGTTCTTCCCGCGCTTGCTCGGCCCAACCATCATGCGTCTGATGGACATCATGCTGGCCCTGCCATCGCTGCTGCTGGCCGTGGCGATTGTCGCCATCCTCGGCCCTGGCCTGATCAACACTGTGATCGCCATCGCCATCGTGTCGTTGCCATCCTATGTGCGCCTGACCCGCGCCGCCGTGATGGGCGAACTGAACCGCGACTACGTGACTGCCGCCCGCCTCGCTGGCGCCGGCCTGCCACGCCTGATGTTCATCACCGTGCTGCCTAACTGCATGGCACCGCTGATCGTACAAGCGACCTTGAGCTTTTCCTCGGCGATTCTCGATGCCGCGGCCCTGGGCTTCCTCGGCCTTGGCGTACAACCGCCAACCCCTGAGTGGGGCACCATGCTGGCTTCGGCCCGAGACTACATCGAACGCGCCTGGTGGGTCGTGAGCCTGCCTGGCTTGACCATTTTGCTCAGCGTGCTGGCAATCAACTTGATGGGTGACGGCCTGCGCGATGCGCTGGACCCGAAACTCAAGAACGCCGCCTGAGGAGATTCCCATGTCACTGTTAGAAATCAAGAATCTCAACGTGCGTTTCGGCGACAAGACCGCCGTGCCGGTGGTCGATGGCCTCGACATTTCCGTCGACAAAGGCGAAGTCCTGGCGATTGTTGGCGAGTCGGGTTCGGGTAAATCCGTGACCATGATGGCGCTGATGGGCCTGATCGAGCATCCCGGCATCGTCACTGCCGATGCCCTGAGTTTCGACGGCAAGGACATGCTCAAGTTGAGCAACCGCCAGCGCCGTCAGATCGTCGGCAAAGACCTGGCGATGGTGTTCCAGGACCCGATGACCGCGTTGAACCCCAGCTACACCGTGGGTTTCCAGATCGAAGAAGTGCTGCGCCTGCACCTGAAAATGTCCGGCAAACAAGCACGCAAACGCGCCATCGAGCTGCTGGAAAAGGTCGAGATCCCAGGCGCTGCCAGCCGTATGGATGCCTACCCGCATCAATTGTCCGGTGGTATGAGCCAACGCGTGGCAATCGCCATGGCGATTGCCGGCGAGCCCAAGTTGCTGATCGCCGATGAACCGACCACTGCGTTGGACGTGACCATCCAGGCGCAGATCATGGAACTGCTGCTGGCCCTGCAAAAAGAGCAGAACATGGGCCTGGTGCTGATCACTCACGACCTCGCGGTGGTTGCCGAAACCGCCCAGCGCGTGTGCGTGATGTACGCAGGCCAGGCGGTGGAAGTCGGCCAGGTGCCGCAGCTGTTCGACATTCCGGCACACCCGTACAGCGAAGCGTTGCTCAAGGCCATTCCCGAGCACAGCCTCGGTGCTACGCGCCTGGCCACGTTGCCGGGCATCGTGCCCGGCCGCTACGACCGTCCGCAGGGTTGCCTGCTGTCGCCGCGCTGCCCCTACGTGCAGGACTCCTGTCGCGCCCAGCGGCCGGGCCTTGATCCGAAAAGCAACAGCCTTGCCCGCTGCTTCTACCCGCTGAACCAGGAGGTGGCGTAATGGCCGTCGTACTTACCGCCCGCGACCTCACCCGTCACTACGAAGTGTCCCGTGGCCTGTTCAAGGGCCACGCCACCGTGCGCGCCCTTAATGGTGTGTCTTTTGAGTTGGAAGCCGGCAAAACCCTCGCCGTGGTAGGCGAGTCGGGCTGTGGCAAATCCACCCTGGCCCGCGCCCTCACGCTGATTGAAGAGCCCTCGTCGGGCTCGTTGAAAATCGCCGGGCAAGAAGTGGCCGGCGCCGACAAGGCCCAGCGCAAGCAATTGCGCAAAGACGTGCAGATGGTGTTCCAGAGCCCCTATGCCTCGCTGAACCCACGCCAGAAAGTCGGTGATCAACTGGCCGAACCGCTGCTGATCAACACCAACCTGTCCGCCGCCGAACGCCGCGAGAAAGTGCAGGCGATGATGAAGCAAGTGGGCCTGCGCCCTGAGCATTATCAGCGCTACCCGCACATGTTCTCCGGCGGCCAGCGCCAGCGCATCGCGTTGGCCCGCGCCATGATGCTGCAACCCAAGGTGCTGGTGGCAGACGAACCGACCTCGGCGCTGGACGTGTCGATCCAGGCCCAGGTGCTCAACCTGTTCATGGATTTGCAGCAGGAATTCAACACCGCCTACGTGTTCATTTCCCACAACCTGGCGGTGGTGCAGCACGTGGCTGACGATGTGATGGTGATGTACCTCGGCCGCCCGGTTGAGGTGGGCCCCAAGGAAGACATCTACGCACGCCCGCTGCACCCTTACACCCAGGCGCTGCTGTCGGCCACGCCGACCATTCACCCGGACCCGAGCAAGCCGAAGATCAAGATCGTCGGCGAACTGCCCAACCCACTGAACCCGCCGCCTGGCTGCGCGTTCCACAAGCGTTGCCCGTATGCGACCGCGCGGTGCAGCAGCGAGGAGCCGCTGTTGCGTCCTTTGGATAACCGGCAGGTGGCTTGCCACTACGCGGAGCAATTCGTGGCCTGAAGCAACACAACCTCGCTCCTACAGGGGCCGCGGTTTCAATGAGTTCCATCGCCCTTCCCGCCAGATTGCGCATCAGTCTGGCCGGAGGGGCTTTTTTTTGCTCGTTTGTAACAAAGAACATACCGATTAAACCGCGCCCTTCACAGCCGACAGCCTTGAAAACATTGAGGCAGAGCCTTAAGGAAAGTGTATAGATTGTAAATGCAATTTACTTCTGTTTGAGAATCAATACCATTACAGCGCATGGAGAGCGCTGGATGCACGAAAAAATTCAGACGCCTCTCGTTCAATCGCCCCTCCTAAAGGACTTTGTGGACATGTCGTCTCAATTCAGGCTCAGCCATCTATCGTTGGCGTTTATCGCTACCCTTTCGTCCCCCGCGCTGCTGGCGCAGAGTGTGGAAAAAGAACGCGACAAGGTGCCGATCGAAGCGACAGACCTGCCTGTGGACGGCACGCGCCAAGCCCTGGTGCTGGGCGAGACGCGCGTGCTGGGCACCGCCGCCGAAGAACTCAAGCAAGCGCCCGGCGTGTCGATCATCACCGCCGAAGACATCAAGAAGCGCCCGCCCACCAACGACCTGTCGGAGATCATCCGTCGCGAGCCGGGCGTGAACCTGACCGGCAACAGTTCCAGCGGCAGCCGTGGCAATAACCGTCAGATCGATCTGCGGGGCATGGGCCCGGAAAACACCCTGATTTTGATCGATGGCAAACCCTCTACCTCGCGCAACGCCGTGCGTTATGGCTGGAGTGGCGACCGTGATACCCGTGGCGAAACCAACTGGGTACCGGCCGAAGAAGTCGAACGCATTGAAATCCTGCGCGGCCCGGCTGCTGCCCGTTATGGCTCCGGCGCCATGGGCGGGGTGATCAACATCATCACCAAACGCCCCACCGACCAACTGCACGGCTCGCTGACCGCCTACACCGCCTTCCCCGAAAACGATGCCGAAGGCGCGAGCAAACGCACCAACTTCAACCTCAGCGGCCCGTTGACCGACACCCTGGCGTTCCGCGTCTATGGCGGCCTGAGCAAGACCGACGCCGACGACGCCGATATCAACCGCGCAGCGCAGGCGACCCCGGACTCGCTGGTGGCCGGCCGCGAAGGCGTGCGCAATAAAGACGTGAATGGTTTGCTGAGCTGGCAGTTCACTCCTGAGCAAACCCTGGACCTGGAAGCCAGCTACAGCCGCCAAGGCAATATTTTCGCCGGCGACACCATGCTCAACGGCGGTGGCGCATTCGTGGAAAGCCTGGTGGGCAAGGAAACCAGTGTGATTCAGCGCAGCAGCTTTTCAGCCACGCACCGCGGCGAATTCGATTGGGGTTCGACCCTGGCCTCGTTGACCCACGACCTGACCCGCAACGAACGTCTCAACGAAGGCCTGGCCGGTTCCGGCGAAGGCGCGCCCTCCGCCAGTGCTGGTCGTTTCGAGTCGCGCTTGCGCAACACCCGGGCCACTGCCGAGGTCAACCTGCCCCTGAGCGTCGGTGCCGAACAGGTGCTGACCCTGGGCAGCGAATACCTCTACGAGTCGATGAACGACCCAGGCTCGTTGCGCCCGCAAAGCTATGACCCGGGCACCGGCGGCGTACCCGCCATCCCGGGCGTCAGCCGCAACAGCACCAAGACCACCGCCTCGAGCTACGCCTTGTTTGCCGAGGACAACATCGAGTTGGGCAGCAAAACCGTCATCACGCCTGGCTTGCGCTTCGACGATCATGAGGAATACGGCGGCAACTGGAGCCCCAGCTTCAATGCCTCGCACCAATTGACCGACGAACTGAGCATCAAGGGCGGCATTGCCCGCGCCTACAAAACCCCCAACCTGTACCAGTCCAACCCGAACTACTTGCTCTACAGCCGCGGTAATGGCTGCAACGCCAGCGAAGCCAACATGGGCGGTTGCTACCTGGTGGGCAACCGGGACCTGAAGCCGGAAATCAGCGTCAACAAGGAAATCGGCCTGGCTTTCGACAAAGGCACCTGGCGCACCAGTGCGACGTATTTCCGTAATGACTACAAGAACAAGATCAACGCCAGTAACGAGGCGGCGTTCCGTCTGGGCAACGGCCGACGTGTATTGGAGTGGGAAAACAGCGGCCCAGCCTTGGTACAGGGCGTTGAAGGCAACCTGTTCGTCAGCCTGCGCGATGACTTGGACTTGAACACCAACCTGACCTATATGATCGACTCCAAGGACAAAGACACCGGCGAGCCCTTGAGCATCATCCCCAAGTACACCGTCAACACCACGCTGGACTGGCAAGCCACTGACAAGCTGTCATTCCAGGTCAGCGGCACCTATTACGGCAAACAAGAAGCACCGACGCTCAACTCACGCAGCGCCAGCAGTTACGATCACGGCGCCCAGCAGGACGTCGACCCGTACGGGTTGATGGGCCTGAGCAGCGGCTATGAGTTCAGCAAAAACCTTAGCGTGCGGGTGGGCATCAACAACCTGCTGGACAAGCGCCTGTCGCGCAAAGGCAACGCCGAGGATGCGGGCGCGCAGACTTACAATGAGCCGGGCCGTGCTTACTTCGCGTCGGTGACCACTTCGTTCTGAGGAAAGTGGGCGGCCAGTAATAACAATGCCTTGGAAACCCCATCCAAGGCATTGTTTGAAGCGCTTTACATTGCTGGGCGAGCCTACGTCTGGCTATCGCCTTCGTCTGCGTCGTCGCTGTCGGGCTCTTCGGTGGTCGAGTCATCATCCCCCTCAGCGCCACCTTGGCCTTTATCGCCGGGTTCCGCTTCGGACTTGGCCAACTGCAAGTCCGAGCCCTGGCTACTCGTCACCATCGCTGAGCCATGCACCGGGTTATGCGCCCAAGCCGTCGACATCCCCAATGACAACAGCACCAGCACTTTCATCAACAGCACTACGCGTTGAAAAATACTCATGGTCGATTCCGTCCAGTCAGTAAATGGGCCCCGCACGGCAGTCATTAACTGCCACCAGCGTTTACGCTAGTCGCGATGCCGGATTACCGCCAATCCCCAGCCTTTTGGAGGTCAAAATGTGGGAGGGGGCCTGCCCCCGATTGCGGAGTGTCAGAGCCCAATACACTGGCTGACACACCGCTATCGGGGGCAAGCCCCCTCCCACATTCTCTGAACCGCTCAAACCTTAGTGGTGTTCGCGGGTCGCACGGAATTTCACATCCGGCCAACGCTCTTCCATCAGCGCCAGGTTCACCCGGGTCGGTGCCAGGTAGGTCAGGTGACCACCGCCGTCGATCGCCAGGTTTTCCACGGCCTTGTTGGAGAACTCTTCCAACTTCTTCTTATCGCTGCAATCAATCCAGCGCGCCGAATACACCGTGATCGGCTCGTAGGAGCACTCCACCTTGTATTCCTCTTTCAAGCGGCTGGCGACCACGTCGAACTGCAGCACACCCACGGCGCCGAGGATGATGTCGTTGCTGCGCTCGGGGAAGAACACCTGGGTGGCGCCCTCTTCGGCCAATTGCTGCAAGCCTTGGCGCAATTGCTTGGACTTGAGCGGGTCACGCAGGCGCACGCGGCGGAACAGTTCCGGGGCGAAATGCGGGATACCGGTGAAGCCCAGCGCCTCGCCTTCGGTGAAGGTGTCGCCGATCTGGATGGTGCCGTGGTTATGCAAACCGATGATGTCGCCGGCGTAGGCTTCTTCGAGCTGTTCACGCTCGGAGGAGAAGAACGTCAGGGCGTCGCCGATGCGTACGTCCTTGCCGGTGCGCACGTGGCGCATCTTCATGCCTTTTTCGTAGCGGCCGGAGCAGATACGCATGAAGGCGATACGGTCGCGGTGCTTGGGGTCCATGTTCGCCTGGATCTTGAACACGAAGCCGGTGAATTTCTCTTCCACCGGTTCCACGGTGCGCTCGTTGGCGACGCGGGCCAGCGGGCGCGGGGCCCAGTCCACGACGGCGTCCAGTACGTGGTCGACGCCGAAGTTGCCCAGGGCGGTACCGAAGAACACCGGGGTCAACTGACCGTCGAGGAACTCTTGCTGGTTGAACTCATGGCAGGCGCCCTGCACCAGTTCCAACTGGTCGACGAAACGGTCGTACTCGTCACCCAAGTGGGCGCGGGCTTCGTCGGAGTCGAGCTTTTCAATGATCTTGGTTTCGGTGCGTTCATGACCGTGGCCAGCGGTGTAGACAATGATGTAGTCGTCGGCCAGGTGGTACACGCCCTTGAAGTCGCGGTAGCAACCAATCGGCCAAGTGATCGGCGCGGCCTTGATCTTCAGGACGGCTTCGATTTCATCCAGCAGCTCGATGGGGTCGCGGATATCGCGGTCGAGTTTGTTGATGAAACTGACAATCGGCGTGTCACGCAGACGGCACACGTCCATCAGCGCAATGGTACGTGGCTCGACGCCTTTACCGCCGTCGAGGACCATCAGCGCCGAGTCCACCGCGGTGAGGGTGCGGTAGGTATCTTCGGAGAAGTCTTCGTGCCCTGGGGTGTCGAGCAGGTTGATCATGTGCTCGCGATAGGGGAACTGCATGACCGACGTGGTAATGGAAATACCCCGTTGCTTTTCCATTTCCATCCAGTCGGAGGTGGCATGGCGGTCGGATTTGCGCGATTTCACCGTGCCGGCTACCGCGATCGCCTTGCCCATCAGCAACAGCTTTTCGGTGATGGTGGTTTTACCGGCATCGGGGTGGGAAATAATGGCGAAAGTGCGGCGTTTCGCGACTTCGGCGGCCTGGTGGGTCATGGGAAATCGCCTGGCAGGTGAGTCAAAAAAGGGCGGCGAGTATAGCGCAAACGCGAGGGTACGGACCACCGTTGAGCCCATTGGGGGTGGCTAAATGCGCCCAAGTGTGGAACCTTTTAAAAGGTCGAGACGTCCACTCCCCTGCTACCGCACTCGGAACAGGGGCTGAAAAATCAGCAAGTTAGCCTGACGAGGCTGCGCTTATGGCTCGATCGCATACTGCATGGCCAGTATCGGCGAGCTGCTTTTCGCGAACTCATCAGAGGCAGCCAGGAATGGCATTGCCGCTCGGAAATGTGTTCGCCGACAAAAGAAAAAAAGGAGTCCGCCTGTGGCTATTCGCTATGGCAAAGGGCTGATAGGAGCAGTGGTTGTCGTCGCTCTCCTGGCCCTGCTGGTCCACTGGATCGGCATCAACACGATCGAACTGTACCGCGACGATTTGTTGTTTTACCTGCAAGCTCATCTGATTCTGGTTTTAGTCTCCATGCTGGCGGCCCTGATTGTGGGCATCCCCGCCGGTATCCTGCTCAGCCGACCCAACATGGTCGGGCGTGCAGAACGTTTCATGCAGATCTTCAACATCGGCAACACCGTCCCTCCCCTGGCCGTACTGGCCATCGCCCTCGGCGTCCTCGGCATCGGCAGCGGCCCGGCCATCTTCGCGCTGTTCCTTGCCTCGCTCCTGCCCATCGTGCGCAACACCTACGAAGGCCTGAAAAACGTTCAGGGCTCCCTCAAGGAAGCCGCCACCGGCATCGGCATGACCCCGCGCCAGGTGCTGTTTCGCGTGGAGCTGCCCAACGCCGTGCCGATCATCATCGGCGGTGTGCGCGTGGCCCTGGCGATCAACGTCGGTACCGCACCGCTGGCGTTCCTGATTGGCGCCAACAGCCTGGGCAGCCTGATTTTCCCCGGCATCGCCCTGAACAACCAGCCGCAACTGTTGCTCGGCGCCGCGTGTACCGCGCTGCTGGCATTGCTGCTTGATGGCCTGGTGACCATGGCCAGCCGCCTCTGGCTGGAACGCGGGTTGCGCCCGTCTTAAGGCCCGGTAAAGGAATTCACATGAAAAAACTGAGCTTGATATTAGGCTGCGTCCTGCTGTTTGCAGGTATTGCGCAAGCCGCTGAAAAACCCGTGATCCGCATTGGCGCCCGGGTGTTCACTGAGCAGACCCTGCTCGCCGAAATCACCTCCCAGTACCTGCGCACCAAGGGCTACGACGCTCGTGTGACCGGCGGCCTGGGCAGCAACCTGGCGCGTAGCGCCCAGGAAAGCGGGCAACTGGACCTGATCTGGGAATACACCGGCGTGTCGCTGGTGGCCTACAACCATATCGACGAGAAACTCGACAGCGAACAGTCCTACGCTCGGGTCAAAGAACTCGATGCGAAAAAAGGCTTGGTCTGGCTGTCGCCGTCGCGTTTCAGCAACACCTACGCACTGGCGCTGCCGGAGAAAGTTGCTGAGGAACATCCCGAGATCAACAGCATCAGCGATCTCACCAAAGCCATGGCCGAAGACACCAAAGAGCACCGCCTGGTCGCCCTGGACACCGAGTTCGCCAACCGCTCCGACGGCCTGGCGGGCATGGTCAAGCTGTACGACATGAACCTGACGCGCAACAACACCCGGCAGATGGACGCAGGCCTGGTCTACACCGCGCTGCGTAATGGCCAGGTGTTTGCCGGACTGGTCTACACCACCGACGGGCGCCTCAACGCCTTTAAGTTGAAGCTGCTCGAAGACGACAAGCACTACTTCCCCGACTACACCGCAGCCCCGGTGATCCGTCAGGAATACCTCGACCAGCACCCGCAACTGGCCGCCGAACTCAAGCCTTTGGCCAACTTGTTCGACGATGAAACCATGCGTCAGCTCAATGCACGCGTCGACGTCGACCATGAAAGCCCGTCCGCCGTTGCCGCCGATTTCCTGCGCCAACATCCAATCAACTAAAAAGGAGAAGACATGGAATTTTTGAACGCCTTTTCCCATCTTGATTGGGCCCAGGTCCTGCACCTGACCTGGCAGCACATCACCCTGGTCGGCATCGCCGTGATCCTCGCGATTTTTATCGGCGTGCCCCTGGGCATTCTGATGACGCGCTTCCCGACCCTGGCCGGCCCGTTGCAAGCCAGCGCCACAGTGTTGCTGACCGTGCCATCCATCGCGCTGTTCGGCCTGCTGCTGCCGTTCTACTCCAAGTTCGGCCAGGGCCTGGGGCCAATGCCGGCGATCACCGCCGTGTTCCTTTACTCCCTGCTGCCAATCATGCGTAACACCTACCTGGCCCTCACCGGCGTTGAGCCAGGCATTCGCGAAGCCGCACGCGGCATCGGCATGACCTTCGGCCAGCGCCTGCGCATGGTCGAACTGCCGATTGCGGTGCCGGTGATTCTCGCTGGCGTACGTACCGCCGTGGTCATGAACATCGGTGTGATGACCATCGCCGCCACCATCGGTGCCGGTGGCCTGGGTGTACTTATTCTGGCTTCCATCAGCCGCAGCGATATGTCGATGCTGATCGTCGGCGCCGTGCTGGTCAGTCTCCTGGCCATCTTCGCCGACCTGCTTCTGCAATGGCTGCAACGCTCGCTGACTCCAAAAGGATTGCTCAAATGATCGAACTTCAAAATCTGTCCAAGACTTTTCAAAGCAACGGCAAGACGGTCACCGCCGTCAACGATGTGAGCCTGACCGTCAACGAAGGCGAGATTTGCGTATTCCTGGGGCCCTCGGGTTGCGGCAAGAGCACTACGCTGAAAATGATCAACCGCTTGATCAAGCCCACCTCGGGCAAGATTTTGATCAACGGCGAAGACACCACCGACCTTGATGAGGTGACCCTGCGTCGCAACATCGGCTACGTGATCCAGCAGATCGGCCTGTTCCCCAACATGACCATCGAAGAGAACATCGTGGTGGTGCCCAAGCTGCTCGGCTGGGACAAGCAGAAATGCCACGACCGCGCCCGCGAGTTGATGAGCATGATCAAGCTGGAACCCAAGCAGTACCTGCATCGCTACCCGCGTGAGCTGTCGGGTGGGCAGCAACAGCGCATCGGTGTGATCCGCGCCCTGGCGGCGGATGCGCCGCTGCTGCTGATGGACGAGCCGTTCGGCGCGGTCGACCCGATCAACCGCGAGATGATCCAGAACGAATTCTTCGAGATGCAGCGCGCGCTGAACAAGACCGTGATCATGGTCAGCCACGACATCGACGAAGCCATCAAGCTGGGTGACAAGATCGCCATCTTCCGCGCCGGCAAGCTGCTGCAGATCGACCACCCGGACACGCTGCTGGCGCACCCGGCCGACGAGTTCGTCAGCAATTTCGTGGGCCAGGACAGCACCCTCAAGCGCCTGCTGCTGGTAAAAGCCGAAGACGCGGCGGACAACGCCCCGTCGGTGAGCCCGGAAACACCCGTGGCCGATGCACTGGAATTGATGGACGAGCACGACCGCCGCTATGTGGTGGTCACCTGTTCGGAGAACAAGGCGCTGGGCTACGTACGCCGTCGCGACCTGCACCGCCAGGCCGGCACCTGCGGCCAGTACCTGCGCGAGTTCAACGCCACGGCAGCGTATGACGAGCATTTGCGCATCCTGCTGTCGCGCATGTACGAGTTCAACCGTTCGTGGCTGCCGGTGATGGATGCGGAGCGGGTGTTCCTCGGGGAAGTGACCCAGGAGTCGATTGCCGAGTACCTGAGCTCTGGCAAATCGCGTGGGGGCAAGACCAGTATCGTGTCTCCAGCCGAGACCGCGCTGGTCTGATCCGCCGCTATCGCAGGCAAGCCAGCTCCCACATTTGAACTGCATTCTTATATTGGAATGCATTCCCCTGTGGGAGCTGGCTTGCCTGCGATGAATACACCGCAAATCCACCTGATTGGCCCCATCCGGGGAACATCAATCCGTCACACCGGTCGGTTACATAAGTAGCTGCACGCGGCCGCGCGACGAACGCGTGCAAAAACGCGACATTTTTAGTTGATCCCACGCCCGCCAAGCCCTAAAGTTCGCGCCGAACGTCCATGCTGGAAACGATCCATCCGGCTCAAGTACTGACGACGAGACAGCAAGGCCAAGGGCAGCTTACCCCATGGCCTTTTTGCTTTCGGCGACATGCCTTGGGAAGTAGGCGAACCAAAGTGGGGATACGGAGGACGTTCATTTGCACCCATTGATCAAATTAGTTTGCCCTTAGGAGTTCCCAGCATGTCGATCAACGTCGAAGATTATTTCGCGCGCGCCACTTTTGACAAAATGAAGGCGTTCGCCGACAAGCAAGAAACCCCGTTCGTGGTGATCGACACCGCGATGATCAGCCAGGCCTACGATGACCTGCGCGCCGGTTTCGAATTCGCCAAGGTGTATTACGCGGTCAAGGCCAACCCGGCCGTCGAGATCATCGACCTGTTGAAAGACAAGGGTTCGAGCTTCGACATCGCATCGATCTACGAGCTGGACAAGGTCATGGACCGCGGTGTCAGCGCCGACCGTATCAGCTACGGCAACACCATCAAGAAATCCAAGGACATCCGCTACTTCTATGAGAAGGGCGTGCGCCTGTTCTCTACCGACTCCGAAGCCGACCTGCGCAACATCGCCAAGGCCGCGCCGGGTTCGAAAGTGTATGTGCGTATCCTCACTGAAGGCTCGACCACTGCTGACTGGCCGTTGTCGCGCAAATTCGGCTGCCAGACCGACATGGCCATGGACCTGCTGATCCTCGCCCGCGACCTGGGCCTGGTGCCTTACGGCATCTCGTTCCACGTCGGCTCGCAACAGCGCGACATCAGCGTGTGGGACGCGGCCATCGCCAAGGTCAAGGTGATCTTCGAACGCCTGAAGGAAGAAGATGGCATCGAGCTGAAGCTGATCAACATGGGCGGCGGCTTCCCGGCCAACTACATCACCCGCACCAACAGCCTGGAAACCTACGCCGAAGAAATCATCCGCTTCCTCAAGGAAGACTTCGGTGACGACCTGCCGGAAATTATCCTGGAACCAGGCCGTTCGTTGATCGCCAACGCCGGTATCCTGGTCAGCGAAGTGGTGCTGGTGGCGCGCAAGTCCCGTACCGCCGTCGAGCGCTGGGTGTACACGGATGTGGGCAAGTTCTCCGGCCTGATCGAAACCATGGACGAAGCCATCAAGTTCCCGATCTGGACCGAGAAGAAAGGCGAGATGGAAGAAGTGGTCATCGCCGGCCCGACCTGCGACAGCGCCGACATCATGTACGAAAACTACAAGTACGGCCTGCCATTGAACCTGGCCATTGGTGATCGTCTGTACTGGTTGTCGACCGGTGCCTACACCACCAGCTACAGCGCGGTTGAGTTCAATGGGTTCCCGCCGCTGAAATCGTTTTACGTGTAAGAACAGCGGTAAGTTTTAAGCGACAAGCTGCAAGAAGAAGCCCATGACTTGTCATGGGTTTTTTTATGGCTCAGGAAAAGGCCGCAGCTCGTTGTTGGTAGGCCTCGGCCATGGCGCGAATCCGCGGGTCATCCGCCTGCGCCAGCGCCTTGTGCGCCGTTCGCAGAAACTTGAGATTCCCGCCTGCCAGCGCCTTGTGCAACCATTCCAGCGCCGCGTCGATCTGGCCGCTGTCGGCCAGCACCGCCGCATGGCTGAACTGCCCACGAAAATCCCCTGCCTCGGCTGAGCGGCGGTACCACTCAACGGCCACCTCAACATCCTTGGGGCAATGCTGCCCGTCTTCCAGATAACGCCCGAGCAGGTTCATCGACTTGGCATGGCCCTGTTCGGCAGCCTGGCGATACAGCGCCAGTGCTTGCGCCTGGTCTTCAACAACGCCACGGCCGGTAGCCAAGAGGTTGGCGTAGTTGTACTGCCCCCAATCCAACCCGGCGTGTGCCGCCAGGCGATATTCCCGTGCTGCGGCGGCTTCATCGACAGCGCAGCCCCAGCCATGCTCCCGGCAACGCCCGATCATATTGCGCGCCATCAGGTGCCCGCCCTGCGCGGCAATCTGGAACCAGCGCAGCGCCAGGGCCTCATCGCGGGCAATGCCGCGCCCTTCCAGCAAGATTTGCCCGAGCAGGGCCTGGGCCTCGACCACACCTGCCTTGGCGGCGATCAGAATGGCCTGGGCGGCGCGCACCGGGGAGTCATCGAGCATGCTCTGCAATTGTTCGACATTGAGCACTTCTTCGTGGCGCAATAAAAAACCCATGCTCAGACCTCGACCCAGCGGCGCAACAGGTTGTGGTAGGTGCCGGTGAGCTGGATCAGCGCAGGGTGGTCGGGCACGTCGCGGGTCAGTTGCTGGATCGCGCCGTCCATCTCGAACAGCAAGGTGCGCTGGCTGTCTTCGCGCACCAGGCTTTGGGTCCAGAAGAACGAGGCATAACGCGCGCCACGGGTCACCGCGTTGACTTTGTGCAGGCTGGAGCCGGGGTACAGCACCATGTCGCCAGCGGGTAGCTTTACCCGCTGCAGGCCGAAGGTGTCCTGGATCTCCAGTTCGCCGCCGTCGTACTCGTCGGGATCGCTGAAGAACAGCGTGGACGACAGGTCGGTGCGCACGCGCTCGTGGCTGCCTTTGGGCTGGCGCACCGCATTGTCGATATGAAAGTCAAAACTGCCGCCAGCGGTATAGCAGTTGAGCAGTGGCGGGAAGACTTTATGCGGCAGCGCGGCCGACATGAACAGCGGGTTGCTCCACAACCGCTCCAGCATGGCTGCGCCAATTTCCTTGGCCAACGGGTGACCTTCAGGCAATTGCAGGTTGTGCTTGGCCTTGGCCGACTGGTGACCGGCGGTGATTTTGCCGTCAGCCCATTCGGTCTCTTCCAGGGCCTGGCGAATGCGCAGCACCTCCTCGCGAGAGAACAGGCCGGGAATGTGCAGCAACATGGGGCAATACCTAGGATCAGAGAGGCGTCAATGGTATTGATTCTTATCCTCTCTGTAAAACACGGGGACGAACGAGAGCGCAAAATCCGTAACAAAAAAGTGTAAAGAATGTAAATTTGATGCGAATAGCAATATCTCGCAATTGATACAAAGTCTTGTTGGCCCTATATTCCGCGGCCTCACATCCTTGGGGAAGGGACACGTCATGTCGCGCACTACTCTAAAAATACCGGCCCGTTCGCCACGCATGCTGGCCTCCGCCATTGGCGTTGCCCTGAGTGCCGGCTCCGCCGCCCACCTGGCTCAGGCGGCTGAAAATACCGAGCCAACAGGCGAGCGCAACCCTATCTCCCTCGGCGCCACCAACATCACCGGCCAGGAGCAGGACAACACCTCCTACCAGGTGGAGAAAGCCTCGTCGCAGAAGTACACCGCGCCGCTGGTGGACACGCCGCGTTCGGTCACTGTGGTGCCGCAACAAGTACTCAAGGACACCGCCGCCACCTCGCTGCAGGACGCCTTGCGCACCGTACCGGGTATCACCTTCGGCGCCGGTGAAGGTGGTAACCCTCAGGGCGACCGCCCGTTCATCCGTGGTTTCGACGCCCAGGGCGATACCTACCTCGATGGCGTACGCGATACCGGAGGCCAGAGCCGCGAGATCTTCGACATCGAGTCCATCGAAGTCAGCAAAGGCCCGAACTCCTCGTTCGGCGGCCGTGGCTCGGCCGGTGGCAGCCTCAACCTGGTGAGCAAGACCCCGCAAGCGCGGGACTTCACCAACGGCGGCTTTACCTACGGCTCCGACCAGACCCGCCGCTACGTGCTCGACGTGAACCGCCAGTTCCTGAACGACAGCGCGGCATTCCGCCTGAACCTGATGAGCCATGAACAAAACGTGGCTGGCCGCGACGCGGTGAATTACGACCGTTGGGGCGTGGCGCCGTCGCTGACTTTCGGCTTGGGCACACCGACCCGTGTCAACCTCAGCTACTACCATATGGAAAGTGATGACCTGCCGGATTCGGGGATTCCCTACGGCTACGGCTCGTCGACCGCCACGGCCCACGTGCATGACAAACCCAACGACGGCGGCGACAGCAACAACTTCTACGGTTTGAAAAGCCGTGACTTCCGCAAGACCCGCGCGGACATCAGCACGTTCTCCATCGAGCACGACCTGAACGACAACATGACGCTCAAGAACACCCTGCGCCACGGCAGCACCGGCCAGGACTATGTGCTCACTCAGCCGGATGACAGCAAGTTCAACGTCAACCGCTACGGCACTGTCTGGCGTCGCGCCAACAGCCGTGTCTCCACCACGACCACAACCACCAACCAGACGGATCTGTTTGGCAGCTTCCAGGCCTTGGGCTTCAAGCACACTTACTCCACCGGCCTGGAATTTACCGGCGAAGAAACCCGTGTCAGCGGCTACACCGTCAGCCCTAACGCCAACCCGGTGTGCACAACGGCCAAGGGCAGCCTGGGCGGCCAGTGCACCTCACTGAGCAACCCGAACCCCGACGACGCCTGGAACGGCAGCATCGCGCGCAACTACAACGGTACCAACACCAAGGCCACCAGCCGCGCCGCGTACGTGTTCGACACCATCGAGCTCGATCCTAAATGGCTGCTGAACGTGGGGTTGCGCTACGACACCTTTGACACCGAAGCCAACACCAACGCCGTCGCCGGGCGCACCAAGATCAAGGACGACAGCCAGTTCTTCAACTGGCAGGCCGGCCTGGTGTGGAAGCCGGTGGAGAACGCCAGCATCTACGCCTCTTACGCCACATCGGCCACGCCAGCCGGTGGCCTGGTAGGCGAAGGATCCGACGGCAACCCGCTGTCTGCCGGTGCCGCCACCAGCGACTTGCAGCCAGAAGAAACCGTCAACTACGAACTGGGCACCAAGTGGGACCTGTTCCACGACCGCCTGTCCCTGACCGCAGCCGTGTTCCGCACCGAGAAGAAAAACACCCGCATCCTGGTGGATGCGCTCACCTACCAGAACGCAGGGGAATCTCAGGTCGACGGCATCGAATTGTCCGCCAGCGGCAAAATTACCGAACAATGGCAGGTGTTTGCGGGCTACAGCTATCTGGACAGCGAACTGGTCAAATCCGGCCTCAACGGGCGTAACGGCGTAGTCAGTGCCGGCTCCAACAAAGGCAACCAAATGCCCAACACGCCGAAGAACTCCTTCAGCCTGTGGACCACCTACGAGATCACGCCCAAGCTGACCGTCGGCGGCGGCGCCTTCTACGTCGATGAGGTTTACGGTGATGTCGGCAACACGGTGTATGTACCCTCCTACACCCGCTACGACGCCATGGCCAGCTACAAGCTGACCAAGAACGTCGACCTGCAACTGAACGTGCAGAACCTGACCGACAAGACCTACTACGACAAGGCCTTCTCCACGCATTTCGCCAACCAGGCGGCCGGTCGTACGGCATTGTTGACCACCAGCTTCCACTTCTAAAAGCGGTCAAGGTTCAGCCAGGAGCCCCACACATCGGATGCGTGGGGCTTTTGCGTGTTTCCCGGCAACTCACGGCATAATGCGCGCCGTGATCAGATATCCAGCTAAGCGAGGCGCTCCGACGTGTTGAAGAAAACCCTGTTCCAGTTGCATTGGTTCTTCGGCATCACGGCCGGGCTGGTGCTGGCCTTGATGGGGGTCACCGGGGCCGCGTACTCGTTCCAGGACGAGATCCTGCGGGCGCTCAACCCCACCGTCTTGAGCGTGCAGAAACGCGAGGCCGGTGTACTGCCGCCCGCCGAGCTGGTACGCAAATTGGAAGCGGCTGAAGGCAAGACCGTGGCCATGCTGTGGGTAGAAAGCGAGAGCGGCAACGCCGGCCGCGTGTCCTTCACCCCGCCACCGGGCGAGCGTCGTGGCCAGATGCGCTACTTTGACCCGTACACCGGCGGCTACATGGGCGACGCGGTCGGCCAGGACCTGTTCGGTTTTATCCTGCAACTGCACCGCTTCCTCGCCATCGGCGACACCGGGCGCAACATCACCGGCGCCTGCACCCTGATCCTGCTGTTCTTTTGCCTCTCCGGCCTGTACCTGCGCTGGCCGCGCCAGGTGAAAAGCTGGCGTGTCTGGCTGACCCTGGACTGGCGCAAAAAAGGCCGCAGCTTCAATTGGGACCTGCACTCGGTATTCGGCACCTGGTGCCTGCTGTTTTATCTGTTGGCGGCGCTGACCGGGTTGTATTGGTCCTACGACTGGTACAACCGTGGCGTGACCAAACTGCTGTCCGACGCGCCGCAGAACGAGCGCATGCGCAAGCGCGGCCCAGCCCCCACCGGCCCGGCTCCGGTGGCCAACTACGACGCGATCTGGAGCAGCATCTACAGCAACGCCGGCCCCGACTTGAGCGCCTACAACATTCGGATGCCCGCGGTCGCCGGGCAACCGGCCACCGTGTATTACCTGCTCACTTCATCGCCCCATGACCGTGCGCTGAACCAGATCAACCTGGACCCGGCCACAGGCGAGGTCAAATCTCACGAGCGCTACGCCAGCAAAAGCCTCAAGGCGCAGTTGCTGACCAGCGTGTATGCGCTGCACACCGGCAGCTATTTCGGCCTGGTCGGGCGCATCGTCCTCACCGTCAGCTCACTGCTTATGCCGCTGTTTTTCATCACGGGCTGGCTGCTGTACCTGGACCGACGCCGCAAAAAGCGCCAGGTCCGCGATGCCCGCAAAGGCCTGACAGATAACCACAGCAATGCCCCGGCCTGGCTGATCGGCTTCGCCAGCCAGAGCGGCTTTGCCGAACAACTGGCCTGGCATACGGCCGGGCAACTGCAGGCTGCGGGCCTGGCGGTGAAGGTGCAGCCCCTGGGCAGTGTCAGCCGCGACGACCTCAGCCAATCACAGAACGCGCTGTTTGTGGTCAGTACCTTTGGCGACGGCGAAGCGCCCGACAGCGCCCGTGGGTTCGAGCGCAGCGTGCTCGGCCAGGCGCTGCCCCTCAAAGGCTTGAACTACTCGGTGCTGGCCCTGGGTGACCGGCAGTACGAACATTTTTGCGGCTTTGCCCGGCGCCTGCATTTCTGGCTGACCAACCAGGGCGGCACCCCGCTGTTTGCCCCGGTGGAAGTCGACAGCGGCGATACACTGGCGCTGCAGACCTGGCAACAGCAACTGGGCCAGCTCACCGGGCATGCGCCGGCAGCGGCCTGGCCGACGGCCCAGTACGAAAACTGGACCCTGAGCCAACGCACCCTGCTCAACCCCGACAGTGTCGGCTCGCCCGTCTACCTGCTGGGCCTCACATCCACGTCTGCGCACAGCTGGCTGGCCGGCGACCTGGTGGAAGTCCTGCCGCGCAATTGCCCCTGGGCCATCGAACACTTCCTGGCCGGCCTGGGCTTGGTCGGTAGCGACGGTGTGGTGATCGACGGCGTCGTCCACACCCTTGATCAGGCCCTGGCCACGCGCCAACTGCCGGAAAACCGCACGCACCTGGTCGGCCTGCACGCCCAGGCATTGGTGGATGCGCTGGTCCCCCTGGGCATGCGCGAATACTCCATCGCCTCGATTGCCAGCGACGGCGTGCTGGAGCTGATTGTGCGCCAGGAGCGCCACCCCGACGGCAGCCTGGGGCTTGGCTCCGGCTGGCTGACTGAACACGCCGCCGTCGGCTCGGCCATCAGCCTGCGCCTGCGGCGCAACAGCGGCTTCCATTTGCCCGACGCGCCTGTGCCGCTGATTCTGCTGGGCAACGGCACCGGGCTTGCGGGCCTGCGCAGCTTGCTCAAAGCACGCATTGCCGACGGCCAGCAGCGAAACTGGTTGCTGTTCGGCGAGCGCAATATCGCCCACGACTACCTGTGCCAGGACGAACTGCAAGGCTGGCTCGCCAGTGGAGACCTGGCCCTGCTGGACCTGGCATTTTCCCGCGATCAAGAGGAGAAGATCTACGTACAGGATCGCCTGCGCGAGTCAGCGGATGTGCTGCGCAAATGGCTCGCGGATGGCGCAGCGATTTATGTGTGTGGCAGCTTGCAGGGGATGGCGACGGGGGTGGATCAGGCACTGAAAGACATCTTGGGCAATGAGGCGCTGGAGCGCCTGATCGAACAGGGCCGCTATCGTCGGGATGTCTACTGACCCCCAGGAACAAAGAAAATCGAAGGTGGGAGCTGGCTTGCCAGCTCCCACAGTTTTAACTGTATTCCAATCAGATGGGTTGCAGCTTTTGCTCGAACACCGAGACTCCATCGAGATCGCGCAGCATCACCGTCAACTCCGCCGTCTGCCCATCAATCTGCACTTCACCAAAAAACTGAAAGCCCGCAAACGGCGAGGTGTTCTGTGCCGGTGGCGCCTTCTGGAATACCACCTGCGGGCCAAAGGTTTTATCCAGTGGGTTGGGCCCGAAACTCCCGGCATTCAACGGCCCCGCCACAAACTCCCAGAACGGCTCGAAATCCTGGAACGCCGCGCGGTCAGGGTGATAGTGATGCGCCGCACAGTAATGCACATCGGCCGTCAGCCACAGGTGGTTGCGCACCTTGTGCTCATGCAGGAACCCCAGCAGTTCAGCGATCTCCAGCTCACGCCCTTGCGCCGGGCCAGGATCGCCATTGGCGATCGCTTCCCAACGCGCCACGCCGGGGTTGACCTCACCGTCGGGCACGCCCAGGCCGATGGGCATGTCGGCGGCGACCACCTTCCACTGCGCTTGTGACGCCTTGAGCCCGCGCTTGAGCCAGTCCAACTGTTCACGCCCAAGAAAGGGTTTTTCAGCGCCCAGGTTGTCGTCATTGGGCCCGCGATAGCTGCGCATATCCAACACAAACACATCCAGCAGCGGCCCATAACTGAGCTTGCGATAAATACGCCCGCCACTGTCGGCGCTCTGTCGGCGCATGGGTGAATATTCCAGCCAGGCCTGGCGGGCACGGCCCACCAGGGTGTTGATGTCGCGGGTCTGGTAACGCTCATCCAACTGCTTGCTCGATGACCAGTTGTTGATCACCTCGTGGTCGTCCCACTGCCAGATCTGCGGCACCTCGGCATTGAAGCGGCGTACGTTTTCATCCAGCAGGTTGTAACGGTAATTGCCGCGATATTCATCGAGGGTTTCCGCAACTTTGCTTTTGGCTTCAGTGGTGATGTTGCGCCAGATGCGCCCGCCTTCAGTGGTGAGCTGCGCGGGTACCGGGCCGTCGGCGTAGATGGTGTCGCCGCTGTGGATAAAAAAGTCTGGCAGGCGCAGGCGCATGGCTTCATAGATGCGCATGCCACCGATGTCCGGGTTGATGCCGAAGCCTTGGCCGACGGTGTCGCCGCTCCACACAAAACGAATATCACGCCGCTGTTGCGGCACGCTACGCAGGTGGCCGAACCAGGGTTCACTGGCAATGCCGGTCTGGGCGTCTTCGAAATGCACGCGGTAGAAAATCGCCTGGTCGACCGGCAGCCCGGTGAGCTCGACACGGGCGGTAAAGTCGGTGCGGCTGTCGGCCAGGGGCGAGACGAATCGGCGCGGGTTGCTGAACACGCTGCGGGTATCCCACTCAACCACCATCTTCGCCGGGCGGTCACTGCGGCTCCAGATCATCGCGCGATCGCCCTGCAGGTCGCCTGATTGCACGCCGTCAGTGAGTTGCGGTCGGTCCTTCACCGAAGCGATCACCGCCGGCGCCAGGCCCGGCAACAGCAGGCCAGCGCCCACAGCTTGCATCACACGGCGGCGACCGAGATCGAAGTGGCTCATGCAGGTGCCCTCTTGAGTATCAAAAGGGCCACTAAAGCATGACGGGATGAAGCGCAGATGACACTGATCAGGAGAACGGTCTAGCTCCCACACTTTCTGCCAGTGTCAGGCAGTCACGGCCAGCTCGGCCGCTTCCCGTCGCTTGAGCACGGCATACACCAAGCCGGTCAACACACTGCCCGCCACAATCGCCAACAAATACAACAACGCATGGTTCATCGCATTCGGAATCACCAACACAAACAACCCGCCATGGGGCGCGGCGAGTTTGCAGCCGAAGTACATCGACAGCGCACCGGTCAACGCGCCACCGGCGATGCTGGCCGGAATGACGCGCAGCGGGTCTTTGGCGGCAAAGGGAATCGCGCCTTCGGAGATAAAGCACAGCCCCAGGATCATCGCCGCCTTGCCGGCCTCGCGCTCGGTCTGGGCGAACTTACGCCGGGCCAGCAACGTGGCGATGCCCATGCCAATTGGCGGCACCATGCCGGCGGCCATGGTCGCGGCCATCGGCGCGCCGCTCGACGCGGCCAGCAGGCCGACCGAGAACGCATAGGCCGCCTTGTTGATCGGCCCGCCCAAGTCCACGCACATCATGCCGCCGAGCAGAATGCCCAGCAGCACCGCGTTGGTGGTGCCCATGGTGCTGAGGAAATCCGTCAGGCCCGTGAGCAAGCGGGCGACCGGTGGGCCCACCAGGTAGATCATCACCAAGCCGGTAAACAGGCTCGCCAGTAACGGGATAATCAGGATCGGCTTGAGCGCTTCCAGGCTCTGGGGCAGTTGCACTGCCCGGCTGATCAGCTTGACGCAATACCCGGCGACGAAGCCGGCCAGGATGCCGCCGATAAACCCAGCCCCCAGCGTCCCCGCCAGCAGCCCGCCGATCATGCCGGGCGCAAGGCCAGGACGGTCGGCAATCGAGTAGGCGATGTAGCCCGCCAGCAATGGCACCATCAACAGGAACGCCTGGTCACCCACGGACTTGAGCGCCGCCGCCAAGGTGCCGGGCTGTTCGAAGGCATGGATGCCGAACACAAACGACAAAGCGATCAGCAAGCCCCCCGCCACCACCATCGGCAACATATACGACACGCCGGTGAGCAGGTGTTTGTAGACGCCGGTTTTCTCCGCCTTGGCCGGTGCACCGCCGGCAGCACTTTCCACCACGCCTTCGGCCAGGGCTTTGTTGAGGATGACTTCGGATTGCTTGAGGGCAATGCCGGTGCCACAGCGGTAAATCTTCTTGCCGGCGAAACGCTCGGTGGCCACTTCGATATCGGCCGCCAGCAACACCACATCGGCATCGGCAATCGCTTGCGGGCTCAACGGCGTGCGGGCGCCCACCGAACCTTGGGTCTCGACCTGCAGGTCATAACCCAGGCGCTGAGCAGTCTGCTGCAAGGCTTCGGCGGCCATGAACGTGTGGGCCACACCGGTGGGGCACGCGGTAATCGCGACGATACGCGGCGCAGCCTTGGCCGCCACCGGGGAGGCGTCGGCGACATACACCTGGGCTTCTTCGGCGCCCCGGCGCAGCACGCCTTCGACATCCGCCAACGCCTGGGCCGGTGTGCTCTGGAACACACGCTTGCCGACAAACCGCTGCATATCCACCGGGGTACTGCTGACCAGCAGCACCCACTCGGCATCATCAATCGTCGCCTGGGACAACTGGCGCTCCGGGCGCTGTACATCGACGACTTCAACACTGGTGTGCAAGCCCATGCGCTGGGCGGCGGCGTCCAACAAGCGGGCGCACAGCACACTGGTGACCATGCCGTTCGGGCAGGCGGTAACAATGGCTAACTTCATCACAAACCCTCTTATTGTTCTGTCAGCGTGCGCACATCAACGCCGCTTTCGAGATGCGCCAACTGGGCGTCATCGCTGATGCCAAAACCGATCTGTGTCACCGCCATCGCGGCAATCGCCGTGGCCCGGCGCAGGGTGTGCTCCGGCGTGTCGCCACTGAGCAAACCGTGGAGCATCCCGGCCAGCAGCGAGTCCCCGGCCCCCACGGTACTGGCCACTGCCACCTTGGGCGGCGTGGCGTGCAGCGCCGCACCCGGGCGGTACCAGGTCACGCCTGCGGCCCCGTCGGAGACCACCACATGTTCGACGCCTTGCTGATGCAGGCGGCTGATGGCATCGGTGGTGTTACCCAAGGCTTCGGCCAACTCTTCGGTATTGGGTTTGACCAGCCACGGGCCAACCTCCAACCCCAGGCGCAGCGCCTCGCCGCTGGTGTCCAGGGCGACTTTCAAACCGAGGTCCTTCAACGCCTCCAGCAAACCTTTAAACCACTGCGGGCTGACGCCGCGCGGCAAGCTACCGGCCACCACGACCGCATCGAACTCCGGGCCAATCATCGCGACCATCTTGAGCAGCGCTTTTAGCGCCTCTTCAGTCACCAGCGGCCCCGGTGCATTGATGTCGGTGACACGCCCATCCTGTTCGGCAATCTTGATGTTGCTACGGGTTTCGCCGGGAACCCGGATGAAGGCATCGCCAAACCCACGGCGCTTGATCAGCGCATTGAAAGCCTGGGGGTTGGCGCTGCCGAGGAACCCGCCCACGCTGACGTAATGGCCCAGGTCGGCCAGCACTTGCGCCACATTCACGCCCTTGCCGGCCGCGTGGGTGAGCATCGCTTCACTGCGATTGACCTCACCGGGTTGCAGGTGCGCCAGACGTACCGTGAGGTCCAACGCCGGGTTCAGCGTCAGGGTCAGAATATTCGCCATCTACACGGCCTCCACTAGGGCACGCACTTCGGCGGGCGAACCCACCGCCAGTGCTTGTTGCGCCAGGCCCTGGGCCTCGCTCAGACTGAATTCACGCACCCGCGCCTTCACTTCAGGAATGCTGCGGGCCGACACGCTCAACTCATCCACACCCAGGCCGACCAGCACCGGCACCGCCAGCGGGTCCGCCGCCAACTCGCCGCACACACCTACCCATTTGCCGTGGGCATGGGCGGCGCGCACGGTGATGTCGATCAGTTGCAGGACTGCCGGGTGCAAGCCATCGGCCTGGGCCGACAGGGTCGGGTGGCCGCGGTCGATGGCCAGGGTGTACTGGGTCAGGTCGTTGGTGCCGACGCTGAAGAAGTCGACTTCCTTGGCGAGGACCGGCGCCAGCAGCGCGGCTGAGGGCACTTCGATCATGATCCCCAGTTGCAGGTCTGCCACTGGGATCTCCAGGCGCAGGCGCTCGGTCATGTCCCGGGCGGCGCGCCACTCATCCACGCTGCCGACCATGGGGAACATGATGCGCAGCGGGCGATTGTCCGCTGCACGCAGCAATGCGCGCAGTTGCGCTTCCATGATCTGCGGGCGTTGCAACGTCAGGCGAATGCCGCGCACACCCAGGAAGGGGTTTTCCTCTTCGGCGATCGGCCAATAGGGCAAAGGCTTGTCGCCGCCCACATCCAGGGTGCGCACCACCAGCGGGCGACCATTGAGGCCGTCGAGTACGCGCCGGTATTCGGCCTCCTGGGTGGCCTCGTCCGGCGCCTGGGGGTGGGCCATGAAAATCAGTTCGGTGCGCAGCAGGCCAATGCCTTCGGCGCCCTGCTCCACTGCGCTGGCCACCCCGGCGCTTTCGCCAATGTTGGCGAACACTTCCACGGCGTGGCCGTCACGGGTCAGCGCCGCTTCATGGCGCTGGGCCGATGCGGCTTGCAAGCGCTGTTCGCGGCTGTCGCGCTCCACGGTGGCCCGTTGCAGGGTGGCGGCGTCGGGGTCCACATGCAGGCGACCACGCTGGCCATCGAGCAACAGTGGCGTGCCCGGGTTGAGCAATAACACCGCAGCGCCAGCGCCGACCAAGGCCGGAATGCCCAGGGCGCGGGCGACAATGGCGCTGTGAGCGGTGGCGCCGCCCCGGGCGGTGAGAATGCCGGCAACGCGGGCCGGGTCCAGGCGCGCCACGTCCGAAGGGCCGACCTCTTCCATCACCAGAATGTAGGGCTCGCTCGGTTCCTGCACGCTCTGGACGCCGCACAACTGGGCCAGCACGCGGCGGCCGATGTCACGCAAGTCGGCAGCACGCTCGGCCAGCAAGGCATCCTGCAAGGCTTCCTGTTGCTTGGCGGCGGCTTCGATCACGCTCATCCAGGCGGCTTCGGCGCTTTCGCCCTGCTTGAGGCGGGTGTCGACTTCGTCGGTCAGTTCCGGGTCGTCGAGCATTTCCTGGTGGGTGATGAAAATCTCGCGGATGGCCTTGGCCTGGCTACGCTCGATCAAGCCCTGGATATCCGTGCGCACGTCGCTCAAAGCGGTGTGCAGGCGCTGGCGTTCGGCGGCGGCGGATTCACCGCGCAGCGGGTAATCGAACACCTGCGGCACCTGGATATGGGCCGGGCCGATCGCGATACCCGGCGCGGCGGCAATGGCCTGGAGTTGGCTACCGCTCAGTGGCGCGCTGAGCACCGGCTCGATATCGACCTGTGCGGGCTGTGCGCTCACCGTGGGCAAGGGCTCGACCTCTTCGCCAAGGCCCTCTTGCACGGCGGCCAAGAGGGCGGGCAGTGCATCGCCGGCCACCGTCGGCTCGGCCACAAACTCCAGCACCTGGCCACGACGTGCGCCGAGGCTGAGCAACTTGCTCAGGCTTTTGACCGACACGGCGCCCACCGCGCCATCGACGATGCGTACGCGGATATCGCCGTCAAAACTTTTCGCCAATTGCGCCAGGATCTTGGCCGGGCGCGCGTGCAGGCCGTGGGCGTTGGCCAGGGTAATACGGGCGCTGGGCCAGTCCGGCGGCAGTTCACCACCCAGCACTTCCAGCACCGCGCGGCTGCTGGTGGCGCGTCCCAACTCCTGGCCGCGCCCTTCAATCAGCAAGGCACACAGGCGTTCAAGCAGGGTCTGGTGCGCTTCACCGAGGCTCGCCAGGCAGAACAGGCCGTGCAAGGGCTGGCCGAGGTAACGCATAGGTTTGTCCGGCGTCACAAAGGCCAGGCCCGGACGCTTGACCGTCTGCTCGCTGTGCAACCACCACAGGCCATCGCCCAGGGGCAGCGCGTCGACTTGCTGCAATACGGCGGCAAAGCCATTGCTCACGCAGTCGGCCTGGCGCAGCAGGCGCGCACCGCGCCACACCAACTCTTCAAAATCATCGGCCGACACGCCCAGGCTGATCATCTGCGCATCCAGCGCCAGTTCCTGGGGCGCGCCTTGCAACAGTTTCAACAGCGCTTCGGCACTGCCGGCACGGCGCAACGCCTGGCCCAGGTCGGTTTCACCGAGGGCACGGGTGAGCAGTTGCAACAGGCGCAGGTGTTCATCGGATTTAGCCGCGATGCCAATCGCCAGGTAGACGATCTGGCCATCGCCCCAGTCCACTCCTTCGGGGAACTGCAGCAGGCGCACACCGGTGGAAAACACTTGGTCGCGGGTTTCTGGCGTGCCATGGGGGATAGCAATGCCTTGGCCGAGAAAGGTCGAGCCTTGGGCTTCACGGGCTTGCAAGCCACTGAGATAACCTTCGGCAACCAGGCCATCGGCCACTAATTTGTCAGCGAGCAGGTGCAAGGCAGCAGATTTATCCACAGCGACCTGGCCCATGGATATCTGCTCTACAGTGAGCTCAAGCATGCCGTTCTCCTAGTTAGTGCGACGGGCGCACTAGGTATTGTTGTAGGTAAATATGTTCAAAATTAACTGACTGAGCGGTCAATTGGCAGTGGTCACTCAGTAGCGAACATCGTAAAAATACGCTTGCTGAAACGTTTAATCTAGAATTTATGGCAGATTACGCGTTAATTACGCAAGCTTGAAGGGCCACTCGGCGCTTGCTGTGGGACATTGGTCGAATGCAGGAATCGGTTACGATTGGACAAAATGTCGGGGCGAGCGCCAAAAAACAAGGAAATCCCGGTTTGAAACTCAGTGATATCGCACGCCTGGCCGGTGTGTCCGTTACCACCGCCAGCTATGTCATCAATGGCAAGGCCGAACAGCAGCGCATCAGCAACGCCACCGTTGAGCGTGTGCGTGCCGTGGTCCAAGCCCATGGCTTTACCCCCAACCCTCAAGCCGCGGGGCTGCGCAGCCGGCATACGCGGACCTTGGGGTTCATCCTGCCAGACCTGGAAAACCCCAGCTACGCACGCATCGCCAAACTGCTGGAACAAGGTGCACGGGCGCGGGGCTATCAGTTACTGATCGCCAGCTCCGATGACGAAGCGGACAGCGAGCGCCAACTGCTGCAACTGTTCCGGGCGCGGCGTTGCGATGCGTTGTTCGTCGCCAGTTGCCTGCCGGCCAGCGATGACAGCTATCGCGAGCTGCAGGCCAAGGGGCTGCCGGTGATTGCCATCGACCGGGAGATGGAGCCGAACCAGTTCTGCTCCGTGGTCAGCGACGACCACCAGGCCTGCCAGCAACTCACCAGCAGCCTGCTGCAACCGTTGCCCAAGCAGATCGCGCTGATCGGCGCACGGCCCGAGCTGAGCATCAGCCAGGCGCGTACCGCCGGCTTCCGCGATGCGCTGCAAGGCTTTACGGGCGAAGTGATCATCGAACAGGGCGAAGCCTTCAGTCGTGACTGCGGCCGAGAGCTGATGGAGCAACTGCTGCAACGCCTGGGGCATCTGCCGGACGCGCTGGTAACCACCTCCTACGTACTGCTGCAAGGCGTGTTTGATGCGCTGCATGACTTCCCTCTCAAGTCACGCCCCCTGCGCCTGGGCACCTTCGGCGATACCCAGTTGCTGGATTTCCTCCCGCTGCCGGTCAACGCCATGGCCCAGCAACATCAGTTGATTGCCGAGACCGCCCTGCGCCTGGCCCTGGCCGCCATTGAAGAAGAACAGTACCAACCCGGCGTGCATGCGATTGGCCGGACCTTCAAGCAGCGTATCCACGAGGCCTGAGCGTGGAGCTGATCGACACCCACACGCACCTGGACTTCGAGGACTTCGACCAGGATCGCTCGCACGTCCTCGCCCACAGCCGTGAACTCGGCGTGCGGCGCCTGGTGGTGCTGGGGGTGTACCAGAAAAATTGGCAGCGGCTGTGGGACTTGGTGCAACAGGACGAAGGCTTGTTCGCCGCCTTCGGCTTGCACCCGGTGTATCTCGATGAGCATCGCCCCGCCGACCTGCTGGAGCTGGGCGACTGGTTGACGCGCCTGCATGGCCACCGGCAACTGTGCGCCGTGGGCGAAATTGGCCTGGATTACTTTCTTGAACAGTTGGACCACGAGCGCCAGCAACCGCTATTTGAAGCCCAACTGAAACTCGCGGTGGATTTCCAGCTGCCGGCCTTGCTCCACGTTCGCCGCAGCCACACCGCGGTAATTGCCACCCTAAAGCGTATCCGCCTGCCCAGAGGCGGCATCATCCATGCGTTCGCCGGCAGCGTTGAAGAGGCACGCGAGTACATCAAGCTCGGGTTCAAACTGGGCCTGGGTGGCGCTGCCACCTGGCCCCAGGCCCTGCGCATGCACCGGGTACTGGCCCAATTGCCCCTCGACGCCGTGGTGCTGGAAACCGACTCGCCGGATATGGCCCCGGCCATGTACCCCAACCAGCGCAATAGCCCGCAGCACCTGCCAGACATATGCACGGCCCTGGCCGAGCGCATGGGTATCAGCCCTCTATTGCTGGCTGAGGCGAGCACACGCAATGCGTGCGAGCTGTTCAACTGGTAGCGCACTGATGGCCTGCAAGTTCAAGGTCATTGTCTGGCGATGACGGGCGTAGCGCACCACCAGCAGATGGATCAACACCGCGACCAGTGAAATGTTGAACTGCGCGATGACACTGAGCAGCCCCAGCCACTCGGCGACCAAGGCCACCAGCAAGGTCGCGCACGTCAGCATGATCATGCTCGGCCGCACCAGCGCCCATTGGTCCAGGGCTCTGAACTGGCGCAACTGCTTGACGCAGCCCAACTGCAACCCGCAGTGGCAATACATACAGTCAAAAGGCACATCGATGGCGATGGCGTTCAGTTGCCAAGGCTTGAGTTCAAACGTCATGTTGCACTGGGCGCAATGCCCCCTGATACCGATTGCGGCGGCCATCGTTTTGTCCCCTCGTGACCGTGACGGATGAAATAAATTTTCACCTATTCACGCCCCGATAAAACACGCATCGGTAAATCAAGACATGGGCCACAGGGCCCGTGGCTCCGCCCTTCAGAACCTCCCTACACCCGAAACGCACCAATCAATTGCTTCAACTCAACCACCTGGGTTGCCAGTTGTCGACTGGCCGCTTCCGTGTGCTGGGCGCCTTGCGCTGCATGCTCGCCAGCACGGTTGATTTCGACAATGTTCTGGTCGATGTCGTGGGCGACCGCCGTTTGCTGCTCCACGGCGGCGGCGATTTGCTGGTTCTGATCGACGATCATCCCAACTGCCCCCAGGATATTTTCCAGGGCTTGCTGGACTTTTTCCGACTGCCCCACCGTGCCATTCGCCATTTCATGGCTGCTGCCCATGGCCTTCACCGCCGCGCCCACGCCGCTGTGCAAGCGGCTGATCATCTGCTCGATTTCCTCGGTGGAGTGCTGGGTGCGCCGAGCCAGGGTGCGCACCTCGTCGGCCACCACCGCAAAACCACGCCCTTGGTCACCGGCGCGCGCGGCTTCGATGGCCGCGTTGAGCGCCAGCAGGTTGGTCTGCTCGGCAATGCTCTTGATCACTTCCAGGACGCTGCTGATGGACTGGCTGTCGGCAGCCAGTTGGTTGATCACCCGCACCGATTCGTCGATCTCCGCCGCCAGGCGGGCGATGCCGCCTTGCTGGGATTGCACCAGCGCACGCCCGGTGACCGTTTCATCATTGACGCTCTGGGCACTACTGACCGCCGCCGCCGCGCTGCGCGCCACCTCTTGGGCGGTGGCGGACATCTGGTTCATGGCGGTCGCCACTTGTTCGATCTGGCTGCGCTGGCCGGACACCGCCTGGTTACTCTGTGCCGACACCGCCTGCACCTGGCCGGCCTGCAACTCCACCTGGCTGACCGTATGCCCAACACGTTCGATGAGGTCATGAATCTTGGCCACGGTGCCATTGAACACCTGGCCCAAGTCGCCCAGCTCGTCGCGGCTTTGGGCAACGAAGGTGACCGTCATGTCACCTGCCGCCACTTTGTCCATCATCGCCCCCAGGCGGCGCAAGGTGGTGCGGGTGGAGACAAAGAAACCGGCATAGAGATAGAAAATCAGCGCAAACACCGCCGCCAGTGCCGTGACCAGCAACACCATATGCAGGCGGTTTTGCGCCAGCCGCTGCTGCAACTGCTGCCCGAGGAACGCCAGGGTGGCGTCATCCAATTGATAGGTCTTGGCCATCAACTGGCTGACGCCGTCATAAAAACCCTGCCAAGACGTATCGAGGGTCTCGGCCATCACCACCTGCTCTTCAAAAAACTCACTGCCTTGCTTGAGGCTGGCCCGGCTGGCTTGCGCCGAAACGTCGAGGGCTGCATGCGCGGCCTGGCTGGCGCCCAACGCGTCCTGCAGCTTCAAGCCATATTCCCCGTGGAGTTTTTCCAGCTGCTGCAGCAGTTCGTCAAAACGGGTGCTGGAGGATGAATTGATAAAGCCCTGCCCCAGGGAGTACGCGCCCATCGCACGGCCTTCGCCCAAGGCCTGGGTGACTTGAGGGGTGACGGTGGTGACCAGATCGCTGAGCTGGCGCAGGTCACTTTGCGGATCACGGCTCAAGCCGGCTTGGCTGGCAATGATCTGGCTGAACATCTGGGCCTGGTTGAGTAACTTGCCGATCAACGCCGCTTTGTTGAGCAACGAGGTTTCCTGCTGCTGGGCCTTGAACGCGGCGATCAACTCGTCGCGCTTACTGTCGAAGACGGCAACTTGCTCGGGCTGGGTCGCAATGGCGCGCAGGCCCTGCAAGCGCTCCACCACGCTGGCTTCCAAGGCGCTGATCCTGGTCTCCAGGTCTGCTGCTTTGCCGGACTGGCCAAGGGTGGCATTGATCTGGACCTGGTTGTTGAGGGTTTCAAGGTCGCGGCGCAACGCCAGGCTGCTGCCGAGCAGGTCGAGACTCTGCAGTTCGACCCGGGTGCCCTGGTATTCACGCCAGGAGTCGCGCACCAGGTAATAGTTGGTCGCCAGCATCGGCAGCAGGAACAGCACACTGATCAGGCTGAACTTCATGCCGAAACTCAGGCGGTTCATCAGCGCGACGGCGGGATAGAGCAAGCTCTTCACAGGTGACCTCCCCTTCTTTTATTTTTATTGAGGCGCAGGGCGGCGGCAGATAGCCACTATTTGGCGCTCTATCTGTATAGCTCAATTCGAAAGGGAGTTTTGTAACGTAAGGTTAACGGCGGGAGCGATGGATACCCCCGCCGCTATCACTCAGGGCAACACCGTCCAGATGGCAAACCCGGCATACCACAGCACCGCCGCACGCAGCAGCAGTTCCCACAGGCGATCCAGGCTGTTGATGCCATCGGCCCCCACCACTGGCGCAGGAATTTCCGCGGCGGCCAGGCCGACTCTTTCCACCAACTGTGCCGCGCTGATGTCCCAGCTCAACAGTTCGTGGAGCATCACACGGCTGACCCCGACGAAATTACCCACCAAGGCAAAGCTGGCCGCCAGCAGGCGTACCGGCAACCAGTCAAACGCGTGGCGCAATTGCGTGGCGCGCTCGGCCACCAACGGGTTCTGGCTGTTTTCGCTGGCCAGCGCCAACAGGCGGTAGGCCAGGGCGGCCACCGGGCCCAGTAGGAAATACCAGAAAATCACCGCGAAAAAGCTTTGATACGCCTGCCACAGCAGGTAGCCCTGGACGCGCTCCAGCAATTGCTCGCCACTGTCGGCGCCAAGTTTGAGGTCACGTTCGGCCACATGCTCGGCCGCTTGCAGGTCACCGCGCCGCCAGGCGTCGCGAAACGGCCCCAGCCCCGCCAATAGATCGCCACGGCCCAGGCTGTAGATCACCACCAGCAAGTGCACCGGCAATGCCAACAGGCCATAGGCCACCGGCTCCAGGACCAGCAACAACAACGCCAGCAATGCCACCGGCAGCAGCACCAATATCAGCAGGATCAACCAGGGGCGCTTGCCCATGCGCGGGCTCGATTCCAGCTTGGCCAGCTCACGCAGCCATCCACCGTCACGCTGCAACCGCAGGCGCAAGGCCGAGAACTTCTCGATCCACACGGCCAGCACCAACACCAGGAAACTCATCGTTCGTGTCCTCCATCCTGCAGGGCGCTGCGAAAGCGCGCCCAATCAAAAGCGGGGCCCGGGTCGGTCTTGCGCCCCGGAGCGATGTCGCTGTGACCACAAATACGTTGGCGGGTGATATCTGGGTATGCGGCCAGCAGTTGGCGTGTCAGGTCGATCAGCGCCGCATACTGGGCATTGGTAAACGGTAGGTCATCCGTGCCTTCCAGCTCGATTCCCAGAGAGAAATCGTTGCAGACCTCGCGCCCTTCAAAGACGGAAATACCGGCATGCCAGGCACGGTCGCGGCACGAAACAAATTGCGTCACAGTGCCGTCACGTTCAATCAGAAAATGCGCAGACACTCGTAGGCTCGCAATCCCTTCAAAATAGGGATGCTCTGAAATATCCAGGCGGTTCTGGAAAAATTCCTGCACCTTGCCGGTGTTGAACTGCGCCGGGGGCAAACTGATGTTATGCACCACCAACAGCGAGATTTCGCCTTCAGGGCGCTCGTTGAAGTTGGGCGAAGGGCAATGACGAATGCCCTGGCACCAACCGCTGGCGGGGTCCAACTGCATACAGGCTCCTTGAATGAGAAGAGGTGTGACCAGTATGCCGCGTTCCACCCTGCGGTTGCGATCACTTGCCGCGATTGAGTTGCCGCAGGTTGCCCACCACCGCTGCCAGCGCACGCTCGAACAGCGGGCCATCGTCCAAGGCGTGCAGGACGCCCTGCTTGAACGCCAACGCTAACTGGCTCGCGCTTTTCTCCAACACCTTGAGGCCGGCGCGGCTGACAAAAACATAGGTATCGGCGGGCGGCATGATGGCGGTCAATTTGCAGCGCAGGGTACCGGCTTCATGTTGCTGCAGCGCTACCCAGGTACCGGCTCGCAACTGCTTGGCTTTGAGCAGGTCGGGGTCATCATGGGGCAGTGGTTCGTCGGCACCTGGCGGGCCAGCCCCCAGGATAAAAGGCTCACGGACTTCAACCAGCACCTCGCCGTCGAGCGGCTGAACATGCATGGCCTGCAACCGCAGGAAGAACTCACGGGTACTGAAAGGATCGAAGGCCGCACTGGCCAACCCGTCACGCAAGGCCTTGAGCAGCCCGGGTAATTGCTCGAGCAAACGCCGGCCCGCTTCGGTGTCTTCACGCAGGCCGACGCTCCAGATCAATTCATCCAGGGTGCGCAGTGCCGCCTGCCACTGCAGCGATTGTTCACCGTGCTTGAGAACGGCCACTAACAGCACCTGGCTCCACGCCTGCTGCACAAATTGCAGCACCGATGGCGGCAAGGTTTTGCCCACGAGCCGCCGATTGAGCACGTGCGCCACACACTGGCGCGCCACCTCGACCTGCAGGCGCTCTTGCTCGGCGTCACGGGTATGTCGCTCAAGTCGCTCGCTGCGCTTGCGCTCTTGGGCTATGAATGCGCTGAACGTGGTGAGCAACTGGGAGAAAATCGCTGGGTCTTCGACGAACTCATTCAGCACACGCTGTACGAGTTGCTCGATACACAGATAGAGGTTGTCCCGTGGGTGGTCATGGGGCGGGCTCCAGCCGATGACGGCACTCGCGATGTCATTGAGCAAGCGCCGCGCCGGATGCTCCGCGCAACTGAACAGGCTCTTGTCCAGCACCGCCACTTTCAGCAGCGGGATCTGCAAGCGAGCGATCAGCGCCTTGAAAACGTCCGGCACACTGCTGTCATCGAACATGAACTCGAACAGCATGGCGACCAGATTGATCACATCTTCGTCTGCCTCTTCTAATACCTTCGACTTGCCGCTTTTGACGCTGCCCCGGGTCAGCAACTGTTCCAGCTGGTTGCGCAGGTCGAAATCGTCCTCGCCACCGGGCTCCGGGACATATTGCTGCAAATGCGACAATAGCCGTAGCAGATCGCGGGTGGCAATCGGCTGCGGCTCGGCACTGGCTTCAAGGGTCGGGGCCACGCTGCCACGCACGGCTACCAGTAACTTTTGCAAGGCACTGAACGCTTGCTGGCCGCTTTTATCCCGCGGCGGGTCGGCCACCGCTTGGCGGGTGTAATGCTGGTGCTCCCGGGCCTCGCGCCCGCCAGCTCGACGGGACGGGACCGTCTTGAGTTGCGGCAATACGCCGGTGGCGATCAGCAATTGGTTGGCCTCGCCATACAACAGGTCGGCATCACTGAGCACGTATTTCTCAAACAGCTTGAGCATGACCAGCTTGACGCGAATCTCCACCCCCAGACTGCGCCCTGCTTGCAGGAAAAACTCACAAAGCCGCGCAGGGCCCAAGGGGTTTTCAGGGTCCTCCAAGCGCCTGCCGAGCAGTTCACTCAAGCGTGCGTTCAACTGCCCCAGGGCCAAGCCATCACGATGCCGCACCCTACCGAGCATCGCCTCCAGAGCCACGGCTTTTTCCACGTCATCCGCGCTGGTGCCGGGTGCCGCCTCATAAGACACCACCGGCACCAGGTGTGCACCGCTGCACCGGGCCTGCCCCAGGTTGGCAAACGCCACAAACAGCTGCTCCATGAACACGCGCTCGAAGTTCTTGCGCTTGAGGCGCAGGTCGCGCATGGCCTCGAAAAAAATATGATGGTCAACGGTGCTACGGGCCTTTTCGGCCATTTCGAACAGGGTGTCGTCGGCGTTATCGAACAGTTCCTGCAAGCCTTGCTGCAACTGTTGCGCAGCCTTGTCACGCACCTGCAGCAACACCACCGGCAGGCGCGCGAGCGGCGATGGCGTGGCCTGTGCCCTGTTGATAGGCACCACCTTCCCGTCATTGTGCATCCTGGCCTCCTGAAACGGCGGTTTTGAGCGGTGGAGAGACGGAGCGCAGGCCCGGCAGGCACTGCAAACACCCGATCACCACCAGGACGTCAAAGCTATGACGCCAATTGCAAGGCGCGAGATTATCTTGCAAACGAGGGCAGTTGCGCCAGCACACTCTGACTTTGTGCGGTAAATGAGTGGCGAGCCTGGGTTAGAACGCACGCTGGCCCTATAATCGAGGCACTTTGTTTGTGGAGCCTGTTATGCCGAACCTCCGTCTTGCCGACCTCACCGCCGAAATCGAAGCCAACGTGCGCCGCGCACTGCTGGAAGACATCGGCAGTGGCGACATCACCGCGCAGTTGATCCCGGCCGAACGGCTGGCCAAGGCCACGATCATTACCCGTGAGGCGGCTGTTATCGCCGGCACGGCGTGGGTGGATGCGGTGTTTCGTCAACTGGACCCACGGGTTGCTGTGCATTGGCAGGTGGCTGATGGTGAACGAGTGAGCCCCAACCAGGCGTTGTTCCACCTTGAGGGCCCGGCCCGCTCGCTGCTCAGTGGTGAACGTAGCGCGTTGAATTTTCTGCAATTGCTGTCAGGGGTTGCCACCCGTGCGCAATTTTTGGCGGACTTTGTCGCCAGCACCCAGGTCAAGCTGCTGGACACCCGCAAGACATTGCCCGGCCTGCGTTTAGCGCAGAAATATGCGGTGACCTGCGGCGGTTGCCACAACCACCGTATCGGGCTGTATGACGCGTTCCTGATCAAGGAAAACCACATCGCCGCCTGCGGTGGTATTGCCCAAGCGATCACCGCCGCCCACAAGATTGCCCCGGGCAAGCCGGTGGAAATCGAAGTGGAAAGCCTGGAGGAATTACGCGAGGCCCTGGCGGCGGGTGCCGACATCATCATGCTGGATGAACTGAGCCTGGAAGACATGCGCGAAGCCGTGCGCCTGAACGCAGGCAAGGCCAAGCTCGAAGCTAGCGGCGGGATCAATGAAACCACCTTGCTGCCTATCGCTGAAACCGGCGTGGACTACATCTCCATCGGCGCGATGACCAAGGATGTGAAGGCGGTGGATCTGTCGATGCGCCTGAGCATCTAGGAAACCATGCAGGCCGGGCGATTGTGGCGAGGGAGCTTGCTCCCGCTGGAGTGCGCAGCGCTCCCAAACCGTTCATCGACGTACACCTGATGTATTTCGATCACCCAATTTGGGGCTGCTTCGCAGCCCAGCGGGAGCAAGCTCCCTCGCCACAACAAGCCCGCCGTGCTTAGACCACCAGATTATTCATCTCGCAGTACTCGTCCCAATCGACACCCAGCACCTCGGCCGCCTCTTTGTGCAAGGCCAACCGCGCGGCCTCGAACTCTTCGGGTGTCGAGGTGTACTTGAGGGTCAGCTCCCAAGGCTGGAAGCCCTGGCTCTCGGCCTCATCTTCGAATGCCCACTGAATCTGGTCGCGCTGATCGTCGGCACTCAGGTCCTTGATCTCTTCTTTAAGCTGCGGCGTCGCTTCAAGGTAGTGCTTGAGCGCTTGTTCGTGCCGTGCTTCCTGGGTCATCTCAGTCGTGGTCATGTTGTTCTCTTAGATCGAGGAATGGGAATGCATCTGGGTCTTCAAGGTTGCGCAGATACAAAAGAGCGGGGGCAAATGCCCGGCTCACCTGGCCTTCAGAACCATTCTGGGATCATCTGAAAACATTGCCGTTGAAACAGTGGTGCCTGTGGTGCCCGAGACAGGAATCGAACCTGCGACCTTCGCGTTACGAGTGCGCTGCTCTACCGGCTGAGCTACACGGGCGGTGGGCTAAAGCTAGCACTGCATTGGGCATGCAGCAACCAACTCGCTCACCGCCCGGCGACTGTCACGCGCCGTTGGCGCCGCAGCCCTTGGCAGCATACTGAGCCTCTACCGTGGTGGCACAGCTCCAGCCGGTGGTGGCGCTGCGGGTCAAGGTGATGGTCTTGCCCAGCACGGGCGCGGGTGCATCAAGGATTTCACAACGCAAGGTACCTGCGCCCGAGGCCACATCGCCTGTCACTTCGATAGTGCAGTTGGCGGTAGGGCTTGTGCCCCCGATGAGGGCCAGGGTTGGCACGGTGCCCTGGTTGATGGCGTCCTCGTAGCCGGCCTTTAGCGCGCTGATTTCAGCCAACCCCGCCGTAAACTTGGCCTTGGCCTGGTGCTTGGTGTACATGGGCAGACCGATGGTGGCCAAAATGCCGATGATTGCCACGACGATCAATAATTCGATCAAGGTAAAACCTTTTTGACGCATCTCTTTCACTCTCCAGAATAGAACCATGACAAGGCGCATCCTGCGCCCCGTAGTGTGCAACGGCGCCAGTGTACTCATCCCCACGCAGCCGTTCGCCTGCAAGACGCACAATCTGACATTTTATCGCCCAGCGCCAGCCTGCCCGAATTCGCCACCTGACTAAGCTATAAATTCTTCACGACCTGGGTGCGCCAACCTCACATGAACGACACGTCGACAATCTATGCCTGGGAAGGCATCAACCGCAAAGGCCGCCGGGTTTCCGGGCAAATCGCCGGGCATAACCTTGCGCTGATCAAGGTACAACTGCGCCAGCAAGGGATCTGCCCTGAGCGTGTGCGCAAGAAATCTTACGGTTTACACATCTTCAAGACGCGAATAACGCCCGCAGATATTGCCCTGTTCACTCGCCAGTTAGCCACCTTGCTCAAAGCCGGCATCCCGCTGCTGCAAGCCTTCGACATCATCAGCGAAGGCGTCGAAAACCTGCAGCTGCGCGAACTGGTGAAGGCGTTGAAACAGCACATTGCCAGCGGCCACCCCTTGGCCGCTGCCCTGCGTCAATATCCCCGCTACTTCGATGAGTTGTATTGCAATCTGGTAGCAGCTGGCGAAATAGCCGGCGCCCTGGAAACCTTGCTCGAGCGCGTGGCGATTCATCTGGAAAAAAGCCAATGGCTCAAAACCAGGATCAAGAAAGCCATGACCTACCCTGTCGCGGTACTGGTAATTGCCACAGGGGTGAGCACAGTCCTGTTGATTCACGTTGTGCCGCAGTTCCAGAACTTGTTCGCCGGGGTCAACGGCCAATTGCCCGGGTTTACCCTGGCGGTCATTGCACTGTCGGAACTGTTGCAACAAGCGTGGTGGATGCTGGCGCTGGGCGTGGGCGCCATAATGGTCGCTGGGCATCACGCCTATCGAACTTACCCGGGCTTTCGCCATTGGTTGGCGGCAGGTTTGTTGAAAGTGCCCGTGGCAGGCAAACTGCTGCACAAATCTGCGGTTGCTCGCTACGCTCGCACACTTTCCACCACCTTTGCGGCGGGCGTCCCTCTGGTACAGGCATTGGGTTCGGTGGCCGGCGCCGTCGGCAATGGCCCCTTCAAACAGGCAATCGAACGTATGCGCCACGATGTATCCGCAGGCATGCAGTTGAATCAATCGATGCATAACAGCGGCCTGTTCCCAGGCATGGCGATCCAGATGACCGCAATCGGGGAGGAGTCCGGCACCCTGGACCACATGCTGGAAAAAGTCGCGAACCACTATGAGTCAGACGTGGAGACCTTGGTCGACAACCTCACCAGCCTGATGGAGCCGCTGATCATGGTCGTATTGGGGGGGATTGTTGGCGCGCTGGTAGTCGCCATGTACCTGCCGGTGTTTCAATTGGGGACGGCGTTTTGAGCCTGCTGCTGAGCGAACATCCCTTGGCGTTTGTTGGCCTGGCGCTGGTGTTGGGCCTGATCGTCGGCAGCTTCCTCAATGTGCTGGCGTGGCGCCTGCCCAAAATGCTCGAGCGGGAATGGCGTGCCCAGGCCCGTGAGATTCTCGACTTGCCAGCCGAGCCCGGTGGGCCGACCTATAACCTGATGCACCCGAACTCCTGCTGCCCGCACTGCAATCAACCGATTCGGCCTTGGGAAAATATCCCGGTGCTCAGCTACCTGCTGCTCCGGGGGCGTTGTGCCCACTGCCGCGAGCCCATCGGCCTGCGTTACCCCCTCACCGAACTCGCGTGCGCGCTGATCTCAACCGCTGTCGCCTGGCACTTCGGCTTCGGCTGGCAAGCCGGCGCGGTGATGCTGTTGAGTTGGGGCTTGCTGGGCATGAGCCTGATTGATCTGGACCACCAACTGCTGCCGGATGTGCTGGTGCTGCCGCTGCTATGGCTGGGGCTGATCCTCAACAGTGCTGACCTGCTGACGCCACTGCCCGATGCAGTGTGGGGCGCGGTCATCGGCTACATGAGCTTGTGGTGCCTGTTCTGGCTGTTCAAGCTGGCCACCGGCAAAGACGGTATGGGCCATGGCGACTTCAAGTTATTGGCCTTGCTGGGAGCCTGGGGCGGCTGGCAGATTCTGCCGATGACCCTGCTGATGGCCTCGCTGCTGGGCGTGTTTGCCGGGCTGATCCTGCTGCGTTTGCGTAAGGCCCAAGTGTCAGCGCCAATGCCGTTTGGCCCCTGCCTGGCAATTGCCGGCTGGATTGCATTGCTCTGGGGTGGTCAAATAACCGACTTCTATTTGCAGTCTGTCGGTTTCAGATGACCACTTCTGTTGCAACACCCTGGATTCTTGGGCTCACGGGCGGCATTGGCAGCGGCAAAAGCGCTGCGGCCGAGCACTTTATCAAGCTGGGCATCGACCTGGTGGATGCCGATCATGCCGCGCGCTGGGTGGTCGAGCCTGGCCGCCCTGCCCTGGCACGCATCGCCGAACATTTCGGCGCCAGCGTGCTGCAACCCGACGGCCGACTGGACCGTGCCGCGCTGCGAAAACTGATCTTTGAGATCCCACAAGAGCGCCTGTGGCTGGAAGCCTTGCTGCACCCGCTGATCGCCGAGGAAATTCGCAGCCACCTGGCACGCGCCCAATCGCCCTACGCGATCCTGGTGTCGCCGCTGCTGATCGAGTCCGGGCAGTACAGCATGACCCAGCGCATCCTGGTGATCGACGTGCCGCAATCGCTGCAGATTCAGCGTACCCTGCAGCGCGACGGCATCAGCGAACAACAGGTGCAGGCGATTCTCAAGGCCCAGTCCAGCCGCGAAGACCGCCTGAACCATGCCGATGACGTGCTGGTCAACGATAAGGACCTCGCCTGGCTGCACGGCGAGGTCGAGCGACTGCACCACTTTTACCTTACTTTGCGTGGAGGCCGATCATGAGCCAACCCTTGACCGTCGACTGCCCAACCTGCGGTGCACCCGTGGAATGGAAAGCGACCAACCTCAACCGACCGTTCTGCTCGGACCGTTGCAAGCTTATCGACCTGGGCGCCTGGGCCGCTGAAGAACACAAGATTCCCGTGGCCCCTGACGCCGAAGATGAACTGTTTTCCGAAGACCTGCCGCCGCGCCACTAAGGCCGCATAAAGGCATATTCCTGCTGGTCGTCGAGGTTTTCTGCAAGGTATTGCAACTCGTCGGCCAGGTCTTCAAAACTGCGTACCCCCTTGCTTTGCTGCACCACCGCACTGAGCATGGCGCGCAAGGTCAAGCCGGGGTCAAAACCGATTTCCTGCGCTGCATCCTGGCTTCTGCGCAACTCCTGCCGTGCCCACTCGTACACACTCATGATCCGTGCTCCTGAAAATTTTGCAGAGCATGGACCCGCGCCGCTGCCTGGCATTTGACCTGGATCAACGCCGCGAATCGTCGTCCTTCCACGGCGCCGAGAGGTAGCGGGTACGGTTGAACGTCTCCAGCCATTCCGGGCAAAACACCACCAGCGCGCTGATGACCATGCCGTTGATGAAAGCTTCGGGAAAGATGATCAGCCATAGGTAACCGACAAAATCTTCCAACCACTCAGGCATCGCAAAAAGACCGTCTAACCACAACAGGCCCAGGCCGGCCAACAGGCACAGCAATGCCGACAGTGCGGCAGCAAAAAAGCCCGAACAGAAGATATACACAAAGGGGTTTCTCGGCTGCGCCCGTTCTACCAGCAGCGCGCACCCTTCGGTGACCAGCACTGGCAGCACGATCAGCAGCAGGCCATTGATGCCAAGCGCGGCCAGGTCCTGGCGCCCCAGCAACATCAAGCCAAGCTGGGCGGCAAAGCCTCCGACGATTGCCAGCGGCCAATCCAGCAGCAAGGTCACGGCGGTCATGCCGATAAAGTGGTAGGACACGCCGGTATCGAAATCCCGTCGCACCAGCCACAGCATGAACAGCGCGAACACCGTACCGAACAGCAAATGCTGGCGCCGACGGTCGGCAAACATCTCCACCCATGGCGAGCGCAGGATCGCCCACATCATCACTGGCGCATATACCAGCCAGCCGAAGCCGAGAGTCTGGGGTGCCAGAACAGCTGCACTGATCACGGATGCTCTGCCTTCACCAAAAACCTCATCACACACCTCGTCCCTGGGCCTGTTTCACGCAAGCATTCTACACCCGGGTTTTAAGGCAAGACTTCCTGTGGTCATCATTTGAACGCTAAGCTGCGACTATGGATGACTCAGATTATTTGCGCCTGCTCACCGTAGCAGCCGAACAAGCCAATGCGTTTCTGTCCAATGCCCGCAAGTGGGAGCGTGAGCGTTGGGTCTGCCAGCGCCTGTTGCAAGGCTTGAATGTGCCCTACCGTGTCGAAGAATTCCACGCAGCGGGCCAGGAGCCGCCCGACGTGTTGTTTCGCGACGCCAGCTTCGAGGTCTTTTTTGTGTTGGATGAGGGCCGCCGCCTGAACGACGAGTGGCGCGATGAGTTGCTGCGCAGGCGCAGTGCTTTCTCCTTGAGCCAACTGGTACGGCGCGAAGCCAAGCCACGGCGAATCCCCGCCCATGAATTCCTCCTGCGCCTGGCCCCCACACTGCGTAAAAAAGCCCACAACTATAAAGAGCGCGGGATGGACCTGGGGGAGTTGGACCTCATTGCGTTTACCAGCCTCAAGCGCGAAGTATTGGACCTCAACAGCCATTTTCCGCCGCCGACCGAATACCTGCGCCAGGGCTGGCGCTCGCTGTCACTGGTGGGTCCAACCTTCGCCAGGGTGCTGTTTGCACATCCCGATGCGCCGGACTTCTTGCGCAACAATCTGGGCCGCAGCATAGTGTTTGATGTCGGCATCAGCCTTTGATGCCCCTGGCTGTAACGTGGCGCCCCTTTGCAACGTCTACCTGACGAGGCCTTTATGACCAGCCGCCTGAAACCCGATGACCAAGAGCGTGTCGAAGAGTACCTGCGACTTTCCCAGCACAGAGTCGAGCGCAAGCCTTTCCGGCCGTGGCTGCTCCTCTGCGTGGTGCTGGTCGTGGTAATCGGGCTCGGTGCGCTGAGCCGCCTATTGAGTTACCTGACGCTATGAGTCGCCTGACGCTCGCGAGGGTAACTGCTCCGATTTCTTTTAGCCTTGCGAGATATCCCCATGACCCATCGTATTATTATCGTCGGCGGCGGTGCCGGCGGCCTGGAGTTGGCTACCCGCCTGGGTAAGACTCTGGGCAAGCGTGGCAAGGCCAGCATCACGCTGGTCGACACCAACCTGACCCACATCTGGAAGCCGTTACTGCACGAAGTCGCGGCCGGCTCACTAAACTCATCTGAAGACGAACTCAACTATGTTGCCCAGGCGAAATGGAACCACTTCGAGTTCCAGCTAGGGCGCATGAGCGGGCTTGACCGTGAGCAGAAGAAAATCCAGCTGGCCGCCACCCTCGACGAAGAAGGCCGCGAACTGGTGCCTGCCCGCGTGCTGGGCTATGACAGCCTGGTGATTGCCGTAGGCAGCACTACCAACGACTTCGGCACTGAGGGCGCAGCGCAACATTGCCTGTTCCTCGATACCCGCAAGCAGGCCGAGCGCTTCCATCAGCAACTGCTCAACCACTACCTGCGCGCCCATGCCGGGCAGACCGACGCCGTTGAACAGATCAGCGTCGCCATCGTGGGCGCCGGTGCCACCGGGGTCGAGCTGGCCGCCGAGCTGCATAACGCCGCCCATGAACTGGCCGCCTATGGCCTGGATCGTATCAAGCCGGAAAACATGCACATCACTCTGATCGAAGCCGGCCCGCGGGTATTGCCTGCACTGCCGGAGCGGATCGGTGGGCCAGTGCACAAGACCCTGGAAAAACTAGGGGTGACGGTACTGACCAACTCGGCGGTCAGTGAAGTAACTGCCGATGCCTTGATCACCAGCGCCGGCCAGGTGATTCCGGCCAGCCTCAAGGTCTGGGCGGCCGGTATCCGCGCACCCGGTTTCCTCAAGGACATCGACGGTCTGGAAACCAACCGCATCAACCAGCTGCAAGTCCTGCAAACTCTGCAAACCACCCGCGACGAAAATATCTTCGCCTTTGGTGATTGCGCCGCGTGCCCGCAACCGGGCACCGACCGCAATGTGCCGCCACGGGCCCAAGCGGCTCACCAACAGGCGTCGTTGCTGGCCAAATCGCTCAAGCTGAGGATTGAAGGCAAGGAGCTGCCGACCTACACGTACACCGACTACGGCTCGCTGATCTCGCTGTCGCGCTTTTCCGCGGTGGGTAACCTGATGGGCAATTTGACGGGCAGTGTGATGCTGGAAGGCTGGCTGGCGCGGATGTTCTACGTGTCGCTGTACCGCATGCACCAGATGGCGCTGTATGGGTTCTTCCGCACGGCGATGCTGATGCTGGGCAGCAAGATCGGCCGCGGCACCGAGCCACGCCTTAAATTGCATTAACAACCTGGTCTCGAAGGAGGCCTGGCAAATGTGGGAGCGGGCTTGCTCGCGAATGCGCTGTGTCAGTCAGTACATCTGTGACTGAACCACCGCATTCGCGAGCAAGTCGAATCTTCGCACCGCCGCTCCCACTTTATTTTGCGGTGAATTCAGAATTTGCGAGCACAAAAAAAATCCCCGTATCTTTCGATACGAGGATTTTTAATATGGTCGGGGTAGGGGGATTCGAACTCCCGACATCCTGCTCCCAAAGCAGGCGCGCTACCGGACTGCGCTATACCCCGGTAATAAAAAGGCGACCTTTCAGTCGCCTTCTTCGATCAGCGCTTTTGGCCTCTGATCTTAAGATTCGATTCCAGCGTTAACTGGTCTCAAAAATGGTGGGTCGTGTGGGATTCGAACCTACGACCAATTGGTTAAAAGCCAACTGCTCTACCAACTGAGCTAACGACCCAAATATGGTCGGGGTAGGGGGATTCGAACTCCCGACATCCTGCTCCCAAAGCAGGCGCGCTACCGGACTGCGCTATACCCCGGTTTGAAATTGGCTCCGTGACCAGGACTCGAACCTGGGACCCAATGATTAACAGTCATTTGCTCTACCGACTGAGCTATCACGGAACTACATATTTCAAAGTTACTGCTGTGTTGCCTCCTCTTCGACCCTGTCCGTATCGCTACGTTAGCGTCTCTGAGGCGCGCTATTCTACAATCTTAAAAACCCCTGTCAACCCTTTAAATTGCTTTTAAGACAATGATTTGCGCTTCTTTCTGATTTCTTCTTGGGGAGAAGAAACCCGTGGGCTGACGTTGCTGCGGGGCGCACTTTACAAGCCTTTGCCTTACAGTTCAACGCCCTATCGAAAAAAAAGGCCCCGCAATGCGGGGCCTTCTATGGTTGCGCCAAGCGCAGGGCTTAATGGAAGACGATTTCGTCGTCTTTCACCGTCGCCGTGACGCGGGTGCCAGGCATAAAGCTGCCCGACAGAATCAGCTGCGCCAGTGGGTTCTCGATCCAGCGCTGGATCGCACGTTTGAGTGGCCGTGCGCCATACACCGGGTCGTAACCGACCGCGATCAGCTTGTCCAACGCTTCGCCGCTCAGCTCAAGGTCCAGCTCGCGCTCAGCCAAGCGGCTACGCAGGCGGCCCAACTGAATCTCGGTGATGCCCGCGATCTGATCCCGCGCCAGAGGCTCGAAGATCACCACTTCATCGACCCGGTTGATGAATTCCGGACGGAAGTGCGTGGTCAACGCGTCCATCACCGCCGCACGCTGAGCTTCACGATCACCCACCAATTCCTGGATCTGTGCCGACCCCAGGTTGGAAGTCATCACGATCACCGTATTGCGGAAGTCCACCGTACGCCCGTGGCTGTCCGTCAAGCGACCATCCTCCAGCACCTGCAGCAAGATGTTGAACACATCCGGGTGCGCCTTCTCGACCTCATCCAGCAGGATCACCGAGTAAGGCTTGCGCCGCACGGCTTCGGTCAGATAACCGCCCTCTTCATAGCCTACATAGCCTGGCGGTGCACCGATAAGGCGAGCCACCGAGTGTTTCTCCATGAATTCGGACATATCGATCCGCACCATCGCCTCTTCAGTATCAAAGAGGAACTCGGCCAGGGCCTTGCACAACTCGGTCTTACCCACACCGGTCGGGCCGAGGAACATGAACGAGCCGCTTGGACGGTTCGGGTCGGACAAACCTGCCCGGGAACGCCGTACCGCGTTGGACACCGCCACCACGGCCTCTTCCTGGCCGATGACGCGCTGATGCAACAGGCTTTCCATCTTAAGCAACTTGTCGCGCTCGCCTTCGAGCATCTTAGACACGGGAATACCGGTCCACTTGGAGACTACTTCGGCAATTTCTTCCTCGGTCACCTTGCTGCGCAGCAACTGGTTCTCAGGCTTGCCGTGCTGATCGACCATCTGCAGGCTGCGCTCCAGGTCCGGGATCACCCCGTACTGCAACTCGGCCATGCGGTTCAGGTCGCCTTTACGGCGCGCCGCTTCCAGTTCCTGACGGGACTGCTCGATCTTTTGCTGGATCTGCGCCGAACCCTGTACTTCGGCTTTTTCCGAGGTCCAGATTTCTTCGAGGTCCGAATACTCGCGTTCCAGGCGAACAATTTCTTCCTGGAGTTTTTCCAGGCGCTTCTTGGCCGCTTCGTCTTCTTCTTTCTTCAACGCCTGGGATTCGACTTTCAGTTGAATCAGGCGCCGATCCAGGCGATCCAGCACTTCCGGCTTGGAATCGATCTCCATACGGATGCGGCTGGCCGCTTCGTCGATCAGGTCGATAGCCTTGTCCGGCAACTGGCGATCGGTGATATAGCGGTGGCTCAATTTGGCCGCCGCAATAATCGCACCGTCGGTGATCGCCACCTTATGGTGGACCTCATAGCGCTCTTTCAGACCACGCAGGATCGCGATGGTGTCTTCTTCGCTGGGTTCTTCCACCAGTACTTTCTGGAAGCGACGCTCAAGGGCTGCGTCCTTTTCGATGTACTGACGGTATTCGTTGAGCGTAGTAGCACCGACGCAGTGCAACTCACCCCGCGCCAAGGCGGGCTTGAGCATGTTGCCGGCGTCCATGGAGCCTTCGCCCTTACCGGCGCCGACCATGGTGTGCAATTCGTCGATAAACAGAATGATCTGCCCTTCCTGCTTCGACAATTCGTTAAGCAAGGATTTGAGGCGCTCTTCGAACTCCCCCCGGAACTTGGCACCGGCAATCAGCGAGCCCATATCCAGAGACAGCAGGCGCTTGCCTTTGAGGCCGTCTGGCACTTCACCATTAATGATGCGCTGGGCCAGGCCCTCGGCAATCGCGGTTTTACCCACGCCAGGTTCACCGATCAACACCGGGTTGTTCTTGGTGCGACGTTGCAACACCTGGATGGTGCGACGAATCTCGTCGTCACGGCCGATCACCGGGTCCAGCTTGCCTTCTTCGGCACGCTTGGTCAGGTCGACGGTGTATTTGTCCAGGGCCTGGCGCGACTCCTCATGGTTAGGGTCGTTCACCGCCTCGCCGCCACGCAGGTTGTTGATGGCGTTTTCCAGGGCTTTCTTGCTCACGCCCTGGCCCAGCAACAATTTGCCGAGCTTGCTGTTGTCGTCCATGGCAGCGAGCAGCACCAGTTCGCTGGAGATGAACTGGTCACCTTTCTGCTGAGCCAGGCGGTCGGCCTGGTTGAGCAGGCGCGCCAGATCCTGGGACATATTCACGTCACCGGTGGGATTCTGGATTTTCGGCAGTTGGTCGAGCTCTTTGCTCAACTCCTTGCGCAGACTGTTAACGTCAAAGCCCACCTGCATCAGCAAGGGTTTGATAGAACCACCTTGCTGTTCCAGGAGTGCCTGCATCAAGTGCGCAGGCTCAATGGCCGGGTGGTCGAGGCCCACCGCCAAGGATTGAGAGTCGGACAAGGCCAACTGTAATTTGCTGGTTAAACGATCAATACGCATTAGTCACCTTCCTTTTGAGCAGGCCGGAGCTATGAACAAACACATCCTGAATGAAGAAACCTGCCAGATACCCTTATAGATGGGGTGGATTCTGGGCGTTTCAAGCGGCGGACGGTTGATACAGATCAGGACAGTCTAGCGTTCAAGCCAGATAAGGGAGGCGAATCGGCCCGTACGCGGGCTGCGGCGATAAGAAAAGAAACGCGGGTCGGTCACAGTGCACAAACCGCCACCATACACAGCGGAAACACCGCGCACTCCCAGACGCAGACGCGCCAGCTGGTAGATGTCGGCCATGAACTTGCCAGCGTTGTGGCTGGGAACAAAGGCTTCAGCGGTGGCCGGCAGTTGCTGCATGAACACTTCACGCACTTCCGGGCCGACCTCGAAGGCTTGCGGGCCAATGGCAGGGCCGAGCCAGACCAGAACGTCTTCAGGGGCGGTATCCAGGCTTTCGAACGCGGCCTCCAGTATCCCAGCCGCCAAGCCACGCCAACCGGCATGGGCTGCGGCAACCCGGGTGCCCGCCCGATTACAGAACAGCGCAGGCAGGCAATCGGCGGTCATGGATGTGCAGGCGATGCCAGCGGTGCTGGTCCAACTGCCGTCTGCCTCGACAGTACGGCCCGGATCGGCCTCAACCACCTGAGTGCCATGGACTTGACGCAACCAGGCAGGCTGGATATCGAAGGCGTCACTCAGGCGACGACGATTTTCAAGGACGGCCTCAAGGCTGTCCTCGACATGATCGCCCAGGTTGAGGCTGTCGAACGGCGCCAGGCTGACGCCGCCCGCACGGGTGGTGACGCAGGCTTTTACCCGAGCCGGCGCGGGCCAGTCAGGTATCAGCCAGTCATTCATCCGACAAACGCCTCGCGATCCTGCTTGAGCAGCGAAAGCAGCCAGACCAGATCGTCTGGCAGTGGCGATTCCCAGCTCATGCGCTTACCGCTCGTCGGATGATCCAGTTCCAGGAAGCGTGCATGCAGTGCCTGGCGCGGGAACGTCTTGAGCGACTCAACCATGGTCTGGCTGGCCGCCGGCGGAATACGGAAGCGGCCACCGTAGGCTGGGTCGCCGACCAACGGGAAGTTGATGTGCGCCATGTGCACGCGAATCTGGTGGGTACGCCCGGTTTCCAGCTTGACCCGCACATGGGTGTGGGAGCGGAAACGCTCCAGCACACGGTAGTGGCTGACGGCCTGCTTGCCGCCCTCCATCACCGCCATACGCTGGCGCTGCTGGCCGTGACGACCAATGGGCGCGTTGATCTTGCCACCGGCCACAACGACGCCGATCACAATGCACTCATAGATGCGGCTGACGCTACGGCTCTGCAATTGCGTAACCAGTTGCGTCTGCGCCTGAATGGTCTTGGCTACCACCATAAGGCCGGTGGTGTCCTTGTCCAGACGGTGCACGATGCCGCAGCGCGGCACATTGATGATGTCCGGCACGTGGTGCAACAGGGCATTGAGCAAGGTGCCATCAGCGTGCCCGGCGGCCGGGTGAACCACCAGGCCCGCGGGTTTGTTGATGACCAGGATGTCGTCGTCTTCATAGACGATATCCAGCTCGATGTCCTGGGCAACCCATTCTCCCTGGGCTTCCTGCTCGGCAGTCAGCTCAAGAATCGCACCGCCATGGACTATGTCTCGCGGGCGGATAACCGCTCCATCCACAGTCAGGCGGCCGTCTTTGATCCAGGCGGAAAGGCGCGAGCGCGAGTGCTCAGCGAATAATTGTGCGGCGACTTGATCGAGGCGTTGGCCGCCCAATTCGGACGGCACCTCTGCGCGAAGTTCAATTTTATCGGACATGCTCAGACTAGGCGTGGCGTAGCCTTTGGTTTCGGCTGCGCGCTTGTGGTTAAATACGGCGTCTTTTGCCCCGAGGCTTTCAACGGGGCGCTCATCATAACAGGACGGCCCCGCCCAAGACAGCGGCCGTCATAGGGACGCAAGCCGCCATGCAAGTGAAACACCTGCTGCTGATCGCCATCCTCGCCATGACTGCTGCTTGCTCGTCAACAAAGGACGTCGTCGACGAAAACCTGAGCGAAGTCGAGCTGTACCAGCAAGCTCAGACAGACTTGGACAATAATAGCTTCACCAGTGCCACAGCGAAGCTGAAGGCATTGGAGTCGCGTTACCCGTTCGGCCGCTATGCCGACCAGGCCCAGCTTGAGCTGATCTACGCCAACTACAAGAACGCCGAGCCGGAAGCTGCCAAGTCCGCTGCCGAGCGTTTCATCCGCCTGCACCCGCAGCATCCGAACGTGGACTACGCCTACTACATGAAGGGCCTGACCTCGTTCGACCAGGATGTTGGCCTGCTGGCGCGCTTCCTGCCGCTGGACATGACCAAGCGCGACCCGGGTGCTGCCCGCGACTCCTATAACGAGTTCGCCCAGCTGACCAGCCGCTACCCCAACAGCCGCTATGCGCCGGACGCCAAGCAGCGCATGATCTACCTGCGCAACCTGCTGGCTTCGTACGAGATCCACGTGGCCCACTACTACCTGACGCGTCAGGCTTATGTGGCCGCAGCCAACCGTGGCCGCTACGTGGTGGAAAACTTCCAGGAAACCCCGTCCGTGGGTGACGGCCTGGCCGTGATGACCGAGGCTTACCAGCGTCTGCACCTGGACACCCTGGCGACTACCAGCCTGGAAACCCTGAAGCTCAACTACCCTGACCACCCTAGCCTGAAAGACGGCCAGTTCGTGCCTCAGGTTGACGAAGCGGACAACCGTTCGTGGCTGAGCAAGTACACCCTGGGCCTGATCGAGTCCCGTCCACCGCTGCCGCCAGGTGAAACCCGCGCCAACCAGGACGTGATCAAGCAGTACCAGGACGCCAAGGACGCCATTCCTTCGGAGCTCAAGCCGCACGACGAGAACGGCGATGTGATCGAAGAAGAAGAGCCGCAAGCCCTGGGCGACAACCAGGACCGTTCGTGGTTCAGCTACATGACCTTCGGTGTGTTCGACTGATTGTTCGACGCAACGCAAAAGGGAGCTCTGAAGGAGCTCCCTTTTTTATGAGCGAGTATTTATTGCGCTGTGCGCCCATGACTACCTTGGCTAAACTGGCGCATTCCTTGTCGAGAAACTGCCCATCATGCTTCGTCTACTGTTCTGGATTGCCGTCATTGCTGCCGCGGTATGGTTCTGGCGCAAATTCAAAAACCCTGCCTCCCGTCAGCAACGGCCTGCCGAGCCGGATGCAGCCCTGATGGTGCGCTGCGCTCACTGTGGCGTGCACCTGCCGCAGGACCGCGCACTGAGTTCACGTCAGGAATGGTACTGCACCCAAGCGCACCTGGAACAAGGGCCAAAGTCTATCCAGCGTTGAGGCGACCTGCGGGGGCGTAAGGCACTGGATCGATGATCGGAGCCCGCGCCAGCAGCAAGTCGGTGAACAACTGGCAAGATGCTGGTGCGAGTACCAGACCATTGCGGTAATGCCCACAATTGAGCCACAGCCCCCTGAAGCCAGGGACCTCACCGATAAACGGTATACCTTCGGGTGAGCCAGGCCGCAAACCGGCCCAATGCCCGACCACCTCGGCGTCCGCCAAGGCGGGAATCAGTTCCTGCGCAGATGCCTTGAGGCTTTCAAGCGCGGTGTCGGTCGGCGTCTTGTCGAATCCTTCATGCTCCAACGTGCTGCCGATCAGGATGTGCCCATCCCGCCGCGGGATCGCATAACGCCCCTTGGCCAGGACCATGCTGGATAAAAAATCGGACGCGCATTTGTACAGGATCATCTGGCCTTTAACCGGCTCCACGGGTAGCCCCAAGCCCAGCGTACCCAGCAATTGCCCGCTCCAGGCGCCGGCCGCGAGCACCACGTGATCCCCCAAAACGTGGCCCGTAGCGGTATTCACACCCACCACCCTGCCGCCGCCGAGTACAAAGCCCGACACATCGCATTGCTCGCGAATCGTCACGTTCGGCAACGCCAGCAGCGCCGCCTTCAATGATTTGACCAGGCGCGGGTTGCGAATATTGGCCACGTTGGCCATGTAGATCGCCTGGGAGTAGCCGCCCCCCAGCACCGGCACCGCGTCATGGGCCGCCGATACATCCACCTTGCTCAACGGTCGCCCTTCACGGACAGCCCAGGCCAGTGCTTGCGCTTCGTCATCCAGGTCGAGCCAATACAAACCCGTGGTATGTACCTCTGGATCGACGCCGGTAGCAGCAAATAGCCGTTGCGCCAGTTGCGGGTAAAAATCCTGGGACCAATGGGCCAAGGCAGTGACCGCCTGGCTATAGCGCCACGGGTACAACGGCGAGACAATCCCACCGCCCGCCCAGGAAGCCTCTTGCCCAAGCCCACCGCGCTCCAGCAGCGTGACCGTCTGGCCCTCACTGGCGAGGTTGTACGCCGTCAACAGACCGATTACTCCGCCGCCGACAATCACCACTTGCTGTTGCTTAGCCATCATTTGATCCAGCCGATAAACAGGGAAAGGCGCGCCCGGCGCCCACGCTTCAAGTACGCTCATCCTTGCCCCCAGCAGACCTTGGGCGACATTTCAGGCCCTGCTCCCGGGTTGCCGCGCATACCGGTGCTGGTCAAGCTGAATGCTGCGCACGCGTCGTTCGCCATGACCGAGTCCGCAGCGGGTGTGGCGAGCAGGTCAAAATCCTGAGGGTTGAGGACGGCACTGATTCTATAATGATCATTGCCCGCGCTGACGTCGCCTGCATCAATAAAAGTGCCATTCCTCGTATAAGAACGCTCCAGGTGCTGGGCCTGTTCGCTCAACAACGCGACGATCTGCGCCCGATACATCTTCTTCACCTGGCTGAGGTACCCGGGATACGCAATCCCGGCCAGCAACGCGATGATCGCCACGACGATCAGTAACTCAATCAGGGTAAAACCCTGGCTCTCCTTGCCCATCCGATTGCTCCTTATTGAAGTTGCCGCCATAAGACCCGTCGAAACCTGACGCGGCCGCCCTCCTCTACACGGGCATAGACCGTCTCCAGCACCGTGCGAGATTGCCCCGCGAGACCGACCGAAGTGACCCGAAAAAGCGTGGCCAGGGAATGGGGCGGCAAATGAGCCAGCCCTTCACCCTCCCCGAGGGATTGAATGCCATAAAACCCATTTTTCAAGGCAAGCCAGGTGACCGCCGAGACAGGGTTCGTCCCGGCCGCCGTCAAGGAAGACGCTTCAGCAGGCGGCGCACAGCGGATGATCGAGTGGCAGACAGGCATCGCCTGGCCAACCTTTTGCACGGCCGACTCCCCCAACCTCAGGCCGCTTTCGGCAGATTGAAACGATTGATTGCGATGCCACAGGCTGCTCGCGACTTTTTGCTGGGAGACCGCAGCCTGTATTGATGACACTCCCACCTGCGACAGCACCAACAGGAACACCAGACTGATCAGCAGCACCATGCCGGTCTGCCCTGCTCGAATGCCACCATGCATGGTCATTGCCCCTACCCCAGCCGATTTCGCAGTGCCGCAACGACACTATAGGTCTGGTCCTTCACCCGCCCAGCGGGATCTTGAAGGGTCATGAGAATGCGCACGCTGCGTATCAGCGACTCATCGGCCGGATGGCTGTCATAGCGCACCACAACTGTCGATACCGAGGTGGCCGCCATGCCGAAGCTGACGTCGAATGCCCGCACGTTATCCATCAATACCGCCTTGGCCGGTGCTGCCGGGGTACTGATCTTCAACTGACCCGATTCGTAGGTGTAGGTAAGTTGGCGTATGCCAAAGCGAAGTTGGCCGGGTTCGGCTCCGGGTGGTGTGCCTGCATAAGCCCTGGCCGCCTCCTTGCAGTCGGACAACACTGTCCAGTCAGTCTTGCTGACGCCATCGCCGACATTCGCGGTCACCAGCGTCAGTGACTTCGCACTCCCCGCCGCCTCCCAGCTTATCGGCCGATCAAAGGCTGCCGGAGCATTGTCGATAGCGGCCACGGCCAAACACCCCAGCATGCCTGCCTGGCGAATATCCTGGGTGATCTTGCTCAGCACAAACCGCGCATCATCCTGCAGCAGCATGGCGGCCTGCTGGCTGGCATGGGTCAACCGCGAACTGATCAGTATCTGGCTCGCACCAAGTATCAAAACCAACCCGATGGCAAGCGCCAGCAACACTTCCACCAGACTGAAACCTCGCCCAAGACGCTTCATTACCTCTCTCCCTGTTCAGTGCCGATGCGGCTGGTCAGCGTGAAGGTTTCCCGCGCACCTGGACGGTTTGCTGCCCGGGCATCTGCCCAACTGATGCTGATGGTGACCTCTTGCCCGTTCACCACCACTGAACCTTTGGCATCCTCACCGGCAAAACCCGTGATATTGGCCTCGAAATCGTGCAGGTCGAGATCACGCACGCTGGCGGTGGCAGTGTTGGGCGGCGCCAGCTCCGCCCTGCCCCATGTGTAATCGGCGCCAGCATTGGTGCGAATGCGGTCGAGCATGTCATAGGCAATGAAACTGGCTTGGCTGGTCATCCTGGCGCTATTGGTGTACTTGAGCGCGTTGAGTTGCAGCACCGCAGCGCCCATCAGGCCGATCGCCAAAATCAACAGCGCTACCAGCACCTCGATCAGTGTCATGCCGGATTGGCGCGAGTGCGCAACGCGCAGGAATCGGTTCTGGCAGGCTGGCATTTCCGTCGTCATCCATGTCGAAGGCCGGTGAAAAAAAGCAGGCAAAACCTGCTGTGCGACCCAAGACTAGCGTCGGTTTTCGAGCGGCGCTGCTCCCGGAACAAAGGGAAATACTTTGGACATAAAGGCCATCATCCAGCGCCAAGGACCAAGCGCTATACCTAGAAAACCCACTCGCGCCCATGGAGGGAACGCACATGAAACAACAAGGATTCACCCTGATTGAGATGTTGCTGGGGCTGATCGTCACCAGTTTTCTCGCGCAACTGGCCGTACCCGGTTTCAAGGGTTTGCTTGAATCGCAGCAACGACAAAGCGCGGCCCAAGCACTCGCCTCCGGGCTGCGCTACGCACGCACCGAGGCCATCGCGCGCAACCGGGCGGTGGTCATTCATGCGAAGGACGAGGACTGGAGCCTGGGATGGCGCGTGATACTGGATGTGAGTGGGCGCGGCCACCTGGATGACGACAATCCGGTATTGCTGGAGCGCGAGAGCAATGGGCGCGTGCCGGTCGCCGGTAATGGCCCGGTTACGAGCCAGGTGCGCTTCAGCGGCCTGGGGGAGCCAGTGTTCGCCGGCGGGGGATTTCGTGCCGGCACCGTGCATGTGTGTGACAAGGACCATGCACAGAGCGTGTATCAGATCGTGCTGGCCCCCAGCGGGCGCGTCAGCCTGCGCAGTGACAAGACCGAACAGGCATTATGCCGAGGCTATTCCAGCACCCTGGCCGTCAGAGCAGCGAGCGGACCCGCAGTTCCTTGGGCATCGAGAACGTGATGTTTTCTTCACGACCCGCCAGCTCATCGGCGCCGGTAGCACCCCAGGCTTGCAACTGTTGGATCACACCGCGCACCAGCACTTCCGGAGCGGAGGCACCCGCCGTGATGCCGATACGCTCAACACCATCGAACCAGCTGCGCTGCATGTCTTCGGCACCGTCGATCAGGTACGCCGGCGTGGCCATGCGTTCGGCCAGCTCACGCAAGCGGTTGGAGTTGGAACTGTTAGGGCTGCCGACCACCAGCACTACATCACACTCATTCGCCAGTTGCTTGACCGCATCCTGGCGGTTTTGCGTGGCGTAGCAGATGTCATCCTTGCGTGGGCCGCCAATGGCAGGGAATCGCGTGCGCAGGGCATCGATGACGCGGCTGGTATCGTCCATGGACAAGGTGGTCTGGGTAACGAAAGCCAGGCGGTCGGGATTGTGCACCTGCAAGTTGGCGACGTCTTTTTCGTCTTCAACCAGGTAGATAGCGCCGCCGTTGCTGGCGTCGTACTGGCCCATGGTGCCTTCGACTTCCGGGTGACCGGCATGGCCGATCAGGATGCATTCGCGACCGTCGCGGCTATAGCGCGCCACTTCGATGTGCACCTTGGTCACCAGCGGGCAGGTGGCATCGAATACTTTTAGGCCACGGCCGGCCGCTTCGGTACGTACGGCCTGGGACACGCCATGGGCACTGAAGATGACGATAACGTCGTCGGGTACCTGGTCGAGTTCTTCGACAAAGATCGCACCGCGTGCGCGCAGGTCTTCGACCACGAACTTGTTATGCACGACTTCGTGGCGCACATAAATCGGCGGCCCGAAGACTTCCAGGGCGCGGTTGACGATTTCGATCGCCCGGTCCACGCCAGCGCAGAAGCCACGGGGGTTGGCGAGTTTGATTTGCATGCTGTGCCTCGTGCCTTGCAGGCCAAGAAATTGGATCAACTCAGCTCTATAGAATAAGCGTCTGTGTGAGCGGGCTTGCCCGCGATGCAAACGTCTCGATGTATCAGGTACAACGAGGTGATGCTATCGCAGGCAAGCCAGCTCCCACACAAGCCAGCCCCACAGGAACCGGTTTCGTCAGTTAGAGCGCTTTAACGTCGATGATTTCAACATCAAACGTCAAGGTTTTACCGGCCAACGGATGGTTGAAGTCGATGGTCACTTGCGCATCATCGAAGGCTTTAACCACACCGGGCAATTCGGTATTTGCCGCATCATTGAAGATCACCAGCAAGCCTTCCGACAGGTCCATACCCTCGAACTGCGAACGCGGGATGATCTGCACGTTTTGCGGGTTGGGTTGGCCGAAGGCGTTTTCCGGCAGGATCTGCAGGTTGCGCTTGTCGCCCGCCTTGAACCCGAACAATGCCGCTTCAAAACCAGGCAGCAGGTTACCGTCGCCAACCTTGAAGGTCGCCGGGGCTTTGTCGAAGGTGCTGTCTACCGTGTCGCCATTCTCCAGGCGCAATGCGAAATGCAAAGTGACTTCCGTGTTCTGGCCGATGCGTTGCTCAGCCAATACCTGATCAGTCATTAACGGTTTCTCCGGTTTTCTTGCTCTTGAACATATCCAGCGCCAGCATGATTGCACCAACGGTGATGGCGCTGTCGGCAAAGTTGAACGCCGGGAAGTAGTGGCGGTTCTGCCAGTGCACCAGGATGAAGTCGATCACATGGCCCAGGGCGATGCGGTCATACAGGTTACCCAGCGCGCCGCCCAACACCAGGGCCAGCGCGATAGCCAGCCAGGTGTCGTCGCGACCCAGGCGCTTTAGCCACACCACCAGCACGGCACTGACCACCACGGCGATCACCGCGAACAGCCAGCGCTGCCAGCCACCGCCGTCAGCGAGGAAGCTGAAGGCGGCGCCAGTGTTGTAGGCCAGGGTCCAACTGAAGTAATCCGGGATCACCACAATCTGCTGGAACATTTCCAGGGAGCCCTCGAAGTGAGCCTTGCTGACCTGGTCAATGACCAGCACCAGCAGGCTCAGTACGAGCCAGCCCAGACGTCCGAAACGACTGGCTGCATTAGGCATAGTGGCGAACCTCGCCTTCACCGCTGATGTTATCGACACAACGACCGCAGATTTCCGGGTGCTCAGGGTTCACACCGACATCTTCACGGCAGTGCCAGCAACGGGCGCATTTAGGGAAGGCCGATTTCACCACCTTGAGCTTCAGGCCCGGCACCTCGGTGACCACGGCATCTGCCGGAGCCTGGGCGAAAGGTGCCAGGCTCGCGGTGGAGGTGATCAGTACGAAGCGCAGTTCGTTGCTCAGCTTGGCCAGGTCGGCAGTCAGGCCATCCTCGGCAAACAGGGTGACTTCGGCTTGCAGGTTGCCACCCACGGCCTTGGCCGCACGCTGGACTTCCAGTTCCTTGTTCACCGCAACCTTGACGGCCATGACGCCTGCCCAGTACTCGCGGCCCAGTTCGAAGTCGGCCGGCAGTTCGGTCAAGCCTTCGTACCAGGTGTTGAGCATGACGGACTCGTTACGCTCGCCCGGCAGGTATTCCCACAGCTCGTCGGCGGTGAACGCCAGGATCGGTGCGATCCAGCGCACCAGCGCTTCGCTGATGTGGTACAGCGCGGTCTGCGCCGAACGGCGAGCCTTGCTGTTGGCGCCGGTGGTGTACTGGCGGTCCTTGATGATGTCGAGGTAGAAACCGCCCAGCTCCTGCACGCAGAAGTTGTGGACCTTGGAGTAGACATTCCAGAAGCGGTATTCGCCGTAGTGCTCTTGCAGCTCACGCTGCAGCAACAGGGTACGGTCCACAGCCCAACGGTCCAGCGCGAGCATGTCTTCGGCCGGCAGCAGGTCGGTGGCCGGGTTGAAACCGGTCAGATTCGACAGCATGAAGCGCGCGGTATTGCGGATACGACGGTAGGCGTCGGCGCTGCGTTGCAGGATCTGCTCCGAAACAGCCATCTCACCCGAATAGTCAGTCGAGGCCACCCACAGACGCATGATGTCGGCGCCCAGGGTGTCATTGACCTTTTGCGGCGCAATCACGTTGCCCAGGGATTTGGACATCTTGCGGCCGTTCTCGTCGACGGTGAAACCGTGGGTCAGCAGTTCGCGGTACGGTGCGTGGTCGTCGATGGCGCAACCGGTCAGCAGCGACGAGTGGAACCAGCCACGGTGTTGGTCCGAACCTTCCAGGTACAGGTCGGCACGCGGGCCGGTCTCGTGGCCCATCGGGTGCGAGCCACGCAGCACGTGCCAGTGGGTGGTGCCCGAATCGAACCACACGTCGAGGGTGTCGCTGATCTTGTCGTACAGCGGCGCTTCATCGCCCAACAGCTCGGCGGCGTCCAGCTTGAACCAGGCTTCGATACCTTCCTGCTCGACACGCTGGGCCACAAGCTCCATCAGTTCGACGGTGCGAGGGTGCAGCTCGCCGCTTTCCTTGTTCAGGAAGAACGGAATCGGCACGCCCCAGTTACGTTGGCGGGAGATGCACCAGTCCGGACGATTGGCGATCATCGAATGCAGGCGCGCCTGGCCCCAGGCCGGAACGAACGTGGTGTCTTCGATGGCCTTGATCGCGCGGTTACGCAGGGTATCGCCGCTGGTCGGCTCTTTGTCCATACCGATAAACCACTGCGCAGTGGCGCGGTAGATCAGCGGGGTCTTGTGGCGCCAGCAGTGCATGTAGCTGTGCTTGATGGTTTCGGTGTGCAACAGCGCACCGACTTCCGAGAGCTTGTCGATGATCGGCTGGTTGGCCTTGAAGATGAACTGGCCGCCGAAGAACTCCAGGGACGGCGCGTACACGCCATTGCTTTGCACTGGATTCAGAATGTCGTCGTTGACCATGCCATAGGCTTTGCAGGTCACGAAGTCGTCTACGCCATAGGCGGGCGCAGAGTGAACGATGCCAGTGCCGGCGCCCAGCTCCACGTAGTCAGCCAGGTACACCGGCGACAGACGGTCATAGAACGGGTGACGGAAGTTGATCAGCTCCAGCGCGGAACCCGTGGTGGTGGCGATCACCGAACCTTGCAGCTCGTAACGCGCCAGGCACGACTCGACCATTTCCTCGGCCAGCACCAGCAGGCGATCACCAACGTCCACCAGGGCGTAGGTGAATTCCGGGTGCACGTTCAGCGCCTGGTTGGCCGGGATGGTCCATGGGGTGGTAGTCCAGATCACGATGGCGGCCGGCTTGGCCAGGCTTGCCAGGCCGAAAGCCTCGGCTAGCTTGGCGTCGTCGGCGATCGGGAAGGCCACGTCGATGGTCGAGGACTTCTTGTCTTCGTACTCCACTTCCGCTTCGGCCAGGGCCGAACCGCAGTCGAAGCACCAGTTCACGGGCTTGAGGCCCTTGAACACGAAACCGCCTTTGACGATTTCGGCCAAGGCGCGGATTTCACCGGCCTCGTTCTTGAAATTCATGGTCTTGTAGGGGTTGTCCCACTCGCCCAGCACACCCAGGCGGATGAATTCAGACTTCTGCCCTTCGATCTGCTCGGCGGCGTAGGCACGGCACAGTTCGCGGGTCTTGTCCGCGCCCAGGTTCTTGCCGTAAGTCACTTCGACTTTGTGCTCGATCGGCAGGCCGTGGCAGTCCCAGCCCGGGACATACGGCGCGTCGAAGCCCGACAGGGTCTTGGAGCGCAGGATCATGTCCTTGAGAATCTTGTTCAGCGCGTGACCGATGTGAATCGTGCCGTTGGCATAAGGAGGGCCGTCGTGCAGGACGAATTTCGGACGATCCTTGCCAATTTCGCGCAACTTTCCGTACAGGCCAATACTGTCCCAGCGCTGCAGGATCTGCGGTTCGCGCTGTGGCAGGCCGGCCTTCATTGGGAAGGCGGTGTCCGGAAGGTTTAGCGTGGCTTTATAGTCGGTCATTTAAGGCTCTTCGGTTAGCGATGGGCGCTAGGTGCGGCTAGTGCACGGGCGGCGGCGACATCCGCATTGATCGCCGTTTTCAACGCCTCCAGGGAGGCGAAACGCTGCTCTTCACGCAGCTTCTGGTGGAAAACCACCGTCAAACGCCGGTCGTATAAATCACCGGCAAAATCCAAAAGGTGAACTTCCAGGTGGGCCTTGCCATCACCTGCAACCGTGGGTCTGACGCCTATATTGGCGACTCCCGGCCACGATTGGCCATCGATGTCGACACTTACCAGGTAAACCCCGGTCAGCGGCACACGACGGCGCTTGAGTTGCACGTTGGCGGTTGGCGTGCCCAATTGGCGCGCCAGCTTCTGGCCGTGCAATACCCGTCCGGCAATGCGGAACGGGCGACCGAGCAAACGCTCGGCCAGGTCGAAGTCGGCGGCGGCCAGGGCGTTACGCACCTGGGTGCTGCTCACGCGCAGGCCGTCCAGTTCGACGGTTTGCGCGGCTTCGACAGTGAAACCCTGATTGACACCGGCATGTTGCAGGAAATCGAAATCCCCGACCCGGTCACAACCGAAATGGAAGTCGTCGCCGACCTCCAGATGTTGCACCCCCAGCCCATCGACCAGGATGCGGTCGACGAACTCGGCGGCGCTGAGGCTGCGCAAACGCTGGTTGAAAGCCAGACAGAGGACACGGTCCACGCCCTCCTCCGCCAACAGCTGCAACTTGTCCCGCAAGCGCGCCAAGCGTGCCGGCGCCGTTTCCGGGGTAAAGAACTCCCGCGGTTGTGGCTCAAAAATCACCACGCAGCTGGGCACGCCCAACTCGACCGCACGCTCGCGCAGCCGAGCCAGGATAGCCTGGTGGCCACGGTGAACACCGTCAAAGTTGCCAATAGTGGCGACGCAGCCCCGATGCTCGGGGCGCAGGTTGTGGAGACCTCGAACCAGCTGCATAACGCGCTTCTTGCTCATAAAGTGGTCGATTATAACCACACCCAGCCCCGGACGACAGGCAACAGCGCAGGCCAAATGGGTCGAATCGATAAAACAACTGTTTTATCGCGGCAAACTCGCTATCCCAGCGACTTGCGATTGAAATCGCGCAGGCGGAAGCCCTGCAACAGCAACATCCCGAAGTACACCACCACGCCCGCCACTACCAACGCGCCCAGGCGCATGAAGCGCTCCAGCATATTGCCCTGGCCCCAGGCCGGCATGATGTGCATCAGGCCAAACAGCACTACCGACATCGCCGCTACCGCCACCAGCAGCTTGAGCGCAAACACACCCCAGCCTGGCTGCGGCTGGTACATCTGTTTTTTGCGCAATTGGTAAAACAGCAGGCCTGCGTTTATGCATGCCCCCGCGCTGATCGCCAAGGCCAGGCCGGCATGGGCCAGCGGGCCGATAAACACCAGGTTGAGCAGTTGCGTGACAACCAGGGTGAAAATCGCGATTTTCACCGGCGTGCGGATGTTTTGCTGGGCATAGAAGCCGGGCGCCAGCACCTTGATCACGATAATGCCGAGCAGGCCGACAGAGTAGGCGACCAACGCATGCTGGGTCATCAACGCGTCATGGGCGTCGAACTGCCCGTATTGAAACAGCGAGACCGTCAGCGGCTCGGCGAGGATGCCCAGGGCCAGGGCGCACGGCAACACCAGCAGAAAGCACAGGCGCAGGCCCCAATCGAGTATGCGTGAGTATTCCTGGCGATCCTTGCTGGCGTAGGTGCGCGCCAGGGTCGGCAGCAGGATGGTGCCCAACGCCACGCCCAGCACACCGGATGGCAATTCCATCAGGCGGTCGGCGTAGTACATCCACGACACCGAGCCGGATACCAGCAACGAGGCGAACGCGGTGTTGATGATCAGGGAAATCTGACTGACCGACACCCCGAGGATCGCCGGCAGCATGTTGCGCATCACGCGCCAGACGCCGGAATCCTTGAGGTTCAAGCGCGGCAGTACAAGCATGCCGATTTTCTTCAGGTGTGGCAGCTGGTACAGCAACTGTGCCAGGCCGCCGGCCAGGACCGCCCAGCCCAGCGCCATGACGGGCGGATCGAAATACGGGGTAAGGAACAGCGCAAAAATAATCATGCTGACGTTCAGCAAGGTCGGCACAAAGGCCGGTACCGAGAAACGATTCCAGGTATTGAGGATCGCCCCGGCGAGCGAAGACAGGGAAATCAGCAATATATAAGGAAAGGTGACCCGCAACAGATCAGTGGTCAGCGCGAACTTTTCCGGCGTATTGGCAAAACCGGGCGCCGTGGCCCAGATCACCCAGGGCGCGGCGAGCATCCCGACGGTGGTTACCAGCATCAGCACCAGCGTCAGCAAACCCGAGACGTAGGCGATGAACGTACGAGTCGCCTCCTCGCCATGCTGGGTCTTGTATTCGGCCAGAATCGGCACGAACGCCTGGGAAAACGCGCCTTCGGCAAAGATCCGCCGCAACAGGTTGGGCAGCTTAAAGGCAATAAAGAACGCATCCGTGGCCATGCTGGCGCCAAAGATGCGGGCCAGCAGGGTGTCACGCACGAACCCCAATACCCGGGAAATCATCGTGATAGAGCTGACGGCAGCCAACGATTTGAGCAGATTCATTGAAAGAGTTTGCGCCTATAGATAAAGAGCAGGCGAACTACGCGCCCACTTATGCGATACTGCGCGCCTGCAACAGCACAGAGCCAAAGCTCGCGAGTTTACAGGTCAAGCGCCGGAAATAAATCACCCGCCTCTTCAGATCGACCACTCAGCAGTTCGCATCAGCCGCCCTTGACAACCCGTCAAGTCATCGGCATGATTCGCGGCCTATTTTGTTTGCTATTTCCTAAAAAGTCTTTCGAGGAGCTCGACGGTGGCCAACACACCTTCCGCCAAAAAACGTGCAAAACAGGCTGAGAAGCGTCGCAGCCACAACGCCAGCCTGCGTTCCATGGTTCGCACCTACATCAAGAATGTAGTCAAAGCCATCGACACCAAAGACGCTGAAAAAGCTCAAGCAGCTTACGTTCTGGCTGTGCCTGTTATCGACCGTATGGCCGATAAAGGCATCATCCACAAGAACAAGGCCGCTCGCCATAAGAGCCGCCTGAATGGCCACATCAAGGCTCTGAGCGTTCCTGCTGCAGCCTAAGTGGTAACAACTGCAACGCAGCTCAGGCTGTGTAACAGTTAAGAAATGCCCCGTACCGAAAGGTCCGGGGCATTTTTGTTTGTGCCTGAAACTGTAGGAGCGAGCTTGCTCGCGAAGATCGTTAACGATGACGCGGGAAGCCTGGCGCCCGGCGGGGTTCTCAGGTTTTTCGCGAGCAAGCTCGCTCCTACAGAAAGTTGATCGGGAATATTCTCAAGGCAAAAAAAACGCCCCGAACCAGTCGGGGCGTTTTTGCTACCACCTGATCAAAACATCAATCAATGGTGATGACCGCCTTCACCGTGGACGTGGCCGTGAGCCACTTCTTCCTGGGAAGCGTCGCGGATGGCCACGATCTTCACTTGGAAGTTCAGGCGCTGGCCAGCCAGAGGGTGGTTGCCGTCAACGGTAACGTCGTCGCCGTCCAGGTCGCGGATGGTGACGATCTGCATTTGGCCGTCCGGCGCGGAAGCGTGGAACTGCATGCCCACTTCCAGCTCATCAACACCTTCGAACATGCTGCGGCTCAAGGTGCTGACCAGTTCGGCGGAGTATTCGCCGTAGGCATCTTCAGGTTCTACGGCGACAGTCAGTTCGTCACCGACGCTCTTGCCTTCCAGAGCCTTTTCCAGGCCCGGGATGATGTTGCCTGCGCCTTGCAGGTAAACCAGCGGCGCGCCGCCGGCGGAGCTGTCGATGACCTCACCAGCGTCGTTGGTCAGGGTATAGTCGATGGAGACAGCCTTGTTAGCGGCGATCGTCATGGGGCGAGACCTTTTGCATAAGAATGAAGAACGGACAAGTCTAAACAAGGATTTGCCCGAAAGCGAACGGAACCCGGACGGACGGGGCCGATCAACGGTCACGATCACAGGTTTTCATCAGGACGACGATGGGCACTGGGTGGCCGAGCTGTCCTGCGGCCACACCCAGCACCTGCGCCACCAGCCGCCCTGGCAGTCGCGCGCCTGGGTGCTCGACCCCGCGCAACGCCTTGAAAAAATAGGCCAGGCCTTTGCGTGCGGCTGGTGTGCGCAAGGGCACGAATAACGATAACCTTGGCGCCTGATTCGCGGTAGGCACTCACCCATAGAGCGCCACCCAAGCCATGCACCTCCAGAGAATTCGCATGCAGACTTTTTTTATCGCGCCCACCGATTTTGGTGTGGGTCTGACCTCCATCAGCCTTGGGCTGGTGCGCACCCTGGAACGGGCCGGCCTGAAAGTCGGCTTTTTCAAACCCATTGCCCAGCCACACCCTGGCGATACCGGGCCGGAACGCTCTACCGAGCTGGTGGCGCGCACCCACGGCCTGAAACCGCCGCAGCCCCTGGGCCTGGCTCACGTAGAGCGCATGCTCGGCGACGGCCAGCTCGATGAGTTGCTCGAAGAGATCATCACCCTTTACCAGCAGGCAGCCGTAGGCAAAGACGTGCTGATCGTCGAAGGGATGGTGCCAACCCGCAGCGCCAGCTACGCGGCACGGGTCAACCTGCACCTGGCCAAGAGCCTGGACGCGGAAGTGATCCTGGTCTCGGCGCCGGAAAATGAAGTGCTCACCGAGCTTTCCGGCCGTGTGGAATTGCAGGCCCAACTGTTTGGCGGCCCCAAAGACCCGAAAGTGCTGGGCGTAATCCTCAACAAGGTACGCACCGACGAAAGCATGGAAGCCTTCTCGGCGCGCCTCAAAGAGCATTCGCCGCTGTTGCGCAGCGGTGATTTCCGGCTGCTCGGCTGCATCCCCTACCAACCCGAGCTGAATGCCCCGCGCACCCGCGACGTGGCCGACCTGATGGGCGCGCAGATCCTCAACGCCGGTGACTACGAAAGCCGGCGCATGACCAAGATCATCATTTGCGCGCGCACCATGCGTAACACTGTCGAGCTGCTCAAACCCGGCGTGTTGGTGGTGACCCCGGGAGATCGCGATGACATCATCCTCGCCGTCAGCCTGGCCGCCATCAATGGCGTGCCGCTGGCCGGGCTGCTGCTGACCAGCGACACCCTGCCCGACCCGCGCATCATGGATCTATGCCGAGGCGCCTTCCAGGCCGGGTTGCCGGTGTTGTCGGTGAGCACCGGCTCCTATGACACTGCCAACCAGCTCAATAGCCTCAACAAGGAAATCCCTATCGATGACCGCGAGCGTGCGGAAATCATCACCGATTTCGTCGCCAGCCACCTCGATGCGCGCTGGCTGCACCAGCGCTGCGGCACGCCAAGGGAGATGCGCCTGTCGCCGGCAGTGTTCCGTTACCAGTTGATCCAACGCGCCCAGGCCGCCAACAAACGCATCGTGTTACCCGAAGGCAGCGAGCCACTGACCGTACAGGCCGCCGCAATCTGCCAGGCCCGGGGCATTGCCCGGTGCGTGCTGTTGGCCAAGCCTGCGGATGTGGAGGCAGTCGCCCGCGCCCAGGGTATCGACCTGCCCGAAGGCCTGGAGATTCTCGACCCCGACCTGATTCGCCAACGCTACGTGGAGCCAATGGTCGCCTTGCGCAAGAGCAAAAGCCTCAACGCGCCCATGGCCGAGCAACAACTGGAAGACACCGTGGTGATCGCCACCATGATGCTCGCCCTCGACGAAGTGGATGGCCTGGTCTCCGGCGTGATTCACTCCACCGCCAACACCATTCGCCCCGCGCTGCAACTGATCAAGACCGCGCCGGGCTGCACCCTGGTGTCGTCGGTGTTCTTCATGCTGTTCCCCGAGCAGGTGCTGGTGTACGGCGACTGCGTGATGAACCCGCACCCAAGCGCTGCGGAACTGGCGGAAATCGCCCTGCAAAGCGCCGACTCGGCAGCCGCGTTCGGCATCACGCCACGGGTAGCGATGATCAGCTATTCCAGCGGTGACTCGGCCAGCGGCGAGGAGGTGGAAAAAGTCCGCGAAGCTACCCTGCTCGCCCACGAACAACAAAGTTCGTTGCTGATCGACGGCCCGTTGCAATACGACGCCGCCGCCAACGAAAACGTCGCCCGACAACTGGCGCCCAACAGCCAGGTGGCGGGCAAGGCCACCGTCTTTGTATTCCCGGACCTGAACACCGGCAACACCACCCACAAAGCCGTACAACGCAGCGCCGATTGCGTGAGCCTGGGGCCGATGCTTCAGGGCCTGCGCAAACCGGTCAATGACCTGCCACGTGGCGCCCAGGTGGACGACATCGTGTACACCATCGCCCTGACGGCGATCCAAGCCGCCAACCGACCCATGGATATCTAAATGCTGGATTTTCTACCTGCCGCCGTGCGCGGGGTGATCGCTTCGCTGTTGCTGGCGCTGAACACGATACTGCTGTGTTCGTTCCTGTTTATCGTCGCGCTGTTCAAGGCGCTGCCATTCGCCAAGCGTTTGAGCGAATGGCTGATGAACCACACCCACGAAGCCTGGGTTACCAACAACAAGGGCTGGATGAACCTGGTGCGGCGCACACGCTGGCACCTGACTGGCCTCGAGGGCCTGGACTACCAGCACTCGTACCTGGTGACCAGCAACCATCAGAGCTGGGTCGACATCATGGTGTTGCAGTACGTGCTCAATCGGCGCATTCGCCCGCTGAAGTTCTTCCTCAAGCAAGAGCTGATCTGGGTACCGGTGATTGGCCTGGCGTGGTGGGCGCTGGGCTTTCCCTTCATGAAGCGCTACAGCAAGGCTTATTTGGAGAAGCACCCGGAGAAGAAAGGCAAAGACCTGGAAACCACACGCAAGACCTGTGCGAAGTTTCGCGACAACCCCGTGGGGATTTTCAACTTTGCCGAAGGCACACGTTTTACGCCGGGCAAGCATGCGCAGCAACAGTCACCGTTTCGCTACTTGCTTAAACCCAAGGCGGGCGGCATTGCGTTTGTGCTGGATGCCATGGGCGAGCAGCTCAAATCACTGGTCAATGTGACCATCCACTACCCCGGCGGGCGCCCAGGTTATTGGGATTTGCTGTGCGGCAATGTGAAGGACGTGGTGGTGCACTTTGAAGAGGTGCAGATCCCGGCCGAGTTCATCGGCAAGAATTATGAGCAGGATGAGGAATATCGGCTGGCGTTCCAGGGCTGGATCAACCAGTTGTGGCAAGACAAGGATGCATTGCTGGAGCAGCTTCACAAAGACTTTCCGGCCAGCCGCTGATCACATGTGGAAGCAAGCCAGCTCCCACATTGACCGAGTCCACATTTGAGAATATGTAAAAAGCCCGCCACCGATCACTCGGTGGCGGGCTTTTTTGTGCGGCTATAAAGCTTAGATCGCGCCGCGCTGACGCAACAGTTCCAGCACTTGCTTGACGCTGTCTTCCAGCGACAACGCCTGGGTGTCGATCACAAGGTCGGCATTCAGCGGCACGTCATACGGGAAGGATTCGCCAGGGATGTTATCCCCACCGGCCGCGTACAAACCTTGCGGGTCACGCTCGGCGCACACCAACGGCGATGCCTGCACGTAGACGGTCAGCAGTCGGTCCGCACCAATCAGCGCCTTGGCCTGTTCACGGCCTTCGGCATCCGGCGCAACGAAAGCCGCCAGGGTCAGCAGGCCGGCTTCGTTGAACTGACGCGCCACATGAGCCGCACGACGCCAGTTCTCGGTACGCCCGGCACGGTCCTGGGGCAAGCCCTTGTTCAGGTCGTGACGCAGGTTCTGGCCGTCCAGTACGAACACCGCCCGGCCCATGTCGAACAGCTTGCGCTCGACCGCATAGGCCAGAGTGCTCTTGCCAGCGCCCGACAAGCCGCTGAACAACACCGTGGCCGGCTGCTGGCCGAAACGCAGAGCGCGCTCTTCGGTGGCGACATGCGCCAGGCTACCGTGCTGCGCCGCGCCGCCATGACCCACCGGTGGCGCGATGATCATGCCCGCGGCCACTGTACCGTTGGTCAAGCGGTCGATCACGATGAACGCGCCAGTGGTGCGGTTGCTGTCGTAACCGTCCAGGGCGATGGCGGCGTCCAGGCTGACCTTGACCCTGCCAATCTCGTTGAGCTGCAGCGAACTCGCCGGGCCTTCGGCCAGGGTGTTTACGTCCACGCGGTGCACGATGCTGGTGATGGAACCCGGCACGTAGCTGGTGGCGCGCTTGATGTCGTATTTCTTGCCCGGCAGCATCGGTTCTTCGGCCATCCACACCAGCATGGCGTCGAAGGCGTCGGTCACTTGCGGCACGTTGTCGGCATGCACCAACAGGTCGCCACGGGAGATGTCGATCTCGTCTTCCATGGTCAAGGTCACGGCCTGGCCTGGGCCTGCGTGTTCCAGCTCACCTTCAAAGGTGACGATGGATTTGACGCGGCTGCTCTTGCCCGACGGCAATACCACCACTTCGTCGCCCTTGTGCACGATGCCACTCGCCAGGGTGCCGGCAAACCCACGGAAGTTCAGGTTCGGGCGGTTGACGTACTGCACCGGGAAACGCAGGTCGGTGTAGTTGCGATCATTGGCGATCTCGACAGTCTCCAAGATCTCCATCAGCGACTGGCCGGTATACCAGGGCGAACGCTCGCTCTTGTTCACCACGTTGTCGCCCTTGAGCGCCGACATCGGCACGAAGGCCAGGGTGCTCGGCTTGAACGCGATACCTTCGGCGAACTTCAGATAATCGGCCTTGATCGACTCGAATACGCTTTGGTCAAAGCCGTTGATGTCCATCTTGTTGATGGCCACCACGATGTGTTTGATACCCAGCAACGAAGCGATATAGCTGTGGCGACGGGTCTGGGTCTGCACGCCGTAGCGAGCGTCAATCAAGATGATCGCCAGATCACAGGTGGACGCACCGGTGGCCATGTTGCGGGTGTACTGCTCATGGCCGGGGGTATCGGCGATGATGAATTTGCGCTTGGCGGTGGAGAAATAGCGGTAGGCGACATCAATGGTGATGCCCTGCTCACGCTCGGCCTGCAGGCCATCGACCAGCAATGCCAGGTCGATATCGTCACCGGTGGTGCCGGACTTTTTCGAGTCGCGGGTAATGGCTTCCAGGTGATCCTCGTAGATCATCTTGGAGTCGTGCAGCAGGCGCCCGATCAGGGTGCTCTTGCCGTCGTCGACGTTGCCACAGGTCAGGAAGCGCAACATTTCTTTGCGCTCGTGCTGGCCCAGGTAGGCGAGGATGTCCTCGCTGATCAAATCAGATACATGCGACATGACAGCCCCTTAGAAATAGCCTTGACGTTTTTTATCTTCCATCGAGCCTGCACCATCGTGGTCGATGACACGGCCCTGGCGTTCGGAAGTTCGCGTCAGGAGCATTTCCTGAATGATGTCCGTCAGCGTCTCGGCTTCGGACTCCACCGCGCCCGTCAACGGGTAGCAGCCAAGGGTGCGGAAACGTACTTTCTTTTTGACGATGCGGGCTTTGTCTTCGTCGGACAGGTGCTCAAGGATGCGGTCGTCGTCGATCATGATCAACGTGCCGTTCTTCTCGATCACGTCGCGTTCGGCGGCGAAGTACAGCGGCACGATCGGGATGCCTTCCAGGTAGATGTACTGCCAGATGTCCAGCTCCGTCCAGTTGGACAGCGGGAACACGCGGATCGACTCGCCCTTGTTGACGTTGCCGTTGTAGACGTTCCACAGCTCCGGGCGTTGGTTCTTCGGGTCCCAACGGTGCTTGCTGTCGCGGAACGAATACACGCGCTCTTTGGCACGGGATTTCTCTTCATCGCGACGGGCGCCGCCAAATGCTGCGTCGAAACCATGCTTGTCCAGCGCCTGCTTGAGGCCCTCGGTCTTCATGATATCGGTGTGCTTGGCACTGCCGTGGGTGAACGGGTTGATGTTCTGCGCCACGCCATCGGGGTTGATGTGGGTGATCAGGTCCAGGCCCAGCTCCTCGACCATCTTGTCGCGGAACTTGTACATCTCCTGGAATTTCCAGCGAGTGTCGACGTGCATCACCGGAAATGGCAGTTTGCCCGGGAAGAAGGCCTTGCGTGCCAGGTGCAGCATCACGGCGGAGTCTTTACCGATCGAGTAGAGCATCACCGGGTTATCGAACTCGGCGGCGACCTCGCGGATGATGTGGATGCTTTCCGCCTCCAGCTGTTTCAGATGCGTCAGTTTGTCGACCATGGTTACTCACGGAAAAACGATCTTATGGACGGCCAGCGGGCCGTGTTCGAGCGAGGCATGCTAGCACAGCAACTTCTTCTATTTAGGGCGCCAGCTAGACCGAAACGATATATGAATATGCCGCCGAGTTTGGCGCTCAATTCGGTCAATGGGAGGGCTGGCTTGCTAGCGATACAGGCGCCGCGCTCATTCAGGCTGACCGAGGTGATGCCATCGCAGGCAAGCCAGCTCCCACAGTGTTCAATGCTGTGCTTTAGATCGGATTGGGGCAGTCGATGAACAGATGCTCCAGGGCAAAGCGCCGCGCCAGGTAGTCGCCCAAGGCCTGCACGCCGTAGCGTTCGGTGGCGTGATGGCCGGCGGCGATGAAGCTGATGTCGTTTTCCCGGGCGCTGTGGAAGGTCTGTTCAGACGCTTCACCGCTCAGGTACAAATCGACACCCGCGGCGATCGCCTGGTCTATGTAGCCCTGGCCGCCACCGGTACACCAGCCGACGCGGCGAATCATCTCGCTGCCTTCGATCAGCAGCGGTTCGCGACCCATCACGTCCTGCACGCGACGGGCGAAGTCACGAGGTGACAAGGGCTCGGCAAGGGAGCCGACCAGGCCGACGACTTTGGGGTTGCCGGGGTCCAGCGGGCCTTCGACGGTGATGTCCAGGTGGCGAGCCAGTTGCACGTTGTTGCCGACATCGGCGTGCAGGTCCAGGGGCAAGTGGTAGGCCAGCAGGCTGATGTCATGCTTGAGCAGGGTTTTGAGACGGCGCTGCTTCATGCCGGTGATGCACGGGTTTTCGCCCTTCCAGAAGTAACCGTGGTGCACCAGCACCAGGTCGGCCTTGGCTTCGACGGCGGCGTCCAGCAGGGCTTGGCTGGCGGTCACGCCGCTGACGATGCGCATCACTTGGGGCCGGCCCTCGACCTGCAGGCCATTGGGGCAGTAATCGGCAATTTTGGCGCTGCCGAGGTAGCGGTCGGCTTCCTCGACGAGGGTAGTAAGGGGCACGGCCATAAAAGACTCCTAAATATCCCGTTCGCAGGCGTCACAGCCTCGTATAATGCGCGACATTATGGGCGCTCTCCCGCCCCCTGCAACCTGTCAGGACTTACTTGATGCTCAAGGCACTGCGTTTTTTTGGATGGCCATTGTTGGCTGGCGTGCTGATCGCGATGCTGATTATCCAGCGTTATCCCCAGTGGGTGGGCCTGCCCACACTGGATGTGAACCTGCAACAGGCGCCGCAGACCAACACAGTGGTGCAAGGGCCGGTGACCTATGCCGATGCCGTGGTCATCGCCGCTCCGGCGGTGGTCAACCTGTACACCACCAAGGTCATCAACAAGCCCGCGCATCCGTTGTTTGAAGACCCGCAATTTCGCCGCTACTTCGGTGACAACGGCCCCAAGCAGCGCCGCATGGAATCCAGCCTCGGCTCCGGCGTGATCATGAGCCCCGAGGGCTACATCCTCACCAACAACCATGTGACCACGGGCGCCGACCAGATCGTGGTGGCCCTGCGTGACGGCCGCGAAACCCTGGCCCGCGTGGTGGGCAGCGACCCGGAAACTGATCTTGCGGTACTCAAAATTGATCTGAAGAACCTGCCGGCCATCACCCTCGGCCGCTCCGACGGTTTGCGCGTGGGCGATGTGGCCCTGGCCATCGGCAACCCGTTCGGGGTGGGGCAAACGGTGACCATGGGCATCATCAGCGCCACCGGGCGTAACCAGTTGGGCCTTAACAGCTACGAAGATTTCATCCAGACCGACGCGGCGATCAACCCCGGCAACTCCGGCGGTGCGCTGGTGGACGCCAATGGCAACCTGACTGGCATCAACACCGCGATTTTCTCCAAGTCCGGCGGTTCACAGGGCATTGGGTTTGCGATCCCGGTGAAGCTGGCGATGGAAGTGATGAAGTCGATCATCGAGCACGGCCAGGTGATTCGCGGCTGGCTGGGCATTGAAGTACAGCCCTTGACCAAGGAACTGGCCGAGTCATTTGGCCTGACCGGGCGTCCAGGCATCGTGGTAGCGGGGATCTTCCGCGACGGCCCGGCGCAGAAAGCCGGCCTGCAACTGGGCGATGTGATCCTCAGCATCGACGGCGCCCCGGCGGGTGATGGCCGCAAGTCGATGAACCAGGTGGCGCGGATCAAGCCGACCGACAAGGTGGCGATCCTGGTGATGCGCAACGGCAAGGAGATCAAACTGTCGGCGGAAATCGGCCTGCGCCCACCACCGGCGACCGCGCCAGTCAAAGAAGAGCAATAACCGTCGCGATCCTAGCGCCCGTTCGCGGGCGCTGGTAAGGCTACATTTCTTAGCGATTCATTCTCATTAGGCATGTTATATTGTTTCAATATTGCTATTGGAACGCTCTATCATGCCGTCTCGAAAGTTTGTGCCCTTGGCCGGCCTGGCCCTGGGTTTGCTGCTCGACCCTGCCTACGCCGAAGAAAACACCCTGGAACTGGACACCATCAGCGTCACTTCCGACGCCTATGAATCCGCCACCGGCCCGGTCGACGGCTACCGCGCCACCCGCTCCGCCAGTGCGACCAAGACCGACACGGCCTTGCGCGACATCCCGCAATCGATCAGCGTGATTCCGGCCACGGTACTCAAAGACCTGGGCAGTACCAGCGTGGAGCGCGCCCTGGAATTCGCCGGCGGCGTATCCAAGCAAAACAACTTCGGCGGCCTGACTCTCTACGAATACAGTGTGCGCGGCTTCACCACGTCCGAGTTCTACCAGGATGGTTTCAGCGCCAACCGTGGTTACCCCAGTACCCCGGACGCGGCGAATATCGAGCGCATTGAAGTGCTCAAGGGCCCCGCCGCCAGCCTGTATGGGCGTGGCGATCCCGGCGGCACGGTAAATATCGTCACCAAGAAACCCCAGCCCGAGGCCTTCACCACGCTGCAAACCAGCGCCGGCAGTTGGGACCGCTACCGCACGGCGCTGGATGTGAATACGCCGCTGGACAGCGAGGGGCGCGTGCTGACGCGAGTGAACCTGGCCGTTGAAGACAACCACAGCTTTCGCGATCACGTCGACGCCAAGCGTGTGTTTGTTGCGCCCTCCTTCAGCTGGCAACTGGACCCGGACACCACCCTGCTGGTGGAAAGTGAGTTCGTGCGCCACAGTTCCACCTTCGACCGAGGCATCGTCGCCAATACCGGCATGTCCCATTCCACCTTCCTCGGCGAGCCCAACGACGGCAATATCCGCAACCACAACAACCGCATTCAGGCGGCGTTGGAACACCACCTCAACGACGCCTGGAAACTGCGCCTGGCCAGCCATTACAAGCAAGGCAGCCTGTGGGGCGATGCTTCGGAAAGCCGAGCGTTGAACGCAGACGGCCACAGCGTCAATCGCCGCTACCGTGAACGCTCCACCGGTTGGCATGACAGCATCACCCAGCTGGAACTGCGCGGGGTGTTCGATATAGGCAGTTGGCAACATGAACTGTTGATCGGTACCGAATACGAGGATTACCGTAAGAAAGAGCGTGTGACGGCGATCGCTGGCGACTATCCCATCGACATCTACAAGCCGGTGTACGGCCAGCTCAAACCCAACGGCAAACGCTCCGGCACCGACTTCTTCGAACAGACCAAAAGCCACGCACTGAACCTGCAAGACCAGATCATCTTCACCGACCGCCTGCGCGGCATGATCGGTGCGCGCTTCGAACACTTCAAACAAAGCACCGACGACTTCACCCGCAACCACGCCAAGGGCCGCCAAACCCACGACGCCTTCACTCAGCGCGCCGGCCTGCTCTACCAGCTCACGCCAGAAGTCGGCGTGTTTGCCAACGCCTCCACGTCGTTCAAGCCCAATAGCGGCCTGGATGCCGGTGGCAAGTCCTTCAAGCCCGAAGAAGGCGTGGGTTATGAGGTGGGGGTCAAGAGCGAGCTGTTTGATGACCGCCTCAGCGCTACCCTGGCGGCCTTTCATATCGAAAAGGAAAACGTGCTGACCCTGGACCCGGCGACCAACCTCAACCGCGCAATGGGCAAGGCCCGCAGCCAGGGGTTCGACCTGCAAGTAACCGGGCAAGTGACCGACGCAGTCCGCGTGATCGGCGCCTTGGCCTACATCGACGCCGAAGTGACCAAGGGCGACAAAACCATTCCTACGGGCAGCCGCATTCTGGGCGTGGCCAAGCGCAGCGGCAGTGTGTTGGGCGTGTACGAATTCCAGGACGGCGCGTTGCGTGGCTCAGACCTGGGCGCAGCGTTCACCTATGTAGGTGACCGCTCAGGCGAAGCCGGCACGGGTTTCGAACTGCCCGCCTACCACACCGTGGATTTGCTGGCCCATTACAAGGCTACGCAGAATGTGACGGTGGGGCTGAACCTCAACAACCTGTTCAATGAAAAGTACTACGAGCGGTCCTACAGCAACTATTGGGTCAACCCGGGTGAGCCGCGCAACTTCACGGTTAGCCTGACCCTCAACCTCTGACAAACATAGGACTAAATGTGGGAGGGGGCTTGCCCCCTCCCACATTTTGATCTTAATCCGGCCCGGGTTACAGCGTCGTCGGCGCTCGTTCGCACAGGGTATTAAGGGCCGCCGCCCACTGCGGCTCGTCATTCAGGCAAGGCACCAACACCAACTCCTCACCCCCCGCTTCACGAAATTGCTCGCGACCGCGATCGCCAATTTCCTCCAACGTTTCAATACAGTCGGCGACGAACGCCGGGCACATCACCAGCAACTTCTTCACGCCTTGCTGGGCCAATGCCTCAAGGCGTGCCTCGGTGTAGGGTTCGATCCACTTGGCCCGGCCCAGGCGGGACTGGAACGCCACCGACCATTTGCCCTCCGGCAAACCCAGCCGCTCGGCCACATCCCGCGCCACGCTGAAGCACTGCGCGCGGTAACAGGTGGCAAGCACTTCAGGGGATGCGTTCTTGCAGCAGTCCGCATCCTTGAAGCAGTGCTGGCCCGTGGGGTCGAGCTTGGTCAGATGACGCTCAGGCAAGCCATGGAAACTTAGCAGCAAGTGATCGTAATCCTGCTCCACATAAGAGCGCACACTCGCCGCCAGCGCATCGAGGTACTCAGGCTGATCGTAGAACGGTTGCAGGATCGAAAACTGCACATTCAGTTGCTTGTCGCGCACCACTCGCTTGGCTTCCTCTATCACCGTGGTGACGGTGCTGTCGGCAAACTGCGGGTACAACGGCGCCAGTGTGATTTTTTGAATACCCTGGGCGGCCAGGCGCGTCAGGACCGTTTCCAGGGACGGCTCGCCGTAACGCATCGCCAATTCCACCGGGCCCTGGGTCCACTGCGCGGTCATCTGCTGCTGCAGGCGGCGGCTCAGCACCACCAACGGCGAACCCTCATCCCACCAGATCGACGCATAGGCATGGGCCGATTGCTCGGGGCGCTTGATCAGGATCAGCGATACCAGCAAGCGCCGCACCGGCCACGGCAAGTCGATCACATAAGGGTCCATCAGGAACTGATTGAGGTAGCTGCGCACATCGGCCACCGAAGTGGACTTTGGCGAACCTAGGTTGACCAGTAACAACGCGTGATCGGTCATGCAACATCCTATCTTTAGAGGCGGCTGGACAAGTCGTCCAGAGCCGCACGCAACTCAGTGAACTGGAAAGTGAAACCTGCGGCCTGCAGCCGTTCAGGCAAAGCCTTTTGCCCGCCCAGCAACAAGCCGGACAACTCACCCAGGCCAACCTTCAACGCAAATGCCGGCATCGGCATGAACGCCGGGCGGTGCAGCACCTGGCCCAGGGTCTTGGCGAATTCGCGGTTGCGCACCGGGTGTGGCGCGCAGGCATTATAAGGACCGTTGGCGTCTTGCTTGTGCAGAAGAAAATCAATCAGGGCGATTTGATCCTTGATATGCACCCAGGGCATCCACTGCCGTCCATTGCCAATCGGCCCACCCAGCGCCAGTTTGAAAGGCAGCAGCAGGCGCGACAAAAAGCCGCCCTCGGCAGACAGCACCAACCCCGTACGCACCAGCACCACGCGAATGCCCAAGGCTTCGGCACGCTGGGCGGTTTCCTCCCAGGCGATACACAACTGGCTGGGGAAATCGTCCAGCACCGGGCCGCTGGCTTCGGTCAGTTCGCGCTCGCCGCCGTCGCCGTACCAACCCACCGCAGAACCGGAGATCAGCACCGCCGGTTTTTGCTCCAGGCTTTCCATCCAGGCCAGCAAGGTTTCGGTGAGGTGAATGCGACTGTTCCACAGCAATGCCTTGCGCTTGTGGGTCCAAGGCCGGTCGGCGATAGGCGCGCCTGCCAGGTTGACCACCGCGTCCACCGTGCCAATCACCTCTTGTAGGCGAGCCACTCCGAGCACCTGCGCACCGCACACCCGGGCGACCGTTTCCGGTTGCCGGCTCCACACCGTCAGGTGATGGCCTTGCGCGAGCCAGTGCTTGCAGAGTTGACGCCCGATCAAGCCGGTACCGCCGGTCAGCAAAATATGCATGGGACTCTCCTCATGTAACGTTCGCCGCCGCTCACTGGTCTATTTTATAAGCAGGGATCAATTTGATAATTGAGCGTGACGGGGGTTCAAGCCTTAGCTTAACCATAGGTCACGCCACACAATCAGGCACGCCAAAACTTATACCAAAAAACAATATTGTACAGCTATTGGTGTCGGCGTAGTCTGTACCCAACGGTAAAACGAGGCCTCCCATGACTGTTCCCATCGCGATCATTGGTACCGGCATCGCCGGTCTCTCCGCCGCCAGAGCGTTACAAGACGCTGGGCATGCAGTGCAACTCTTCGATAAAAGCCGCGGCAGCGGTGGCCGCATGTCCAGCAAGCGCAGCGACGCCGGCGCGCTGGATATGGGCGCGCAATACTTCACCGCTCGCGACCGACGCTTCGTCAACGAAGTGCAGCGCTGGCAAAGCAACGGCTGGGCCGAGCAGTGGAAGCCCCAGCTGTATAACTTCAAGTCCGGGCAACTGACGCCTTCCCCTGATGAGCAGATCCGCTGGGTGGGCACGCCGCGCATGAGCGCCATCACCCGCGCCCTGCTCGACGACTTGCCGGTGGAGTTTGGTTGCCGCATCACCGAGGTGTTCCAGGGCACACAGCACTGGAACCTGCTCGACGCGGACGGCGGCAATCACGGCCCTTTCAGTCACGTGATCATTGCCACGCCGGCGCCCCAAGCCACCGCCCTGCTGGCCGCCGCGCCCAAGCTGGCGAGCGCCGCCGCCGGAGTGAAAATGGACCCGACCTGGGCCATCGCCCTGGCGTTCGACAAGCCCCTGGATACGCCGATGGAGGGCTGCTTCGTGCAAGACAGCCCCCTCGACTGGCTGGCGCGCAACCGCAGCAAGCCCGGGCGCGATACCACCCTCGACACCTGGGTGCTGCACGCCACCAGCGCCTGGAGCAAGGCCCACCTGGACCTGCCCAAGGAAGCGGTGATCGAACACCTGCACGGCGCCTTTGCCGAATTGCTGCACAGCGCCATGCCTGCGCCGTCATTCAGCCTGGCGCATCGCTGGCTCTACGCACGTCCATCCAGCAGCCATGAGTTCGGGGTGCTGGCCGACGCCGACCTGGGCTTGTTCGTCTGCGGCGACTGGTGCCTCTCCGGCCGGGTGGAGGGTGCCTGGCTCAGTGGCCAGGAAGCGGCGCGACGTTTGATTGAGCACCTGCAATGAACCGCATCAACCCCGCCAAACTGCTGCTGTCAAAATGGACGGCAGCTCATCCCCGCCACAAGGAAAAACACTTCCTGGTCACCGAATTGTTCCGTGACGACGAGGGCACGGTGCTGGACATCGAACTGCAGGCCATCCTCACCCGGCGCGCCGAACGCCTGCCCTGGCAAACCCTGAAAAACGCTGAAGACTGGAAAATCGGCTGGAAATAACGCGGCGGCACAAACCTGTACAAATTATTTGACTTGTACAACATCGAGCCTATGATGAGATTTAGTTGTACAAGATTTGTAGCTTGTACAGGATTCTTGCAGAGGTTTGCTTATGTCCAGCCGTGTGAAACCGAAGATCGCCATCAGCGCCTGCCTTCTGGGTGAGAACGTGCGCTTCAATGGCGGTCATAAACAGTCCCTGTTATGCAGCCAGACCCTCAGTGACTATTTCGATTTCGTCCCGTTGTGCCCTGAAGTTGCCATCGGCCTGGGCATTCCTCGGCAAGCGATCCGCCTGGTCGGGGACCCCAACCAACCGCAGGCCGTGGGCAGCGTAAACCCTGCGCTCAATGTCACTCAGCCACTGGACGATTACGGCCAGCAAATGGCCCGGGAACATACCGACCTGTGCGGCTACATCTTCATGCAAAAGTCACCGTCCTGCGGCCTGGAGCGGGTCAAGGTGTACCGCGACAACGGCACGCCCGTCGACGGTGGCGGGCGCGGCATTTACGCCCAGGCGTTTTGTGCTCGACACCCCAACCTGCCGGTGGAGGAAGACGGTCGCCTGAACGACCCGGTGCTGCGGGAAAACTTCCTCACCCGCGTATTCGTGTACGCCAGTTGGCAGCAACTGTTGGCCGACGGCCTTACCCGTCACCGCTTGCTGACGTTTCACTCGCGCTACAAGTACCTGCTGATGGCCCACAGCCCGGCGCATTACAAAAGCCTGGGCCATTTGCTCGGCAGCATGGGCAAGGGCATTGACTTGCAAGCTTTGGCCGACGGCTATTTCAGCGAACTGATGGCGGGCCTGAAAAAATGCGCGACTCGCGGTACCCATACCAATGTGCTGCAACACATCAGTGGCTATCTCAAGCAAGCCATCAGTGCCGATGACAAACAGGAAATGCAGACCGTCATCGGCCAATACCGCCACGGCATCGTGCCACTGGTAGTGCCGCTGACCCTGCTCAAACACCACTTTCGCCAACACCCGGACCGCTACATCGCGCAGCAGGCGTACCTGCAACCGCACCCGGAAAACCTCAGCCTGCGTAATGCGATCTAACCCATGAAACCTGCCCTGCTCGACGAACCCGGCGAAGACCTCGCCCTGGCCCTGGAAAACGGCTGGCTGCCGATCCGCGAGGTGGCGCGCCAGACCGGCGTGAATGCGGTGACGCTGCGCGCGTGGGAGCGCCGCTACGGCCTCATCGTGCCCCAGCGCACGCCCAAAGGGCATCGGTTGTTCAGCGCCGAACATGTGCAACGCATCCAGGCCATCCTCACCTGGCTCAATCGCGGCGTGCCGGTCAGCCAGGTCAAAGGGCTGATCGACTCCGCACAAGGCAGCCCGGAGCCGATGGAAAACGAGTGGCAGAGCCTGCGCCAGCATTTGGTGAGTGCCATCAGTGAACTGGCCGAGCGTCGGGTCGATGACGCGTTCAACCAGGCCATGGCGCTCTACCCGCCACGCACGTTGTGCGAGCAATTGATGCTACCGCTGCTCAACGAGCTGGAACAACGCTGGCAGGGCCAGTTCGGCGCGCAGATGGAGCGGGTGTTCTTCCTGTCCTGGTTGCGCAGCAAGTTCGGCGCACGGATCTATCACAACAATCGTCAACTCCACGGCGCGCCCCTGTTGCTGGTCAATCATTCCGACCTGCCCCTGGAACCCCACCTGTGGCTCAGCGCCTGGCTGGCCAGCAGTGCCGATTGCCCGGTGGAAGTATTCGATTGGCCACTGCCGGTCGGCGAACTGGCCCTGGCGGTGGAACACCTGCAACCCCGTGCGGTGCTGCTGTATTCGAGCAAGGCGTTGCAAGTGCCGGCACTCAGCAAACTGCTGGGGGGCATCCATTGCCCAACCGTGATTGCCGGACCAACGGTGTGCATCCACCACGCCGAGTTGGGCGTATTAACCCAGGACATCCCTGAGTTGTTCGTGGCCGAGGACCTGTTGGCGGCCCATCAATTATTGATCCAGCGTGGAATTGTCTAAATGCATCTGATCTGGCTGCGCACCGACTTGCGCCTGCACGACAACACTGCCCTGGCGGCCGCGTGCCAGCGCGGCCCCGTCGCGGCTGTTTACCTGATCACGCCCGAGCAATGGCAGGCGCATGATGACGCGCCGTGCAAAGTCGATTTCTGGCTGCGCAACTTGCAGCACCTGAGCCAGGCACTGGGCAACCTCAACATCCCGCTGTTAATACGCCACGCCGCGACCTGGGACCAGGCGCCGACGGTACTCAGCCAACTGTGCCGCGAGCTGTCGGTGGAGTCGGTACACGTCAACGAGGAATATGGCATTCACGAGAGCCGCCGCGACAGCGCCGTGGCCCAGGCCCTGGAAGCTGACGGCGTGACCTTCCACAGCTACCTGGACCAACTGTTTTTCCAGCCGGGTAGTGTGCTGACCAAGACCGGCACCTACTTCCAGGTGTTCAGCCAGTTCCGCAAGGTCTGCTACAGCCGCCTGCACAGCGCCCTGCCCCGCGTGGTGCCGACGCCAAAGGCCCAGGCCGAGCCTGGCGTGAAAAGCGACCCTGTGCCGACGGCAGTCGAAGGGTTCCAGACACCCAGCGAAACCTTGCGTGCGCTCTGGCCCGCTGGCGAAGACGAGGCGCGCCGTCGCCTCGATGCCTTCGCCGATCAGCAGATCAGCTATTACAAGGATGAACGCGACTTCCCGGCCAAGCCCGGCACCAGTCAGCTTTCTGCCTACCTGGCCGCCGGAGTGGTTTCGCCGCGCCAGTGCTTGCACGCCGCGCTGCAAACCAACCAGGGCGAGTTCGAAAGCGGCGACATCGGCGCCATCACCTGGATCAACGAGCTGCTGTGGCGCGAGTTCTACAAGCACATCCTGGTCGGCTACCCACGGGTTTCCCGCCACCGCGCGTTTCGCCCGGAAACCGAAGCGCTGGCTTGGCGCAAGGCACCCGAAGACCTGGCCGCCTGGCAACAGGCGCGCACCGGCTTGCCGATCATCGACGCGGCCATGCGCCAATTGCTGGAAACCGGCTGGATGCACAATCGCCTGCGCATGGTGGTGGCGATGTTCCTGACCAAAAACCTGCTGATCGACTGGCGCGAAGGCGAGCGCTTCTTTATGCGCCACCTGATCGACGGTGATCTGGCGGCCAACAACGGCGGCTGGCAATGGAGTTCGTCCACCGGCACCGACTCGGCGCCGTATTTCCGGATATTCAGCCCGCTGAGCCAATCGGAAAAATTCGACGGTGACGGCGTGTTCATCAAACGCTGGCTCCCGGAACTGGCCGCGCTGAATAAAAAACAAGTGCACAACCCCGAAGCGGCTGGGGGCCTGTTCGGCGTGGCGGATTACCCGCGTGCCATCGTCGATTTGAAACAGTCTCGCGAGCGCGCCTTGGCCGCATTTCGCCGGCTGCCTTCGCGTCAGGAGATGGCCGAACATGAGTGACTTCCTGCACCAGTTTGCCCACACCTTCGCCACGCTGGACAAGCACAACCTGCACCTGCTCGGCCGCCTGTACAGCGAGGACATCACCTTTGCCGACCCCCTGCATGAAGTACAGGGCCTGCCAACGTTGCGGCGTTACTTTGCCGACTTGTACAGCAACGTCAGCGAGCTGCATTTTGACTTCCACGGTTTCGATACCGTGGCCGAAGGCGAGGGCTACCTGCGCTGGACTATGCGTTTTCGCCACCCACGCCTGGCCGGCGGCCAGGTGATCGAGGTGCCAGGCTGTTCTCATTTGATGTGGCACGACAAGGTTTACCGCCATCGCGACTATTTCGATGCCGGCGCCCTGCTCTATGAACATGTCCCCCTACTGGGTCGCGTTATTCGTTGGCTGAAAAGGAGAATGGGATGAGCCTTACACCGCCCCGTCGTTATTGGCTGACCGGCGCCAGCAGTGGTATCGGTGCGGCGCTGGCCGTGGAGTTGCTCGCCAGCGGCGCCCACGTGGCCCTGAGTTCCCGCACCCAAGGCCCGCTGGATGCCCTCGCCCTTCGATATCCAGGCCAGGTTCTGGTGGTGGCCGGCGACCTGACCAACAGCCAGACCGTGCGCGAGATCGGCGAGCGTATCAGCGAGGTCTGGGGTTCGCTGGACACGGTGATCCTCAACGCCGGCACCTGTGAATACGTCGACGCCCGGCAATTTGACGCCTCGATCATCGAGCACGTTGTGCGTACCAACCTGCTGGCCAGCAGTTATTGCATCGAGGCCGCGCTGCCACTGTTGCGCGCAGGGCGCACCCCGCACCTGGTGGGCGTGGCCAGTGCCGTGACCTACCTGCCCATGCCTCGCGCCGAAGCCTACGGGGCGTCCAAGGCCGGCCTGCGTTACTTGTTCGAATCCCTGCGTATCGGCCTGTCCCCGGAAAACATCGATGTCACGGTGATCAGCCCAGGCTTTGTCGACACGCCGCTGACCGAGCGCAATGATTTCCCGATGCCCCTGAGCTGGCCGGCGGACAAAGCCGCGAAGCACATCTTCGCCAAGCTGGAAAAACGCCCGCTGGAAATCGCCTTTCCGGCCCTGTTCATTGCCACCTTGTGGCCACTGTCGAAGCTGCCCAACCGCGCGCAACTGATCATCGGCAAACGCATGCTGCGCAGCCCGCCACCGAAGAAGGACGACCTGTGAAGATCGCCATTATCGGCAGCGGTATCGCCGGGCTGACCAGCGCCTACCTGCTCAGCCGTCGCCACGACATTACGCTGTTCGAGGCCAATGACTGCATTGGCGGGCATACACACACGGCCAACGTGACGGTCGACGGCAAAAGCTATGCGGTGGACACGGGCTTCATTGTGTTCAACGACTGGACCTACCCCAACTTCATCCGTCTGCTGGAGCAGATCGGGGTCAGGTTCAAACCCACCGAGATGAGTTTTTCGGTGTACGACCAAAGCACAGGCTTTGAGTACAACGGCAACAACCTCAACAGCCTGTTTGCCCAGCGCCGCAATATTCTGTCGCCGGGGTTCTGGGGCATGTTGCGCGATATCCTGCGCTTCAATCGCCAGGCGCCCCTGGACTTGCAAGAGCAGCGCATCAGCGCCGACATGACCCTGGGCGATTACCTCATCGCCGGCGGTTATGGCCCCAGGTTTATCCGGCATTACATCGTGCCGATGGGTGCGGCCATCTGGTCGATGTCCCTGGCCGATATGCTCAAGTTTCCGCTGCAGTTTTTTGTGCGCTTCTTCAAGAACCACGGCTTGCTCTCGGTGAGCAACCGCCCGCAATGGTGTGTTATCGAGGGCGGCTCCAGCTGTTATATCGAGCCGCTGACCCGCAGCTTTCGCGAACAGATACGGCTCAACAGCCCTGTGCATAAGGTGCAACGCAGCGACGAGGGTGTGGTTATCCACAGCCCGTCCGGCAGCGAAACCTTCGACCGCGTGGTGTTCGCCTGCCACAGCGATCAGGCCCTGGCCTTGCTCGATGACCCCAGCCAGGCCGAACAGCAGATCCTCGGTGCCCTGCCCTACGCCGACAACGACGTGGTGCTGCACACCGATACACGCCTGCTGCCCGACCGCAAACTGGCCTGGGCTAGCTGGAACTATCGGCTGACGGGCAACGTGCAACAACAGGCCGCCGTCACCTATGACATGAACATCCTGCAAGGCATCGACAGCGCCACTACCTTTTGCGTCAGCCTCAACCAGACGCCGATGATCAACCCGCTGAAGATACTGGCGCGCTACACCTACGCCCATCCGCAATACAGCCTGGGCGCAGTCGCCGCACAGGCACGCTGGGAAGAATTGAACGGCGTGCGCAATACCTTTTACTGCGGGGCCTACTGGGCCAACGGCTTTCACGAAGACGGCGTGGTCAGCGCTCTGCGCGTGGCCCAGGCGTTTGGGGAAACCCTGTGAACAGCGCCCTCTACAGCGGCTGGATCGCCCATCGGCGGTTTACGCCCAAGGCCCACGCCTTTCGCTACCGCATCGGCCTGCTGTACCTGGACCTCAGCGAAGAGGACGAAGTACTGGGGCTCTCGCCGCTGGCCGGCACGGGGCGCCTGGCGCCCTTCGGTTTCCGCCAGCAGGATTACCTGCGTGAATTCACACGCCACGGCATGAGCCTGAGCGATGCCGTGCGCCAGGAAGTCGGCAAGGCCCTAGGGCATACGCCCCAGGGCGCTATCTGCCTGCTGACCCAGGCCCGCAGTTGGGGCCTGGCTTTTAACCCGGTGAGTTTCTTCTACTGCTTCGAGGCTGACGGGCAACTGGCCGCGATCCTGTGTGAAGTGACCAACACCCCATGGCGCGAGCGCTATCACTACGTGCTGCCCGCCCAGGCACTGGGCGCCGATGAGCACCAGCATTTCGCCGTGGCCAAGGCCTTCCATGTGTCGCCGTTTTTGCCTCGCGAGCTGGAATACCGCATGAGTTTCAGCCCGCCCGCCGCCAGGCTCGGCGTGCATATGGCCGATTGGCAGGGCACGCAAAAAGTCTTCGACGCCACCTTGAGCCTGGAAAAACAGGCACTGAGCCGCGCCAGCCTGCATCGCTATTTGTGGCGCTTTCCCTGGATGACCGCCAAGACCGGCCTTGCGATCTACTGGCAAGCCTTGCGCCTGCTGCTCAAACGCACTCCGATTTTTTCCCACCAGGCCGCCGATGGCGCCTCTCGCACCGCAGTCGGGTATACCAAGGATCGCCACCATGAAATCCCCTAGCTTATCGGTCAAGGCTAACCGCCTGAACGTCAACGGCATGACCGCTGCGCTATTGCGCAAAGGCGTGTTGCGCCAGCTCAGCCAATTGCGCCATGGCCAGTTGGTCATCATCGAGGATGGCGAGCGGCAAGTCTTCGGCGCACGGGAAGCGCACCTGCTGGGCGAGATCCAGATTCTCGACGCGGCGGTATGGGGGCTGGTGGCGGCCAATGGCTCGATCGGCGCTGGCGAAGCGTTTATCCATGGTTACTGGACCAGCCCCGACCTCACCGCCGTCGTGCGGGTGATGGTCAGCAACCTGGAGGTGCTCGACGCCATGGAAGGTGGCCTGGCACGCCTGGCGCGGCCGTTCACTCAGGGCCTGCACTGGCTCAACCGCAACACACGCAAAGGCTCGCAAAAAAACATCGCCGCCCATTACGACCTGGGCAACGACCTGTTCGAAGAATTTCTCGACCCCACGATGATGTACTCGGCGGCGCAGTTCCTGACCCCCGATGACACCCTGGAACAGGCACAACTGAACAAATTAGCGCGCATCTGCCAGAAACTGGCGCTCAAGCCCAGCGACCATCTGCTGGAAATCGGTACCGGCTGGGGCAGCATGGCGCTGTATGCGGCGCAGCATTACGGCTGCCGGGTCACCACCACGACCCTGTCCAAGGAGCAGTTCGCCTACACCGCGCAGCGTATCCAGGCGGCGGGCCTGCAAGAACGTGTGACCGTGCTGCTGAGCGATTACCGCGACCTCACCGGTGAGTACGACAAGCTGGTTTCGATCGAAATGATTGAAGCGGTGGGCCATCGTTTCCTGCCCACCTATTTCAAACAATGTGCCCAGTTGCTCAAGCCCGACGGCCTGATGCTGCTGCAAGCCATCACTATTCGTGAACAACGCTTTGAGCAGGCCAAACGCAGCGTCGACTTTATCCAGCGCTACATCTTCCCTGGTGGCGCGCTGCCCTGTGTACAAAACATGCTGCAGATCGTCAGCCGCGACACCGACATGAACCTGCTGCACATGGAAGACTTCGGCCTGCACTACGCCCGCACCCTGCGCCTGTGGCATGAAAACTTTCGCCGCGCCCATGGCCGTCTTGCGGAACTCGGTTATGACGAATACTTCCTGCGCCTGTGGGAGTTTTACCTGTGCTACTGCGAAGGCGGCTTTATGGAGCGCACCATCGGCACCGCGCAGTTGCTGCTGGCCAAACCGGCGGCCATCAATCCGCCGCTGCTCGGGCGTTTCAGTGCTTAAATCCCTGGCCAATGCCGTGCTGTTTCAGTGCGGCTGGTTTGCCTGCGTGCTCGGCGGCGATAGCCGTTGGCTGCTGATCGGCATCGCGGCGCTGGGCGCGCACCTGCTGTGGATAAGTTCCTGGGCCAGGGAGAGGCAAGTGATTCTGGCCGTGACGGTGCTGGGAACACTGGTCGATACGGCGCTGCGAGGGCTTGGCGTGTTTGAGTTCAATACGCCGGGGCCACTGATTCCGCTGTGGCTGATACTGTTATGGGCCTTGCTGGCCACCACCTTGCGCCATTGCCTGGCCTGGAGCGCACGGCCATGGTGGCTGGCCAGCCTGCTAGGCGCGGTGGGCGGGCCGTTGTCTTATTACGCCGGCAGTCAATTGGCAGGCGTGAGTTTTGCGTACGGCACCACCCCAACACTGATCGGCCTGGCGCTGTTATGGGCCATGCTCTTTCCGCTGTTACACGGGGTTGCGCAGAGGCTGGAACACTGACGCCCGTCAGAGCATTCATACGCGTCTAGCGCACTTGCCTTACACTGCGCGCCTATGACCAACATCCCTCACATTCAAATCACCGAACCCGTCACGTGCTCGACGTGCGCGGCTTGTTGCTGCCAGCTGGAAGTCATGCTGATCACCGACACCGGCGTGCCACAACGCTTTATCGATACCGACGATTGGGGGGGTGAGGTGATGCTGCGCCTGGACGACGGCTGGTGCGCAGCGCTGGACCGCGACACGATGATGTGCACGATCTATGAGCTTCGGCCGTTGATTTGCCGGGAGTTCGAGATGGGGGCGTCGGAATGCCTTGAAGAGCGCGAAGGTATTACCACGGCCTACCGCTGATTCTGTAGGAGCGAGCTTGCTCGCGAAAAACCTGAGAACGCCGCGTTAAACCTGATTCGCTGCGTTATCGTTGAGGTTCTTCGCGAGCAAGCTCGCTCCTACAGTGCATTACAGCGGCATGGTGTAGTGCAGCGAGTAGCTCTCTACCCCATCGTTATTGCTGCTGATGCCGGCATTGGAATAGTGCGTGGCACGAATGCCCACTTCATGCCCGCCGTTGAACCGCAGGCCGAAACCCAGGCGGTCTTCGAACTGGAAGGACTGGCCGATGTTGTTGTCTTCCAGCCGAGTGCGAGAGAACAACGCCACGCCGATACCGGCTTCGATGTAGGGCTTGACCGACTCGCCGGCAAACTCATACACAAACACCGGCGAGAACGACAGGCTGCTGGCGCCCGCACGGTCATCCCCTTCCCAATAGGTATAGGCGCCGCTCCAGTAGCCGGTCAGTCGGCCGACATTGCTCTGCATCCAGCTTTTGTCCCAATCAGAGGTCAGGCCCAGGCGGTAGGTCAGCGTCGAATCGCTGGTGCTACCCAAGCCGAACTCCAGGCCGGCGGCCTGGGCTGAAACAGAGTGTCCCAACATAGCGGCCGCAATCGCAGCCAAACAGAACAAGCGCTTCATGTGAAACGTCCTTTGCAAACGGAATAATTTGGGTTGTGTACAGGCTAACGGGCTATAGAAGCCGACGCATAGCCAGAAGTTCAGCTTTTTTCAGGCTGATTTCACGAAATTTTCACGAGCCAAAGCTTCGCACAACTCCAGGATGTTTCCAAAGTGTCGGTAGGATATTTCCTAGGTGACACAGATCGCCGCTGGTCCAGAACTGTGCAGGTTCAGGTTCGCCAACGGCCAGCAGGTCGCGCTCACCCAGCAAGCGCTTGAGCTGGCGCGCCACGGCGGCGCCGGTATCAATGAGGATGATGCTGGGGGGCAGCATCTGCGCCAGGAGTGGCTTGAGGAAGGGATAATGAGTGCAACCCAGGATGATGGTGTCGCAACCGGCGCTGAGCAGCGGCTCAATATAGCCTTGCAGCAGCGTGTGCAAGACGGGGCTGTTGAGGTCGCCGGCTTCAATCAGCTCCACCAGGCCCGGGCACGGCTGGGTAATCACCCGCACATCGGTGGCAAAACGGTCGAGCAAGGCGGCGAACTTGGCGCTTTGCAGTGTGCCCGTAGTGGCGAGCACACCCACCACACCACTGCGCGTGGCCGCGGCAGCAGGTTTTACCGCAGGCTCCATGCCTACCAGCGGCCAGTCGGGATAGTCTTGGCGCAAATCGGCCACCGCGGCGACCGTGGCCGTGTTGCAGGCAATCACAAAGGCCTTGGCGCCCCGCTCGCGGAAAAACTCAGCGACCGAGCGAGAACGCTCAAGAATGAACGCGGGCGTTTTCTCGCCATAGGGAATGTGCCCGCAGTCCGCCACGTACAGCAGTGACTCGTGGGGCAACAACTGCTGGATTTCTTCCAGCACCGTCAGGCCGCCGATGCCGGAATCGAACACACCAACAGGCGCGCCCTTAACCATGCTTTGCCCCGCAGACGCTGCAGCCTGGGTCACGCTTGACGCGCAACTCGCGAAAACGCGTGGTCAGCGCATCGATCAACAACAGGCGCCCCACCAACGGCTCACCAAAACCGGCCAACAGCTTCAAGGCTTCCAGCGCTTGCAGGCTGCCAACCACCCCCACCAACGGCCCGACAACGCCGGCTTCGCTGCAGGTCAGTTCAGTGTCGCTGCCGTGCCCGTACAAACAGTGGTAACAGGGGCTGTCAGCGCGGCGGGGGTCGAATACCGACAATTGCCCCTCAAGGCGAATGGCCGCGCCACTGACCAGCGGTTTGCCGGCGGCGACGCAGGCTACGTTGACCGCCTCTCGGGTAGAGAAGTTGTCGCTGCAATCGAGCACCAGGTCCACTGCGTTGACCGCAGCGGCCAGCGAGTCGGCATCCAGCGCAGCACGATGGGCGACCAGGGTGACCTCAGGGTTGATCGCCCTCAGGCGCCCCATGGCCGAATCGACCTTGGTCTGCCCCACGCTGTCGGTGTCATGGATGATCTGGCGTTGCAGGTTGGTCAAATCGACCGTATCGAAATCCGCCAGGTGCAGTTCGCCCACCCCAGCAGCGGCCAGGTAAAGCGCCACCGGAGCGCCCAGGCCACCCAGGCCGACGATCAACGCGCGGCTCTGTTTCAGGCGTAATTGGCCATCGATGTCGACATGCTGCAACAGAATCTGTCGGCTATAGCGCAACAGCTCCTGATCGGTCAGCACGGGCGGCGCCCCAAGGTGATGCGTTCGTGACCGCCGAGGTCGATGCGGCTGTGTACGCCGTCAAAGCCTTGGTTGAGTAACAAATCGCGCACGGCCTGGGCCTGGTCGTAACCGTGCTCAAGCAACAGCCAGCCTCCGTCGTTCAGGTGGTCAGGAGACTCTGCAATGATCAGGCGCAAGTCGTTCAGGCCATCGTGCCCCGCCACCAGCGCACTGGCCGGTTCGAAGCGCACATCGCCGGCCACCAGGTGCGGGTCATTGTCGGCAATATAGGGCGGGTTGCTGATGATCAGGTCGAAGCGCTGGCCTTGCAGGGCGCTGAACCAGTGGCTGTTGAGCACCGTGGCGTTAGTGAGGTGCAGGCGTTGACGATTGCGCTCGGCCAGGGCCACGGCCTCCAGCACACGGTCGACCGCCGTGACCTGCCAGGCCGGGCGTTCGCTGGCCAAGGCCAAGGCGATGGCGCCGCTACCGGTGCCCAGGTCCAGGACCTGGGCCGGCGTGGCGGGCAGCAATTCCAGGGCAGCTTCCACCAGCAATTCAGTTTCCGGGCGCGGGATCAAAGTGTGCGGTGCGACTTCCAGGTCGAGTTTCCAGAAGCCTTGCTGGCCGAGGATATAGGCCACCGGCTCGCCGCTGCGGCGGCGCTGCAGGTAGCCGGAAAAGGTCAGGGCGTCTTCGCTGCTGACGATCTTTTCCGGCCAGGTATGCAGATAGCTGCGCGATTTGCCCAGGGCAGCGGCCAGCAGCAACTCCACGTCCAGGCGCGCCGTCGGCGAGTCGGGCAGGTCAGCGGCGCGCAGCAGGCTGGCAATGATGGTCATTTAGTCACCTATCGCCGCCAGTTGATCGGCCTGGTATTCGGCGAGCAACGGCTCGATCACCGCATCCACGCCACCGGCGAGAATCTCGTCGAGGGAGTACAGGGTGAGGTTGACCCGATGGTCGGTAACCCGGCCCTGGGCAAAGTTGTAGGTGCGGATACGCTCGGAGCGGTCGCCGGAGCCCACCAGCAGCTTGCGTTCGCTGGCAATTGCGTTGGCCGCGGCACTAGTCTGCTGGTCGTTCAACTTGGCCGACAACCAGGACATGGCCCGCGCACGGTTCTTGTGCTGGGAACGTTCTTCCTGGCACTCCACCACAATGCCCGACGGCAAGTGTGTGATACGGATCGCCGAGTCGGTCTTGTTAACGTGCTGGCCACCCGCGCCGGATGAGCGGTAAGTGTCGACACGCAAGTCCGCCGGGTTGATCTCGATGGCTTCCTGTTCGTCCGGCTCAGGCAACACCGCGACGGTGCACGCCGAGGTGTGGATACGGCCTTGGGATTCGGTCGCAGGCACCCGTTGCACGCGGTGCGCACCGGATTCGAACTTCAGCTTGCCGTAGACGTTGTCGCCTTCAACCCGGGCGATGACTTCTTTATAGCCACCGTGCTCGCCCTCGTTCTCGGAGAGGATCTCCACGCGCCAGCCGCGACGCTCGGCATAGCGCGAATACATGCGGAACAGGTCACCGGAAAAAATCGCCGCCTCGTCGCCACCGGTACCAGCGCGGATTTCGAGGAAAACGTTGCGTCCGTCGTTAGGGTCCTTGGGCAGCAGCATGCGTTGCAGGTCACCCTCAAGCTCAGCGAGTTTTTCCTTGGCTTCGCGGACTTCTTCCACGGCCATTTCGCGCATGTCCGGGTCGCTGTCCTTGAGCAGGGCCTGAGCGCCTTCGAGGTCGGCCTGGACTTTCAGCAGGTGTTTATAAGTGGCCACAATGGGCTCAACTTCGGCGTATTCCTTGGAATAAGCACGGAATTTGGTTTGATCGGAAATGACCTCGCCATCGCCGAGCAAGGCGGTCAGTTCTTCGAAACGGTCCTGGAGCACGTCCAGTTTATTGAGCAGTGACGCTTTCATTGCGGTTTTTTATCCGAAGAGCTGTCTGACGCGCCCTCACCGAGGGCAAAGAGTTCCTGAGCCATGGCCAGCGCATCGAGGCGGCCTTCGGCGGTAAGCTTTTTCAACTGGACGCTAGGCGCGTGAAGCAGTTTGTTGGTCAGGCCACGGGCCAATTGCATCAGCACTTCCTCGGCGCCGCTGCCGTTGGCCAGCATGCGCTGGGCCTTGAGCAACTCTTCATCACGCAGGCGTTCACCCTGCTGACGATACGCCTTGAGCACATCCACTGCCGCCAGTTCACGCAGGCGCACCATGAAATCTTCGGCGCCGGTGCTGACCATTTCCTCGGCCGCCTGGGCGGCACCCTGACGGCTCTTGAGGTTTTCAGCGACCACTTCATGCAGATCATCGACGCTATAAAGGTAAACGTCGTCCAACTCGCCGACTTCGGGTTCGATATCCCGTGGAACGGCGATATCTACCATGAAGATCGGCTTGTGCTTGCGCAGCTTCAACGCGCTCTCGACCGCGCCCTTGCCCAGAATCGGCAATTGGCTGGCGGTGGAACTGATGACGATATCACTGCGCACCAGTTCAGCGGGAATGTCCGACAGCAGCACCGCATGGGCACCGAACTGCTCGGCCAGAATGCTGGCGCGCTCCAGGGTGCGGTTGGCGACCACGATGCGCTTCACGCCAAGATCGTGCAGGTGACGGGCCACCAGGGTGATGGTTTCACCAGCGCCGATCAGCAGGGCCTGGCTGCGCTGCAAGTCGCTGAAAATCTGCTTGGCCAGGCTCACAGCGGCAAAGGCCACGGACACCGGGTTTTCGCCGATGGCCGTATCGGTACGCACTTGCTTGGCTGAATTAAAGGTGGCCTGGAACAGGCGGCCCAGCAATGGGCCGACGGTGCCGGCCTCACGCGCCACGGCGTAGGCAGACTTCATCTGGCCGAGAATCTGCGGTTCACCCAACACCAGCGAGTCGAGACCGGCCGCCACGCGCATCATGTGACGAACTGCCGCATCCTCTTCATGCACATAAGCGCTGGCACGCAGGTCATCGAGGCTCAAATGGTGATAATCGGCCAGCCAGCGCAGCACCACATCCGCCGAGAGATGTTCCTGCTCTATATAGAGCTCGCTGCGATTGCAGGTCGAAAGGATCGCAGCTTCGCGGCTGTCGGTGAGCCGGCAGAGCTGCTGCAAGGCCTCAACCAACTGCTCTGGCGTAAACGCCACGCGCTCGCGCACGTCTACGGAGGCAGTCTTGTGGTTAATACCGAGTGCGAGGAAGGCCATTCAATATCGCTGATGATGTCGGGAAGCCGACAATTGTCCTACTTCGAAAGATTCAGAACAACCACCGTCGTCTATTGTCCCTATACCTTATGCCTATCAATGCACTTTTATAGGAGCGAGCTTGCTCGCGAAAATCGTCAACGATAACGCGGTAAGCCTGGCGCCCAGCGGCGCTCTCAGGTTTTTCGCGAGCAAGCTCGCTCCCACAAAGGAAAGGCAAAAAGCAGCAATAGTCGTATTCCGAGTGCCCCGGTTATGTTTGGCCGAAGGCTTGTGTCATGATGATCCGACCGCAGGTTAGTCGTCCTCTTCCTATATGAATAGATCTTCCGCGTTGCTCCTCGCTTTTGTCTTCCTCAGCGGCTGCCAGGCCATGGCACCCGTGTCGCCGGACGCTACGTCGCCGGTGGAAGACAGCACTCCCGCCCCTGAAAAACCCAAGGTTTATTCCTCGTTCAGTGAAGAAACGATCTACAGCCTGCTGACCGCTGAACTGGCCGGCCAGCGCAATCGCTTTGATATTGCGCTGGATAATTACGTGACCCAGGCCATCAACACCCAGGACCCCGGGATTTCCGAGCGAGCGTTTCGCATCGCCGAATACCTGGGCGCCGACCAGGCAGCGCTGGACACCTCGCTGATCTGGGCCAAAAATGCCCCGGATGATCTGGAAGCCCAGCGCGCCGCAGCCGTGCAACTGGCGCGTGCCGGGCGCTATGACGACTCCATGGTTTATATGGAGAAGGTCCTGCAGGGCAAAGGCGACACACATTTTGACTTTCTTGCGCTGTCGGCCGCCGACACCGACCAGGACACGCGCAACGGCCTGATGAAGAGTTTCGATCGCCTGCTGCAAAAGCACCCGAAGAACAGCCAGTTGATTTTCGGCAAGGCCCTGCTGCTGCAACAGGACGATGAAGCCGACGCCGCGCTCAAGCTGCTGGAGCAGAACCCGCCGGAAGAAGGTGAAATCGCGCCCATCCTGTTGCGTGCACGCCTGCTGCAAAGCCTTAACCGCGGCAAGGAAGCGATTCCGCTGCTGGAAAAAAGCATCAAGAAATACCCCGGCGACAAGCGCCTGCTCCTGACCTATGCACGTATGCTGGTTGAGCAGGACCGTATGGAAGACGCCAAAGTGCAGTTCGCCAACCTGGTCCAGCAATACCCGGACGACGACGAACTGCGTTATTCCCTGGCATTGGTGTGCCTGGAAGCCAAAGCCTGGGACGAGGCCAAGGGCTACCTGCAAGAGCTGATCGAACGTGACAGCCACGTGGACTCGGCGCACCTGAACCTGGGCCGCATCGCTGAAGAGCGCAACGACCCGCAGGCGGCCCTGCTTGAATACGCCCAGGTCGGCCCTGGCAATGATTATCTGCCAGCGCAATTGCGCCAGGCCGATATCCTGATGAGCAACGGCCGCACCGACGAAGCGGAAAAACGCCTGGCCGCGGCCCGCGATGCCGAACCGGACTACGCCATCCAGCTGTACCTGATCCAGGCCGAGACCTTATCGGCCAACAAACAGGGCGAACGCGCCTGGAAACTATTGCAACAGGCGTTGCAGCAATACCCCGACGATTTGAACCTGCTGTACACCCGCGCCATGCAGGCGGAAAAACGCAATGACCTGGCGCAGCTGGAAAAAGACCTGCGCCTGATCATCAAGCGCGACCCGGACAACGCCATGGCACTTAACGCCCTGGGCTACACCTTGTCCGACCGCACCACGCGCTACGCCGAAGCCAAGGCGCTGATCGAACAAGCCCATGCGCTCAACCCGGAAGACCCTGCCGTGCTCGACAGTCTGGGCTGGGTGAATTACCGCCTGGGCAACCTCGACGAGGCCGAGCGCTTGCTGCGCCAGGCCCTGGAGCGTTTCCCGGACCAGGAAGTTGCCGCACACCTGGGCGAAGTGCTCTGGGCCAATGGCAAGCAGCGCGAAGCCCGACAAATCTGGGAAAAATTCCTCAAGGAACAACCCGACAGCCCCATCCTGCGCAGCACCATCAAGCGCCTGACCGGATCCGAGACCCTTTAAGCTTATGTTCTTGCGCCACGTTATCGTTTTCAGTTTCATCGCCCTGCTCGCCGGTTGCGCGGGCATCGGCAGCCGTGAATCCGTTGAAGGCCAGGGCAACCCGGCACAATGGAAACAACACAAGGACCAGCTCAGCAGCATTGATGGCTGGCAGATCGAGGGCAAGGTCGGGGTGCGTGCGCCGAAAGACTCTGGCAGCGGCACGCTGTTCTGGCTGCAGCGCCAGGACTATTACGACATTCGCCTCTCGGGCCCCCTGGGCCGTGGCGCGGCCCGCCTGACTGGCCGGCCAGGGCAAGTGAGCCTGGAAGTGGCCAATCAGGGCCGCTACGAGGCAACCTCCCCGGAAGAACTGCTGGAGCAGCAGATTGGCTGGAAGTTGCCCGTCTCGCATCTGGTCTGGTGGGTGCGCGGTCTGCCGGCACCTGACAGCAAGAGCCGTCTGAGCCTCAATGGCGACAGCCGCCTCGCCACCCTGGAGCAGGATGGCTGGCAGGTCGAATATTTGAGCTACGTGGAGCAAAGCGGTTATTGGCTGCCCGAACGTATCAAGCTGCATGGCACCGACCTTGATGTCACGCTGGTGATCAAGGACTGGCAACCGCGCAAGCTGGGGCAATAACGTGTCCGTACAAAAATTGACCCTGCCCTCCCCGGCCAAGCTCAACCTGATGCTGCACATCCTTGGCCGCCGTGAAGATGGCTACCACGAGTTGCAGACGCTGTTTCAATTTCTCGACTACGGCGATGAGCTCACCTTTGCCGTGCGTGACGATGGCGTGGTTCAGTTGCACACCGAATTCGACGGTGTGCCCCACGACAGCAATCTGATTGTGCGGGCGGCCAGAAAACTTCAGGAACAATCCGGCTGCCCACTTGGCATTGATATCTGGATCGACAAAATCCTGCCCATGGGCGGTGGTATCGGTGGCGGCAGCTCAAATGCCGCGACCACTTTGTTGGGCCTCAATCACTTATGGCAACTGGGCTGGGACCACGATCGCCTTGCTGCGCTGGGCCTCACGCTGGGCGCCGACGTCCCGGTTTTCGTGCGGGGGCACGCCGCATTTGCTGAAGGCGTCGGGGAAAAACTCACCCCTGTAGAGCCCGAAGAACCTTGGTATGTCGTGCTGGTGCCGCAAGTATCTGTAAGTACAGCAGAAATTTTTTCAGATCCGTTGTTGACACGTAACTCTTCTCCCATTAAAGTGCGCCCCGTTCCCAAGGGAAACAGTCGAAATGACTGCTTACCGGTTGTAGCAAGGCGTTATCCGGAGGTACGTAACGCTTTGAATTTGTTAGGTAAATTTACCGAAGCAAAATTAACCGGAACTGGAAGTTGTGTGTTTGGGGGCTTCCCAAGCAAAGCTGAAGCTGATAAAGTCTCGGCCCTTCTTACAGAGACCCTTACAGGGTTTGTAGCAAAAGGAAGCAACGTTTCGATGTTGCATCGCAAGCTGCAAAGTCTGCTCTAAAAGGAACCGAGTGTTAGGCACTCGTTGCAACAGATACAGGGGCGTCGCCAAGCGGTAAGGCAGCAGGTTTTGATCCTGCCATGCGTTGGTTCGAATCCAGCCGCCCCTGCCATTTTCTAATACTCATCCAGGTTACCCTCAGCCTCTAGGTACTGCGCGTGTCCAAGATGATGGTCTTTACGGGGAATGCCAACCCCGATCTGGCTCGACGTGTCGTACGTCAGCTGCATATTCCTCTCGGTGACATCTCTGTCGGTAAATTCTCCGACGGCGAAATTACAGCCGAGATCAATGAAAATGTCCGCGGTAAAGACGTCTTCATTATTCAGCCGACCTGCGCTCCGACCAACGATAACCTGATGGAACTCGTCGTGATGGCTGATGCCTTCCGCCGCTCCTCAGCGACTCGAATCACAGCTGTAATCCCTTACTTTGGTTATGCCCGTCAGGATCGCCGTCCGCGCTCCGCACGTGTAGCTATCAGCGCGAAAGTCGTTGCTGACATGCTGACCGTGGTAGGTATCGACCGTGTGCTCACGGTTGACCTGCACGCTGACCAAATCCAGGGGTTCTTCGATATTCCGGTAGATAACATCTACGGCTCCCCCGTCCTGGTGGATGACATCGAAGACCAGCGCTTTGAAAACCTGATGATCGTGTCCCCGGACATTGGTGGCGTCGTGCGTGCACGGGCTGTTGCCAAATCCCTGGGCGTGGACCTCGGGATCATCGACAAACGCCGTGAGAAAGCCAATCACTCTGAAGTGATGCATATCATCGGTGATGTCGAAGGGCGCACCTGTATTCTGGTTGATGACATGGTCGACACCGCCGGCACCCTGTGCCACGCGGCGAAAGCCTTGAAAGAGCACGGTGCAGCAAAAGTCTTCGCCTACTGCACACACCCTGTGCTGTCGGGCCGAGCGATCGAGAACATCGAGAACTCCGTGCTGGACGAACTGGTGGTGACTAACACCATCCCGTTGTCCGCCGCAGCTCAAGCCTGTGCACGTATCCGCCAACTGGATATTGCACCGGTCGTTGCCGAAGCGGTTCGCCGCATCAGCAATGAAGAATCGATCAGCGCGATGTTCCGTTAAGGGTCAAACCAACGGATCACCTCACTGACGAAAAGCGCCCCGCCCCAGCATTCCGCTGGGGCGGGGCTTTTTTGCCCATATCGAGTTCGGCGCTGGTCGCAAACGCCCCTCGATGATGGCTATTTTGGAGATACAACATGAACGAATTTACTCTGAACGCCCAAGCGCGTACTGACCTGGGGAAAGGTGCGAGCCGCCGCCTGCGTCACGCCGCCAACATCCCAGCCGTTGTCTACGGTGGTAACAAGCCTGCTGAATCCGTGACCATCCTGGCCAAGGAAATCGCCAAGCTGTTCGAAAACGAAGCTGCCTACAGCCACGTTATCGAGCTGAACGTCGACGGCGCCAAGCAGAACGTCATCGTTAAAGCAATGCAGCGTCACCCTTCCAAGCAGTTCATCATGCACGCTGACTTCGTTCGCGTTGTAGCTGGCCAGAAACTGACCGCCATCGTGCCTGTGCACTTTGTGGGTGAAGAAGCTCCGGTCAAGAAAGGCGGCGAGATCTCTCACGTCCTGAACGAAATCGAAGTGACCTGCCTGCCGAAAGACCTGCCTGAGTTCATCGAAGTCGACCTGTCGGCTCTGGAAATCGGCGCCATCGTTCACCTGTCCGACCTCAAGGCCCCTAAAGGCGTTGAGTTTGTTGCACTGGCTCACGGTGATGACAAAGCTGTTGCCAACGTTCACGCTCCACGCGTTGCTCCAGAAGAAGCTGAAGAAGGCGCTGCAGAGTAATTCACTCTGTATTGCCGGAGCTTGAGGAAACATCGCGGACCGAAACGTAGCGAGAAAGCGGGCGATAACGCGGCGTTTACTCTTGAGTAAATGATGTAGTGTCGTCCACTTTCGCCGCACCTGGGTACGGCGATGTTATCCACAACTCCAAAGGAAGGGCCCCTGTCGTGACTGCCATTAAACTGATCGTTGGCCTGGGAAATCCAGGCGCCGAATACGAACAGACCCGGCATAACGCGGGGGCCCTTTTTGTTGAGCGTATCGCCCACGCCCAAGGCATCAATCTGGTGGCCGATCGCAAATATTTTGGCCTGACCGGGCGCTTCTCGCATCAGGGTCAGGATGTTCGTCTGTTGATTCCCACCACCTACATGAACCGCAGCGGCCAGGCTGTCGCGGCGCTTGCGGGCTTCTTCCGGATCAAACCCGAAGAAATCCTGGTGGCCCATGACGAACTGGACCTGCCACCCGGCGTAGCCAAGCTCAAGCTCGGCGGCGGGCATGGTGGGCACAATGGCCTGCGTGACATCATCGCGCAGTTGGGCAATCAGAATAATTTTTACCGTCTGCGGCTCGGCATTGGCCACCCAGGCGTTGCCAGTATGGTTTCAAATTTCGTCCTGGGTCGTGCGCCACGCGCCGAACAGGAAAAACTCGATGCCAGCATCGACTTTGCCCTCGGCGTGCTGCCGGATATCTTCGCCGGTGAATGGAACCGTGCGATGAAAAACCTGCACAGCCAGAAGGCTTGACTCTTATCCGAGGGGAAACACCATGGGATTCAATTGCGGCATCGTCGGCCTGCCCAACGTCGGCAAGTCCACCCTGTTCAACGCCCTGACCAAGTCCGGTATTGCGGCGGAGAACTTCCCCTTCTGCACCATCGAACCCAACAGCGGCATCGTACCGATGCCGGACCCGCGTCTTGACGCACTGGCGGCCATCGTCAATCCCAAGCGCATCCTGCCGACCACCATGGAATTCGTCGACATCGCGGGCCTCGTCGCCGGCGCCTCGAAAGGTGAAGGCCTGGGCAACAAGTTCCTGGCCAACATCCGCGAAACCGATGCTATCGCCCACGTGGTCCGCTGCTTTGAAGACGAGAACGTGATTCACGTCTCCAACAGCGTAGACCCCAAGCGCGACATCGAGATCATCGACCTGGAACTGATCTTCGCCGACCTCGACAGCTGCGAAAAGCAACTGCAGAAAGTCGCGCGTAACGCCAAGGGCGGCGACAAGGATGCAGTGGTCCAGAAGGGCCTGCTGGAGCAGTTGATCGCGCACTTTACCGAAGGCAAACCGGCGCGCAGCCTGATGAAGAATATGGGAGCCGATGAGAAGGCCGTGATCAAGGGCTTCCACCTGCTGACCACCAAGCCTGTGATGTACATCGCCAACGTTGCCGAAGACGGCTTCGAGAACAACCCGCTGCTCGACGTGGTCAAGGCCATTGCCGACGAAGAAGGCGCCATCGTTGTTCCGGTGTGCAACAAGATCGAAGCGGAAATCGCCGAGCTCGATGACGGCGAAGAAAAGGACATGTTCCTCGAAGCCCTGGGCCTGGAAGAGCCTGGCCTGAACCGCGTGATCCGCGCCGGCTACGAAATGCTCAACCTGCAGACCTACTTCACCGCCGGTGTCGAAGAAGTCCGCGCCTGGACCGTCAAGGTCGGTGCTACCGCGCCACAGGCGGCTGGCGTGATCCACACCGACTTTGAGAAAGGCTTTATCCGCGCTGAGGTGATCGCTTACAACGACTTCATCCAGTTCAAGGGTGAAGCCGGTGCCAAGGAAGCCGGTAAGTGGCGCCTGGAAGGTAAGGATTACATTGTCAAAGATGGCGATGTGATGCACTTCCGTTTCAACGTGTAAGCGTTAGCTGAACCTCTGCCCGATACAAAAAAACCGACGCATTGCGTCGGTTTTTTATTGCCTCCTGTTTCTACCTGCCACCCAACTAAAAGCCCCACACATAGAAAACTTAATCACTCATAACCCTTGATCGATTTAAACGATGAATCCCTCAAGCCTTAAGTCTTCTCCTACACTAAACATTCAACAACCATCAAGAATGCACTTGAACAATACAGCGCCCTGACATAGTTAATATTTGACACGCTCTCGCGCAGTATTTTCATACTAATAAGCACGATGACATTTTTGATTATTTGCGCTCTACTGACCGCACGCCAACAGCGTTCTATCAACAGTGAAGTGATAGCGATAGCGATAGTGGAGCACCCTGACTATGTCAGCCTCTTACAAGACAACAAATGAGACATACTTCCCTTCTGTTGAAACCTTGGATATCGAACGTACGCTCAAGAGTACTGCAGCGCTCGATATCGATATTTTGTTATTGGGGGAGACGGGTACTGGCAAGGATACCCTGGCCCAACGGATCCATCGTTTGTCGGGGCGACGAGGTCATTTTGTCGCCGTGAACTGCGCCGCCATCCCGGAAAGCCTCGCAGAGAGCCAACTGTTCGGCGTCAACAGCGGCGCCTATACAGGAGCAGTGCAATCACGTGCGGGTTTTATCGAAACCGCACACCTGGGCACCTTGTATCTGGATGAAATCGACAGCATGCCGCTTTCCATGCAGGCCAAACTGCTACGTGTGCTGGAGTCACGCGGCGTCGAACGCCTGGGCTCAACCCGGTTTATCCCGGTGGACATGCGAGTCATCGCCTCTGCGCAACAATCCCTGCATGAGATGGTCGAGCAGGGAAAGTTCAGGCGCGACCTGTATTTCCGCCTGAACGTCGTAAATATCAATCTGCCTGCGCTGCGCAATCGCCGTGACCGAATCGTCCCGTTGTTCCTGAATATGATTCAAGAGGAAGCCGAGCACTATAAGTGTCTCGCCCCAAACCCTTGCAGCGAGCTCGTCCAACAGTTGCTGTGCCATCCATGGCTGGGGAATGTGCGTGAACTGCGCTCGACTGCCAAACGTTTCGTGCTGGGTCTGGCGCCATTATCAAGCTCGCCCTCGAACGCTACAAACCAACCCACCAACCTGAAAGAACGCCTGCAACAAATCGAGAAAGCTCTGATTGAAGAGTCGCTGCGGCGTCATACCTACTGTGTGGACGAGGTGGCTGTAGAGTTGGGCATGGCAAAGAGAACGCTTTACTACCGAATGAAACAACTAGATATACAGTAGCCCGCTGCTCAGCCGACACCCAAGACACCTTCAGACACACCCTTTAAGTAAAAGCGGGAACCATATTCGAGCCTGAACCACACAAGGATGAGCCTGATATATTTAGTGCCTATCGGCAGCAACACTATTGCAACTACGCATCAAGGCTCAAATGTCATTTCTTAGATAGCGGAGCATCACTATGAGTATTTCTGGCATCAACCCGCAAAGCTACCACCCCCCGGTCACCGGTGGCGAAAACGCAGACCTTAAGGCAGAAAGGAAGCAACTGCTTCGCGAATCCATGAAAGAAAGCAATGAGGCGTTCAGGATCAGTGAGCAGAAAAAGAACAACGACGCGCTGCGTTAAATAGCTTCACCGCCCTTGGTCATCAAAGGGCGGGTTTCCCCTTAGAGGTCCATATGCAAATAGAAGAAGTCGACGTATTACGCGAATATCAAAACGGCCTTACAGCCCACAGGTCCCCTACCCAACCTACGCACCACAGCGAAGATGCGAGCTTTTTCAGCGCGTTATTGGCCCCCTCGATGCAACGGGTTACCGCCACGCCATCCTCGAACGCACTGACCGACGCTTTGCAGTATTTGGACAAGGCTAAAAGTGGTATGAGTCGAGGTCTCAAGGACTTCAACAATGAGTTCAAAGAAAAAAATCGGCTCAACTACACCCCCAATCTTTCAGACTCCATTCTACTGACCCAAACCCTGGTGAAGTGCGTCGGCAAGGGCGCGCAATGCCTAGAAAAAATCAGCAACCTGCAGTAGGAAAAAATGACTCGTTTTCTATCCGTCGGATTAGTTTTCTCGCTGGCGCTGATGCTGGGCGGCTGCGGCGAAAGTGTCGAACTGCATCGCCAACTCTCCGAGCAGGATGCCAATGAGGTCATCGCGGAACTGGCTGACAAACACATACGCGCACAAAAAGTGCCTGCCAAGGACGGCGTCGTGGTGCGTGTCAATGCAGCCGATATCAGCCGCGCCGTTCGCACACTGGAAGCGGTCGGATTGCCCAAGGTCGCCCGTGCCACGATGGGAGACACCTTCCGCAAGGAGGGCGTCATCTCTACGCCACTGGAAGAGCGTGCCCGGTATATCTATGCCCTGTCCCAGGAGTTGGAGGCGACCCTGTCAAACATCGATGGGGTCATCGTCGCTCGTGTGCACGTGGTGCTGCCCGAACGCGTGGCTCCCGGTGAGCCCGTCCAACCCGCCTCCGCCTCCGTGTTCATCAAACATGACCCACGACTGGAGCCCGACAGCATCCGCGCGCGCGTACGCAGGATGGTATCCAGTAGTATTCCTGGCATGACCACTGCACTGGATAACGCTCAGAAGCTCACGGTGGTTTTTGTACCGGCAACGGCTTACCAGGAACAACAACGCCTGAGCTACTTCGGTCCGTTCCTGATCCCCGAGGAAGACATCGGTTTTTGGCGTACCGCTATGAGCTCTCTGGTTATCGGCGCGATGCTGACACTCGTCGTAGCGCTGTTCTGGCGCATACGAAGCCAACGATCAAGGCAGGAACCTGTCGCCCCAACGCCTCTAGCGAATGAGTGATCATCTGGCCTGGGCCCAATGGTGGGCCAGTCCGTGGCAGTTTTCGCACCCGGACGCGACCAGCGCTCACGCCTACCACGCATTACCCGCCTTGTGCCGCAGCCAACCCGCGCTGGCGTGCGCAGCGTTGGGCATCGAGCCATGTCTGCCTCCCCCTCCCTGTGCAACGGTGCTTGGTTTGGCCCTGGCTTCACGGGAGCAGTTCGATCTAGCGATAGCACTGCTGGAGCTTACGTGCCATCCCAACCTCGACAGCCCCTTGTGCGATGAACACCGCAAGTGGTGTGAGCGCCTTGCCAAGGCGCTGCACCCTGACGCCCTGTTGCAGCCGGAGGATGATCCAATGCAATTGCTGAGGGCCTGGGTCGAGCCTGCTGTCTGGCAACGTCTTCGTCTGCGCTTGCCGCCTGACCGGGTGCAGGCACTTGAAACCACACACCTGCCACTTGACGATGCGCATGGCCGGCTCAATACGCTGTGGCAGGCGATTGTCTGGCGTATCGACGCAACGGGCAGTGAAACAACTCGTCGTTAACGGCAACACACCAGAGCATTGTCTATGTTGACCCAACGCAAAATCGAATTGCACGACGGTGCTTCCGGGCAGCCAAAAGTACTGATTACCCGGGAGATGCTCGCCGATTGCTTTCAGTCCGCGCAGTTGCTAGATAGCGCACGGGCACAAGCTGAAGAGCTGCTGCGCCAGGCGGTTGAGCATCGTGAAGAAATGCTTGAGCAGGCCCGCCTCGACTTCTGGTCACGCGCCCACGCGCAACTCAGTGCGTGGGAGCGCCAACGCAAGGCGATGTGTGACAACCTCGAACACTACGCAACATCCATCGCCAACCGAGCCTTCCACTGCCTGTTGGAGGAAGTGCCTCCCCCAAAGCGCCTTTCGGCATTGGTCAAACAGTTGGTAACGACGCAAATTCCACCTATGAAGGCCACCTTGGTTTGCAACCCGCTCGAACATGAGCAGATAGCCCAAGCCTTGGTCCAGCTGGGCTCTACACCTTGGAAGCTTCGCCCCGATGACCAGGTCAAACCTCAATCGCTGCTACTGGAAACAGATGAAGGCGATTTTCGGATCGACTGGGCCTCGATGCGAGAAATATTGTTTACAAACGTGTAGGGACATAGCGGTAGAGGCAGGCGATATCTTTAAAAAAATTTCTTCCGATGGAACTGGTGGCAAACAACCCGCCACACAGTTCAGACACATCTGGAGCAAAAATCATGGACTTTCACGGAAACCTGAAAAACCATCTATTGAGGCAAGTTCAGGCTGATATCAAGCGGGTGAATACGGCCTATAAAGATCCGGAAGCGCTCGATGCAGATATCGATTACTTCAGCAACCTCATGAAACAACAGAAGCTCTCTGTCATCGCGTTCAACGAACACACGCGCTCCAGACATACACTGCTCAAAACAGCGCTGGATGGCGTGCAATAAGTTGCAAGCACTCCTTGCCGGTTGGCTGAACGGCCACGAAGAGCAGCTCACCTTGTTTGAGAGCGACGACGAAATCATCTTTCAACGCGTTTCGAACAGACTGCTGGTAAAGGTCCAGTTGACCCAGGCGGGTGACCACAAAGCCCAGTTGCGCACTTGGATGCGCTTGGGAGGCCCTAGCCTGAGCTATTTTCAAGGTGCAGTTGCATTGGCGCCGACCACCGGTGCGCTTTGGCTTATTCAATGCGTGGAGAGGGGGCACGGCGAAGCGCTGGCGAAGTGCCTCGAGTCCCTCCTCAACCAACGCGACACCTGGCGCGCCGTCGTCGCGCGCCAGGCGCGGCCTGTACGCACATTCATATCCACGTCGCTGCGCTCGACACCGTACTAACCAGAGACTTTCCCATGCCTGATAAAAACGACAAGCACAAACGCTTGCGCCCTCACGTACCTGCTTTTACTCCCCGGGCCGCCTGGTGTTGGCTCATTATGCTGCCCGGGTGGCTGCTACCACTGGATAGCGCGCTGGCCGCAATACCTCCTGAGTGGAAGAACACGGCCTACGCTTATGAAGCCCAGCACAAGCCAGTGCGCGAAGTGCTGGAGGATTTTGCCCAGACATTTGGTACTCAGCTCCAGGTCGAGGGCCTGCTCGAAGGTAACGTCAACGGCAAGATACGCGCAAATACGCCGCAATCATTGCTCGACCGGTTGGGGGTCGAACACCGTTTCCAATGGTATATGTATAACAACACCCTCTATATCAGCACCCTGGACCAGCAAGAATCCGCGCGCCTGGAAGTCTCCTCCGAGACCATCGCGGACCTCAAACAAGCGCTGACCGATATAGGCTTGCTCGACAGTCGTTTCGGCTGGGGCGAGTTGCCGGAAGACGGTGTTGTGCTGGTCTCCGGCCCGAAGGTTTATATCGAACAGATCAAGCGCTTCAGCAGCCAGCGCCGTTCTATGGATGAAAAACAGAGCGTGCTGAGCTATCCACTGAAATTCGCCAGCGCGGCGGATCGCCAAATGGAATACCGCAACGAAAAAATCATCATCCCCGGTGTAGCCACCATGCTAAGAGGGCTCCTGGAACCGCGCTCACCCTCAACGTCTTCGGCGCAGTCTCAACGCTCCATCACCCAGCCGCCGTTCATCACTCCGGTGGTGCCACGCTTGAGCAACCCGTTGCTGGGGCAAATGCTCGGCTCCACGGCGACAACCGGGTTGAACGACTCGACCGATACGGGCATGTCAATCACCCGGCGGGGCCCCCTCAGCCCTGCCCGTATCCGCGTCGAAGCCGACTTGCGCAATAACGCCATCCTGATTTATGACGTGCCGGAACGGCAGGCAATGTATCGCGAACTGATCACCCAGCTCGACGTGGCACGCAAACTGGTGGAAATCGATGCCATCATCCTCGACATCGAGCGCACGCAACTGCGCGAATTCGGGGTGAGATGGGGCTTTCAGAACAGTCGCTTCAGTGGCGCAGCCAACATGATTTCCGGCAACGCTCAACTGACAATTGAAAACCGCGGTCGTTTCGACGCGGAGATACGCGCGCTGGAAGCCAAGGGCCTGGCAACCATGGTGTCCAATCCGTCAGTCCTGACACTGGAAAACCAGCCAGCGGTCATTGATTTCAACCGGACCCAATACCTGACTCGCGGTCGGCAGAACGCTACGATTTTACCGATCACCGTGGGTACCAGCTTCCAGGTCGTGCCCCGCGTCATCACGAGCCGTGGTGGCCATCAGATTCAGCTGTTGGTCGATATCGAGGACGGTAACTTCGAAGAGGCCAACCCTACTCCCGGCAGCTTCGATGTACGCCGAGGCAAAGTCAGCACCCAAGCCATCATGGCCGAAAAACGTTCGCTCGTGGTCGGTGGTTTCCACGTCACCGAAAGCACCGACAAGCACAGCAAAGCACCCCTGCTGGGGGATATTCCGCTGTTGGGCAAGGCGTTGTTTTCCTCGACTGAACGACAGAACAATCGGCGCGAACGTCTATTCATCCTCACGCCCCGCGTTATCGGCGACCAGACCGACCCGTCACGCTACCTGCCCCAGGCAGACCAGGTCGAATTGCAAGCCGCTCTCACCCCCCTGGCCAGGCGCTATGACCCTCACCAGCCAGTGATCAAGCGCAGCGACATTATCAGTACCCTGGCGCACCTGGTCACCGGGCAAGTGCCCAAAGCCTTCAAGGTAGCGCCGATGCCCCTGGGGCTGAACACCTTGTGCAGTACCCGCAACTTGCTGGCGCTGAACACCGAGCGCAGCCAGTGGTACGCCGGCCCGCAGTACAACGTAGCCGTGGTGGTGCTGCGCAACCAGTTCAATCGCAATGTGCGCATCGACGAAAAGGAATGCAGTACTTCGCAAACCCTGGCCGTGAGTGTCTGGCCCCGCGCCTGGCTCAAGCCGGGCGAGGAAGCAGAAGTGTTTATCGCCATGCGCCCGGTGGTCAAGGATGAACACATCAGCGTGCCCCGTCCCTCCCTGATCACTCCAACTCAAAAGGCCAAGCCATGAAACATCGCTCGCTGTACGTCACCCTGATCGGCGCGGCGCTGCTCGTCGCCGGTTGTACGCCCACCTGCAAGGGCGCCTCCTGCTCACGTCCGCAATCGTCCAAGGACAAGCTGGTGATTTGGTGGCCCTCACAAACGCGCGTAGAACCCGGCCCTGCCGGAGAACGTCCGGACTATCAGACGGTGTCGCTGGAACGATGAGCGCCCAGGGAACCCCGGCCGATGAACGCCAGGTCTTCCTCGACAGCCTGGTGGGCGGCTCTGCCGCCCACCTGACGCTTGGCCCGGGGGTAACAGCCAGCAACATGCAAGCCGGAACCCGTCAGGGTCTGGCCCTGCACGTGGCTCGCGAGGCGCTGCAAGCTTCACAATTGCAGAACGCGCTGGAGCGGCGCTTCGAGCAGGCCGTGGCATTCGATGGCTGCTTTATCTACATTGACGCACAGGACGCGCTGGTGATCTGGCATGCACTGCCCCCACAGCCCAACCTGCTCGACAGGCTCCTCAGCCGAATGTTGTCGTTGGCCAACCTTGAAACCCTGGATGCGCGTACCCGGCGCTGATCAACGCAGATCAAGCTCCGGCAATTCCAGGGTTTCACGCTTGGCCTCATCATCAAGCTCGCGCAGGGTGCGGTAGATCAATGCCACGGCCTGCAGGGTTTCACGAGGAATTGTCGCCCCCAGCTTGTTCGTATACAGCGTACGGGCCAGCCACACGCACTGGATCACCGGTACATCAGCCGCTTTGGCGCGAGCGATCAACGCACGGGCGTCATCATCAGTCCCTTTGCTCACCAGCAGGGGCAGCGGCGTTTTGCCGGGGCGGTAATACAAGGCCACGGCAAAGTGCGTCGGGTTGACCACCAGCATATCGGACTCCTCCAGCTTGGGCAGCTTGACCTTCGGCTCCTCCTGGGCCAATTGCTGCGCCAGGGCGCGGCGCTGCCCCTTCACGTGGGGATCGCCCTCCATGTCCTTGTACTCTTTCATGACCTCGACCTGGGTCATGCGCATGCGCTTGGCAAAGAAGTATTTCTGCATCGCCAGGTCGATAAGCGCCAGCACCAGCAATAACCCGAGACAGGCATGCAGCAGATAGCGGAACAGGGCGATCAATCCCAGGAGGTAGCTTTGCAGATCGCTGGTGGCCATATTGATCAAAGCCCCCAGGGAAGGCCAGATCACCACGTACAGGATCAGGCCCAGCAGTGTGGCCTTGACGATGCTCATCAACAGGTTCATTACCGACTGGGCAGAAAACATTTGCTTGAGTTGGCTGAGCGGGTTGAGACGATTGAAGTCGAGCTTCAAGGCGTCCGGCGCGAACAGAATCCCGAACTGCATCCAACTGCTGACCAGCTTCGTGATAATCGCCACCGCGGCCATCAACAGGGCGAAGGAGAAAAACAACATCAAACCTTCGACCATCACTTCTTCCAGCGCCTGCGGGAAAGGCAAGGACAGACGCGTGATCGGCAGCAGCATCAACTGCTGGAAACGTTGCAGGCTGCTCTCGGCGGTGAACAAGGCGATTTCGCTGATGGCTGTCAGCACCAGTAGCTTACCCACATCCTGGCTTTGGGCGACTTGGCCTTTCTTACGCTGATCACGCAGCTTCTTGGCTGATGCGGGGTGCTTCTTTTCCCCCGAATCACTCATGACAGCGAGACCTTGAAGAACACGCCCAGGGAGTGCTTGAGGTCTTTAAGCAAGCCCATGCGCCCGACGATCAGGTCCTGCAGCAACGCAAAATACAACAACAGCACACCGATACCCGCCAGGCTCTTGAGGGGCGGCGCCAGCGTACTCACTTGCAATTGCTGACTGTAGACCCCCAGCAGCGCGATGCCGAACTCCAGCAACAGCAGCACTGCAATAAAGGGGGCAGCGTAGAGCATCATGTGCGTGAAGGTATCGCCAAGCAGGCCGACAAATACATCGAACCCATCGGCAGCGGGCAGTGGAAACCAAACCGTCGGTGGCCAGAGCAGATAGCTGTCCCAGATCACCTGCGTCAACGCCCCGAGGCCCATACTGGCCATCAGCAAAAAAATCGCCAATTGCTTGAATAGATGCCCGGCCGGCGTCGCGTCTGGCCCAAGCGAGGGGTTGAGCTGACCACCGGCCAAAGCGCCCCGCTGGTTATCCAGCAACGCCCCGACCGACTCGAACAGCCAGAACGGCATCGACAGCAACACGCCCAGCAATAACCCCAGGGCCAACTCTTTGAGGACCAGCCCTGCGAGCATCAGCGCCGAGTGTTCCTGGCCCTCCAGCATGACATGAATGGCAGGTGCAGGCAGCAGTGCCATGACCACCACAATGGTATGCCGCAGCATGCCGCGTATATGTTGAAAACAGAATGCCGCCACGAGGAAAGCGCAGGGGTAGATACGTGCCATGGCGACCAGCAGGGTGGGCAAATATTCAAGATATAACAGCACAGGCAGACCTCAGTGCAGGGCCGATCGACCGATCATGTCAAAGGTCAAGTTCATCAACTGGATCAACTCCACACCGATCCAGCGACCGGTCATGATCAGGGTGATCCCCACTGCCACCAGCTTGATACCGAAGGGCAACGTCTGGTCCTGGACCTGCATCAGTGCCTGCACCAGGGAGGTCATGACCCCCACCACCACCGCCACGATCAGCGGCGGCGCCGTCAGCATGACTACCAGCAACATGCCCTGCTTGAACAGTACGATGGGTTCCATAGGTCACTCAGAGATAGGAAAAGAACAGGCTGTCGAGCAACCGCGACCACCCGGAGACCATCACGAACAAGAGCAATTTGAGCGGCAGGGAAATGGTCATGGGCGAGACCATTTGCATACCCAACGCCAAGAGGAGATTGGAAACAATCAGGTCAATCACGATGAAAGGGATATAGATCAGAAAGCCGATTTCGAACCCCGCCTGCAACTGTGACAGCACAAAGGCCGGCGCCAGCAGGATCAGGTCCTCACGTTGGACCTCCTGCGCCATCTGCGCCGGCCACATGCGCATGGCATTTTCCAACAGGTGGGTAAGAATATCCGGGTCACTGTTGCGCAGCATGAAGGTGCGCAATGGTTTGATCGCCTCCACTCCCGTCTGTTGGAGTGCGCCTACGCTGGTCAGGTCCAGGGGCGACACCTTGACGATCTCCGCCATCTCATAGCCTACAGGCGCCATGATGAACAGGGTTGCCGCCAGGGCAATACCATTGATGGCCATGCCCGGAGGCACCTGCTGCACACCGATGGCATTGCGGGTAATCATCAGCACAATCACGATCTTCAGGAACGCCGTGCAGACGACCAGCAGCATGGGCATCAACGACAATGCCCCAAGAAATATTGCCAGGACGACCGGATCTATTCCCTGGAAACTATTCATCGAGAAAAGATCACGCGAGACATCTGCAGCCCCAGCCGCCCGTCCACTTCAACCAACTGGCCCAGGCCGAGGGGGCGGTCGCCGTAGTAGAGACCGGCAGTGCCGGGAGCATAGCCGGCGACCCCCAACACCGCGCCGGGCGCAAGGTTGCGCAATTCGCCGAGGGTCAGGTTCAACGTACCGCACCGTACATTGAGCGCCATACTGAGCTCGTCGAATGGTTCATGCCCGAACACATCCATCACCGCTGTTTCATCCTCGTGCTCTGAGTAGGGCTGTGTTGCAAAATCCTCATCCACAAACATATCCTCGATAGAAGTAAGGGTCAGGCGCATCGGCCCGGATTCAGCGTCGATCCAGCCCACCAGGCGCTGTTTGCCAACCTGCACGTGGCCGGCTCCCGACGCACTGAAAAAGGCTCGCTCAAGCACCAGCACGTCTCCAGCCCGCAAGCCGCGCAGCTGGTGCATGGACAACCGCAGGTGCCCAAGCGTTACGTCAACCGCCAGCCGAAACTGCGCCGGCATCGGCTCAGCCCTGGATCGCCACGGCCCCGCCTTGCATAGCGCCAGAAAGCTCTCGACAGACAGCCACAGATAGCCCGCCACGCGAGAGGCCCCAAGCGTCACGCAGAGTCGACAACCAAAGTTCATGGGGCGAGCGCCTGGCAGCAAACGCAGGTACCCAAACAACGCCTGCACCTGAGGGCTCAGATGATGCTGGAACAACTCCCAGAACCAGGCGTCCGGATCATTCCCGGCCGGCTCGAGCGTCACGGGGCATTCACCCATCAAGCTGAACTGTGGTCCTGGCTCACTGAAGGCCAAGACGCCACAGGCGGTTTCGAAGCAGAGCGGCTGGATGCCCACAGGAGCAGTACCCGGCTCCATTCTCAACTCGCCACTCGACCCAGCGACCTCGAACGGCATACACAACCCTTGCCCCAACCGCTGCCGGGCAACCGCAATATCGGTTTTGAATCTGGGAAGTATCAAAGGTGGCAGCATCATGCCTACGTCGATTTTGCCAGATACAAACTGACAGGCTGGCGCAGGCTCTGCGCCAACCGTTGCTCACATTGTTGGCGTACACCACTGAGCCAGTGCACCGTATTGTCTTGCTCTGCGTGCAGCTCGACATTCCAGCCCCCCTGCTCCCGGCGGATACTGGCGTTGATCCGCCCCAGGCGGCCCAGGTGAAAAACAGCCATCAACGGCCATTGCGAACCAACGAGCATTCGCGGCGCCAACTGCTCGGTCAGTGCCCCGATCATGGCGACATCGCCCGAGGCTTTGATTCCGTTCAGAGACGCTCCGTATCCCCCGCTGTCCTGGCCCCCATCGTCAAACAACCGGGCGAACAATCGCCCTTGCTCCCAAGGCACCAGGGCACCGAATTCAGGTGCACGATCATCGCGAGACTCGCGCGGACGCTGACGTTCAGGCGGATTAACTGAAACCTGTTTCATATCGGCTCCTGCCTCAGTAACTCAGATAACTCTTGTATTTTTTCTACCTGGCGCAAGCACAAGGTGACATGTTTCTGCGCCTGGCCGACCTGTGCAGCCCGCTCTTGCTGCTGCTCTTGGAGTTGCACCAATTGGCCTTCTTCACGCCGGGTACCCGCCGATAATTGCCGCTCCTTGGCACTCCAGTTTTTCAGCGCCTTGAACGTCACCACCTGCCCCTGGTGCTGACTCAACAGCTGCGCGCATTGCCGGGCCTCTTCCAGGCGGGTTTGCTCGAGGATTTCCTGCGCCTCCCGGATATGCGCGACCAGCGCTTGCTGCGCCCGTTTTGCCTCACGCAGCGCACGCTCGGCGCGGTCTGCACGGTGTCGGCGCAAACGTTGCAGGGTATCGATTTCACCCGGTAACACTTCAGAATGGGACATGGGCGGTCAGCTCAGCCAATTGATCCATGGTGGCGGCAAGCGGCGAAGGTTCGCGCAAGTCCTGGCGCAGAAAGCCATCTACCGCCTGCCGACTGTCAACTGCCAGGTCGGTGAGTGCATCGTTGCCGGGCTGATATTCCCCCAATTTGAGCATCAGCTCGATCTGCTGGTAAGCCGACAGCAAGCGTCGTAGCGCCGTACCGGCACGGATATGCACGGGCTCGGCAACATTGCTTAGAATCCGTGAAAGGCTGGCCAGGACATCGACCGCCGGGTAATGGCCGCGCTCGGCCAGCTTGCGCGACAGGACGATATGACCGTCGAGCAGAGAGCGCACCTCATCCGCTACCGGATCGTTCATGGAGTCCTGTTCGATCAACACTGTATAGATGGCCGTGATCACGCCTTCACGGGTCAAGCCGGCACGCTCCACCAGACGTGGCAGCAAACTGTAGACCGACGGCGGCAGACCACCGCGCCCCAAGGGTTCACCGGCAGCCAGGCCGATTTCACGTTGGGCCCTGGCAAAACGGGTCAGAGAGTCAATCAGCAACAGCACCCGCTGGCCCTTGCGCCGGAAACCTTCGGCCAGCGCAGTTGCCGTGAACGCGGCACGCGCGCGCTCCATGCTTGAGCGGTCGGAGGTTGCACACACCAACACGGCCTTGGCACGCAACTGCTCATCCAGTTCATGATCGAGAAACTCGCGCAGTTCCCGGCCCCGCTCCCCGATGAGACCGAATACGATCACATCGCACTCCACGTTACGGGCGATTTCGGCCAACAAGGTGGTCTTGCCACAACCGGCTCCGGCAAACAGCCCGACACGCTGGCCCTCCCCCAGGGTCATCAGGCCATCAATCGAGCGCACCCCCGTAGCCAGTGCGCGGTTGATCCGCGGCCGTTCGGTAGGAAGAGGCGCCTCGCATAACACTGTGGTCGCCCCAGGGGTGTCCGCTTCCACGAACGCGCTCACACCATCGCCCGCAATCGGGCGGCCAAAACCATCCAGCACCTGCCCCAACAACTCATCACCGACCCGGACCTGATGCGGAACCCCCAACCGCTCGACGCTGGCGCCTACACGCACGCCTTCAAGGTTGCCCAGGGCACTGAGCACCGCATCGCGCTGATCGAACCCGATGATCTCGGCGAGCATGTAGTCGCCCGGCCCTTTTTCGACTTTGCATAGGTCACCAATACGGGCCTGCGGCAACCGGCACTGCAGCAGCATGCCGTTCACGCGCTGGATACGACCGAGCATTGTCACCGGTGCGAAACTGCTCAATGCCTGTGACTGGTTCAGTTGCCAGGCCTCCAGACGCTCCTGCAGCGACCCCTTCACCAGCCCACCTCATAACGTTGCTCGCCGTCAAAAACCACTTTGCTGTTATCGATCAAAACCAGGCGCAGGCCATCCACTTCATCACCCACGAATAAGCGGCTTCCTTCCTCCAGCACCACGTGGCCATTCGGGCCACCCACTATCTGCGAGATCTTGAACGGTAACTTGCCTTCGCGTACCCGTACGCGACTGATCACCGGCACCACAGTGTCGAATTGCTCGGCAAAACGGTCGAGCATGCGCGCAATCAGTTCCACTTCATCCTGGGAAACAACACCATTGAGGGCAATCTGACCATTGACGATCTGCAAGCTGACGCGCTGGAGCAATTCACGCTCGTTGAGCATCTTCATGAGTTGCTGACGCACCTCAGCGGGTGAGTCCAACCCGGGTTTCTGAATGACCGCCGGCATCAGCGATGCCTGGGCCTCACGCTCACCGCTGAAGATAATGCCGACCGCAGCGATGATCACGGCGCATAGCAGAACCAGGCTGACCAAGCGTTTTTGCTGCAACAAGGGAATGGAAGACAGCGTCAGCGGCAATGGCGCCTGGGGCAAGGGCTCCGTTGCCGGCCGGGGCGGCTTGAGCACCGATGCCTGCCGCCAAGGATGATCGGCAGGGCAGACACACAAACTGACGGGGCCAATCATAAACGGCGTGTTGAGTGCCAGATCGCCGATCTGCGCCAACATTTGCCCATCGCCGTTTTTCAGCAGCCCCGCTTCAGCCTGCACCGACCAGCGCCCTTCGAGCAATAGCAGGCGCGCGTGGTGCTCGGCGATACCGGGATCATCCAGCAAGAGATCAGCGTCCGCGTTGGCGCCAAGGCTCCACTGCTCACCAAACAGGGGCAGCGCAGCCCCTTGATGCAAACCATCCAAGACTCGGAGTTCGAACATCAGTACGTCCCCCCGTACTCTGCAAGTAGCGCTGTGTTCATGCCAATGTCCCGTGCATCAACTCATCCTGGCCAAGGTCAAAACGCCCCAGCACCTTGACCTTGGAAGTGCTCCCCAGCTCGGCGAAAGACAACACCGGCACATGGTTGAACTCTTCAAGCAACAAGGTTCGCAAGGGGCTGCGCAAATCCTGCGCCACCAACAACACACTTTTTATTTTTGCCCGTGCGCTGAAGGCCTGGTTGAGCAGGTTGACCAGCGCAGCGCTATTATCGCCGTCGAGTGCAAAGAACACCCCGGTCTGGGTCTGGCGCAGTGCCTCGCGCAGGATATTTTCGGTATGCGGTGACAACAGCCAGGCATGCAGCCCATCGGCCTCGCTGTACTGGTGGTAGATCTGCGACTTGAGGGCAATGCGCGCATAGTCAGCCAGTGCTTCCGGCTCGCGTTCGTGCTGGCCGTATTCGATCAGCGATTCGACAATCAACCTCACGGCGCGCAGCGGAACCCCTTCGCTGGCCAGGCGTTGCAGCACCGCCGAAAAGCGCGAAATTGGCATGATGCGTTGCAGTTCCTGCACCAGTTCGGGTTGATTGTTCTCAAGCCAACTGAGGATCGACTTGCTCTCCTGAATCCCCAGGAATTGCGGCCCGCTGAGCATCATCGCCTTCTTCATGCGGTCGACGATCAGGCTCGTCGCGGTGAAGCGCTCCAACTGCGCATCATTGAGCAGTGGGTCGTCGGGTGGCAGCCAGAGCCAATCCTGTTCATTGCGCTCGGCCAATCCCGGTACGCCATGCTCAGGCTCAACCGTCAGGGCGCTGCGCTCCACGGCAACGTGCTGGACCACCGACGCCTTGACCATGGGTACCTCATGGACGCAGAAGCGCATTTCATCATCGTCCAGCGAGTCATCGATCTCGACCTCAAACGGCGGCAATGTCAGGCCAATATTGGCAACCAGGGAATTTCGTACCTGACGGATTCCGTGAATAAGATCGGTCACCTCAGGCGTGCCGCGCAAAGCCGAGGGAAACTGCAGCAGATAAGGCCGGGACGGATCAAACCCGCGCAGATCCTCTTTGCCATTTTCTTCAGGCCGCACGGCTTCGACGGCTTCGGCTTCTGGCTGCGCTTCACGTCGGCGCCGACGGTCGAGGTAATAACCCAAGGCGCCGGTCATCATCGCCAGCAGAATAAACACCAGGGTCGGCATACCAGGCACGATCGCAAACACCAGCATGGCCACCGAGGCGATCATCCAGCTCTTGGGCTCACTGGTCATCTGGCGTGCGATCTCGGCGCCCATGTTCGTGATGCCCTTGCGCCCTTCCGGTGCCACGCGGGTAATGATCATGCCGGCGGTGAGAGAGATCAACAGCGCCGGAATCTGCGCAATCAGACCATCGCCAATCGTCAGCACCGAATACAGCGCCATTGAATCGGCGGCGCTCAAGCCGTGCTGGAACATACCTGTGGAGAAGCCGCCCAACAGGTTGACCACAACGATGATCAACCCCGCGATGGCATCCCCCTTGACGAATTTCATGGCACCATCCATGGCCCCGAACAACTGACTCTCGCGGGACAACTGTTCACGCTTGTCCCGCGCTTGCACGCCGTCAATCAAGCCGGCACGCAAGTCACTGTCGATGGACATCTGCTTGCCCGGCATTGCGTCCAGGCTGAAGCGCGCCGCCACTTCGGCAACCCGTTCAGAGCCTTTGGTGATCACCAGAAAGTTGACCAGGGTCAGGATCAGAAAGATCACCATCCCAACAGCCAGGTTGCCGCCCACTACGAAATTGCCGAAGGCCTCAACGATATCGCCGGCGTCCTGTTCGAGCAGGATCAAGCGCGTCGTTGCGATCGACAACGCCAGGCGGAACATGGTGGTCAGCAACAAAATCGACGGGAAGGAAGAGAACGCCAAAGGCCCGGGCAAGTAAAGCGCCAGCATGATCAACAGGCAGGCAATACAGATATTCAGCGCAATCAGAATGTCCACCAGCCAGGTAGGCAGCGGCACGATGAAAATGAACACAATGGCCATGATCACCACCGCGCCCAAGACCTCGGCACGCTGCGCCACCTTGAGCAGTACACCGTTGAGGGTGGACAGCACGCTCACGCCAGGATAGTCGAATTAGGAAAACCAGGGCGTATGCCTTCGAGGCGGGCAAGTTCGTCCATCACCAGCAGAAAATTGTGCAGCGCCTCTTGGCGTGATTTGCTATCCGGCCACAAGGCCTCGGGCAACTTTTGAAACAGCTTATAAAGCGCATTGAGAGACACGAGTTTTGATGTGCTGGCCCCCATTTCTTCAGCCAGGCGCATGACTTCATTTGTCACGATGCCGGTGTCTGCATAACCCAGCATGCGTCGCAGCAGGCTCACCGCATGCATTTCGATCGCAAGGTTCTGAATCAGCTCACGACAGCTGCATAACACCCCGCTCAATGCGCCGCATTTGCCCAGTCCTGTCAGCAAGGTGCGCAACATTGCCGTAGGGACGGAGGACACATGGGCGGCAATGTCGGCCGTCAGGGCGCTGGACATCATTTTCAACCCATGTGCAAAACGGTCGTCACTGTAGATGCCGAGCAGCGCGTGCATCATGGTCGCCAGGGATTGCCGTGTCACCACACTGGCGTAATAGAGCGCGCGCAGCGCCTGGAGCTCTTCTGGATCGCCACTCTTCTTATGCAAGGCCATGGCAATATTCAGGCCCGCCTGGATCTCCCCTTTGAAGCGGATCTCCAGCTTGGCAATTGCATCCCGCGCCAGGTCGGCTTCGGAGTTGCGCACGTCGGCCTCGGCCTGCCCGCACACCGCCTTGAGTACTACGAAGGTGCGTGCCGGATCACCGCCAGTGAGCCCCAGCAATGTATCGGTGCTGGGTTGCGTGAGTAATTTCTGCCTGATTCGACGTACTACCGCGGCAAAGCTTTCCTGGGCCGGATGCCCCAACTGCTCATAGAGCTGCGCGAGCACCTGGACAGGAGGCACACGCACGTCAATTACACGCTTATCCAACGTACGACTGCTGGATTCCACCTCCTGACTGAAGTGCAGAGAAAGATCATCGACACCTTGGCCTAGCTCAGGTTTGGCGGCCGGGCTAGCGGTGGGGAGTTCCACCCGCGGGGTCATTGGCACTTCGTTGGTAGATTCGACTTTCATGGGCAGGCCAGTACAGGAAGAGAGTGTCCATATGTGGTCAGGCCCGCCCAGATGGTTCCACTGAAACTCACTCATCCAACAAGATGAAAAAACCCGCACAGGTCCCTGGTGCCTTTTGCAAATTACTGCACAAAACCACCGCAACCATAACGTATTTATTTATATAAATCAGATAGTTACATGATGATTCTCCTTTGGCACAGGCAGTGCAAAAGAGGTAGCCGCCGAAACTATTTCGACTGCGTCTACCTTAAGGAAAAATCATGAATATCCCTATTGAAGCCCTCGTTCACCTTGGTGGCAGTTCGCCTCAATTCATGCTCCATCTGACAGACGATCAACAGAAAAAACTTCGCCGTTTCATTCACAAACGGGTCCTGAACCCGGAAGACGCGGATGATCTTTTGCAATTGACTTACCTGGAGGCCTGGCGCAATCGCGAACGTTTCAGTGGTACCGCGACACTCAGTACCTGGATGTGCGGCATCGCGCAGAACCTGATCCGCAATCACTTCCGACGCCTGTATGCCAAGCCTGCGCATTGCGAATTCGACGAGTCGCTGTGGCATGGCCATGAAGAAAACCACAGCCTGGACTGGGAGTTCGAAGTCAACCGGCGCTTGGAAAATACCCTGAGTGCGATTGACCACTTGCCGACCGAGATGCGCAGAACACTTTACGCCTCGCTGGAAACCGACGGCAGTTACCAGGACACCGCCGACGTACTGGACATTCCTATCGGCACCGTGCGCTCGCGCTTGTCACGGGCCCGCGAACAGCTCAAGCGCGTCACCCACCCCCCACTGCATCGGTAAGTTGAGTTAGCCAGTCTAGTGTTGGGCGACAGGGATATCTGCCCAACACTGTCGGACATGGCCTGCGAGTAAACCTTCGAAGACGCCAAGCGCTTCCACTCCCCTCATCGACAGCGCATTCGTCACCGCCCGTCGCCAAAACCAGTGCTTTGGCTTAAACAGTTGAAAGCGTAGAAAAAAATTCTACAAAAACGCTTGACGCATTGCCGTTCCAAGCGAATAATGCGCGCCACTTGGCTACATAGCTCAGTTGGTTAGAGCATAGCATTCATAATGCTGGGGTCCGGGGTTCAAGTCCCTGTGTAGCCACCAAGTACTAAAAACGGCTTACCGAAAGGTAGGCCGTTTTTTTATGCGCGCAAAAAACTCCCTAACTGTATTTTGACGCCCCCCTACCCCACTGTTAGTGTCCAGCCTCCCCTGAACACGGAGTGCCCCGATGCAACTGGACATCTACCAAGTCGACGCTTTCAGCCACCATCCCTTCGGCGGCAACCCGGCAGCAGTGTGCCCGCTCACCGAGTGGCTGCCCGACGAGCAACTGCAGCAGATTGCGGCCGAGAATAATCTTTCGGAAACCGCATTCTTTGTACCCCGTGGCGAGTTCTATGAGTTGCGCTGGCTCACGCCGGAAGTTGAGGTGGACCTGTGCGGCCATGCCACGTTGGCCGCCGCGTGGGTATTGATCCACAAGTTGGCGGACGCCCCGCAGGTTCTGCGCTTTGCCACCCGTAGCGGCGAGTTGCGGGTAACGCGCAACGGCGATGAGCTAGCGATGGATTTTCCGGCAAAGAAACCTGAACGCTGCGAGCCGCCCCACGGCATGTTGAGTGCCCTGGGGCTTGAAACCGCCGAAGTGTTTGGCACCGACGACTATATAGTTCTGGTGGAGGATGAAGCGCAGGTAGCGGCCCTGGCACCGGACTTTGCGCGACTCAAAGGCCTGCCTAAACGCGGCATTGCGGTTACCGCCAAGAGCACGCGGTTTGATTTTGTCTCGCGCTGGTTCGGCCCGAATGTGGGCGTCAATGAAGACCCGGTTACCGGCTCGGCGCACACCTCGCTGGCACCGTTCTGGGCCGAGCGCCTGGGCAAGTCGCAATTGAGCGCCGAACAAGGCGGCCAGCGTAAGGGCCAGTTGCGCTGTGAACTCCAGGGTGACCGGGTGATTATTTCCAGCAAGGCCGTGCTGTACATGCAAGGCACGATTTACCTGTAAAAAAAACGCAGTAGCCCAAGGACCACAGCCCCCTCTCAACATGAACGGAGTTCAGCGCGTGTTTTTGATTTCCCGCCGCAGCCTGACAGTCATCGCCGCAACCCTGGCCCTCGCAGCCTGCCACACGCCCGTCAACGAACAGCCTGCGGCGCCAGAGCTGGGCTCGGGCTATCGCACCGACCTGAGCACCCGCCACGCCGAGCGCCATATGGCCGCCGCCGCCAACCCACTGGCCGCTGAAGCCGGGCGTGAAATGCTGCGTCAAGGCGGTTCAGCCATTGATGCGGCGATTGCCATGCAAGCGGTATTGACTCTGGTGGAACCGCAGTCGTCCGGCATCGGCGGCGGTGCGTTCATCATGCTATGGGATGGACAACAGGTGCAGGCTTATGACGGCCGCGAAACAGCACCGGCCGGGGCGACAGAGCGTCTGTTCCTGAAGGCCGACGATACGCCGATGGCGTTCACGGATGCGCAGATTGGCGGGCGCTCGGTGGGCACGCCGGGCGTACTGCGCGCCTTGGAGATGGCGCACAAAAAGAGCGGCCACCTGCAATGGGCCAAGCTGTTCGAGCCGGCGATTCGCCTGTCGGAGCAAGGCTTTGCCATTTCCCCACGCTTGCACAGCTTGATCGCCGCTGACCGCTTTATCGCGCAATCATCCGACATGGCGGCGTACTTCCTGAATGCCGACGGCTCGCCAAAAGCAACCGGTACACGATTGAAAAACCCGGCACTGGCCGCGGTGTTCAAGCGCATCGCCAAGGAAGGGCCGGATGCGCTGTACCAAGGCCCGATTGCCGATGAAATCGCACGCAAGGTACAGGGCCATCGCAATGCCGGCAGCCTGTCCCAGGCCGACCTCAAGGGCTACACCGCCAAGCAGCGCGCACCGCTGTGCACCGACTACAAACAATGGAAGGTCTGCGGCATGCCACCGCCGTCCTCGGGCGGGATTGCCGTGGCGCAGATCCTGGGGACATTGCAGGCGCTGGAAACCCGCGACCCGCGCCTGGCCATCGCCCCCATGACACCGGTCAAGAGTGTTTCGCCGGCCGGGCTTGAGCCGACACCCGAGGCCGTGCACCTGCTCGCCGAAGCCGGGCGCCTGGCCTTTGCCGACCGCGCGCTGTACGTGGCCGATGCAGACTTCACCCCCGTCCCGGTTACCGGTCTTGTCGCGCCAGGTTACCTGGCACAACGCGCCACGCTGATCGGCGAGCGCAGCATGGGCATCGCCAAGCCCGGCCAACCCGCCGGTATTCAGGTGGCGTACGCACCAGACCGCTCGCCGCTGCGCATCTCCACCTCACAGGTGGTGGCGGTGGACGACCAGGGCGGCGCCGTGTCGATGACCACCACGGTTGAAGCAGCATTCGGCTCTCACGTGATGGTCCAGGGCTTTTTGCTCAACAACCAGATGACCGACTTCTCGTTCATCCCCGCAGAAAACGGCCAGCCTGTGGCCAACCGCGTACAACCGGGTAAACGCCCACGCTCGGCCATGGCGCCGACCCTGGTGTTCGACCGCAAGACAGGCGAACTGCTGGCTACCGTCGGCTCCCCCGGCGGCTCGCAGATCATCGAGTACGTGAGTAAATCCCTGGTGGCCATGCTCGACTGGAAGCTCGACCCGCAGGCGGCAATCAGCCTGCCTAACTTCGGCAGTCGCAATGGTGCTACCGAGTTGGAAACGGGGCTGTTCAGCCCGGCGCTGAAACAGGTGCTCAAGGACAAGGGCCACGCCCTGAGCGAGATCGAGATGACCAGCGGCGTGCAGGCCATCGTGCGCACACGGGATGCCCAGGGCAAGGTGACGCTCAGTGGTGGCGCTGATCCTCGGCGTGAAGGTGAGGCGTTGGGCGACTGAGGTGGTTGGGGCTAGGGACGCTTCGCCCCCCAACGGGAGCAAGCTCCCTCGCCACAGTGGGTGACCAGCCTTTGAGCCGAGTACCCGCAAAAATCAGCGGCTGATCTTCAACCCTTTGCGCCCCGCATGCCGCTCCAGCGCCAGCTCGATCAACCGGCTGACAAGTTCGCTGTAGCTCATGCCTGCCGCCTGCCACAGCTTGGGGTACATGCTGATGCGGGTAAAACCGGGCAGTGAGTTGATCTCGTTGATCAGCACTTCGCCGTCCTGCGTCAGGAACACATCCACCCGCGCCAACCCGGCGCAGCCCAACGCTTCAAACGCCTCAATGGCCAGGCTGCGAATCCGTTCGCTGGCTTCGTGACTGATCGCCGCCGGCACCACCACCTGAGCAGCCTGGCCATCGATGTATTTGCTGTCGTAGGAATAGAAACCACTGCTCACCACGATCTCGCCACAACCGCTGGCGATGGGCTCGTCATTGCCCAGCACGGCGCATTCGATCTCACGGCCCTGGACGGCGGACTCCACCAGCACCTTCTCATCAAACCCCAACGCCAGTTCAACGGCAGCGCGGTACTCGGCTTCGCTGCCGACTTTGCTTACCCCCACCGACGAACCCTGGTTGGCGGGCTTGACGAACATCGGCACACCGAGCTTGCCAGCGGCCGTTTCAAAAGAGGTGCGCGCCGCATTAGCTCGCGTAAGGGTGATGAACGGCGTGACCGCAATACCCGCGTCGCGCAACAAGCGCTTGCTGATGTCTTTGTCCATGCACACCGCCGAGCCGAGTACGTCGGAACCGACGAAGGGCAAGTCCGCCATACGCAGCAAGCCTTGCAGGCAACCGTCTTCACCGAGGGTGCCGTGAACAATCGGGAAGATCACGTCGATGTGTTCCAGCACGCCCTGCCCGGAGGTTTCCACCACTTGCTGGCTGGCCTTGCCGGGCACCACGGCCAATTCACGGTTGGACTGGTTGAGGGCGATGAGCGCCGGGTTTTCCTGGTTGAGCAGGAAGTTCGAGGTGTCATTAAGGTGCCAGTGACCGGCCTTGTCGATACCGATCAGCACGGGCTCAAAGCGCGAGCGGTCGAGGGCGTCGACGATGTTGCGCGCCGATTGCAGCGAGACTTCATGCTCAGCCGAACGGCCCCCAAAAATAATCCCTACCCGCACCTTGCTCATGACCCGACCTCACTATTGAAAGTAAGGCTTCTTACCACGGGCGGTCAGCGATTCGCTACCAGATGTGCACCGAACAACAGGTAGCAACTACCAGCAAAGCGGTCGAGCCATTTGCGCGAACGGCTGTAGAGGTTGGCCATGTGCTCGCTGGAAAACACCAGGGCGACGCTGCAATACCAACTGAACGACAAGGTAGCCATGGTGATGACCGCCAGCGTCAACAGCGCCGGCGAGGGTGACGGTGGCATCGTCGAGGCAAAGGCCGTGGCGACGAACAGAGCTGCCTTGGGGTTGGACAAGTTGCCCAGTAAACCGAAACGCCATGCGGAAAATAGTGACCGTCGCGGCTCATCGGGCAACACCGTCTGCCCCGTGCTCGGCGCCGAGCGTTTGAACAGCCTCAGCCCAAGATAGATCAGGTAGCAGCCGCCGATGATCTTGAACGCCAGGTACAACATGGGCGCGGCGGTAAACAGCGACTTGATGCCCAAGCCACCAGCCAACCCCCAGATAATCGTGCCGGTCGCCACGCCCGCCGACGCCACCACACCGTGACGCCGCGAACAGCTGGCGGCCAACTGCGCCGTATTGAAGAAGTTGGGACCGGGGGTCACCACGGCGACCGTCCACAGCAGCGCGAGCGAGACCAGCGGCGCCACATAGGCAGGGTTGAAAACATCCATGAGGAGCACCACCAGCGCAGTATACGAACAGGGATCATAGGCCTCGCCCAACACCTGCACAATCGTACAAGACCCCAGCAGACAACCGGTGCAGACTCAGTTAACGTGTTTCCACTTCCTTTTGTGACAAGTCACCATGGGCAACCCCATCCACTCCCTCGACTGGCTGCACCGCGCGCCCCACGCCAGTGGCCTTGACCGTATCGAGGCGTACTTTGCCGGCTTCGCCTTCGACCCTCATCGCCATGACACGTACGCCATCGGGCGCACGTTGTTCGGCGTACAGAGTTTTCATTATCGCGGCGGCACAACCCACAGCCTGCCCGGCACCACCATGGTGATCCACCCCGATGAAACCCATGACGGCCGTGCCGGCAGCGATGAAGGCTTCAAGTACCGGATGATCTATGTGGAGCCGGCGCTGATCCAGCAGATCCTCGGTGGGCAGCCGTTGCCGTTTATCCCCGGCGGCTTGTCCACCGACCCACGGCTGCACCGCGCCAGCGAAGTGTTGCTACAAAGCCTGGATTGCCCGATAGACCCGATGCAAGAGCAAGACGCAATGTTCGACCTGGCCCACGCGCTGAGCGCTGCGTCCGGGGCACTCATTCGCCGTAAATCCTTCGACTACGTGGCGGCCGAACGCGCCCGTGAATTTATCCATAGCGCCTTGGGCCACAGCATTACCCTGGATGAAATAGCCGACCACGCCGGCCGCGACCGCTGGGCGTTATCGCGGGATTTTCGTCTGTTGTTCGGCACCAGCCCCTACCGCTACCTGACCATGCGCCGGCTGGACCTGGTGCGCCACTTGTTGGCCCAGGGCCAATCGCTGGTGAATGCGGCCATGACCGCAGGCTTCACCGACCAAAGCCACATGACCCGCCAATTTCGCAGCACCTACGGCATGCCGCCATCGCGCTGGGTGAAAATGCTCGGACGCTGAGTGCCGGGTTGGAATACGTTCAAACTGTGGGAGCTGGCTTGCCTGCGATGCAGACACCTCGGTACATCAGATACACCGAGGTGATGCCATCGCAGCATAGGTATCTACATAACTCTGTTAGCTCAACGGTAACCACGATGCGAAGCGAGCCGCTCTTGATCTTGATCTTAGGCGCCCCGTTAAACCACGCTGGCCGGAATTCGACAGGGATTTGGGGGGGAAACCGGCAGGGATGCCGGTTTAGCCGCCCCGCGCCATGGATGGCGCGTGGCGGCGGCCCCCCAAATCACTGGCGGATTACGGGCACACCGAGCCTAAGCGAGGTGCCGAGTGGTGGGGCAAGAGCGCTTTGCTTACTTTTGTCTGGGCCGGCATTCCGGCTTTTCGAAAGTGAGCCGCCGTCAGGGCGGAACCCTAAGTGGCCGTTACCGCAGGAATGGATATCTACACGGTCCAACTGTGTTGACTGTCAGGCCGTCTTCGCAGGCAAGCCAGCTCCCACATTGGATCGCGGGGCATCAGTTATATCTGTGTCGGCTGCCAGGCCGTCACGGGAGCAAGCTCCCTCGCCACAGATTTAGCGTCGTGCCGAAGTTGTGTAGATACCTATGGCCATCGCAGGCAAGCCAGCTCCCACAATTGGGCTCTGTTGTATTCAAAAGCGGGTTTGGCGTCCGAACGTTCTCTTTAGCTCGACAGCTGATTGGCAAACTGCCCGACCGCACTCACAACCTTCTGCGCACCGTCCTGAATCTCGACGATCACGGTACCCGCCTCGGCCGCCAGGGCCAGGCCCTGCTCGGCTTGCGCACGACCGTCGGCCATCAAGGCCACCGCGTCGCGGGCCATGTCCTGGTTCTGGCGCACCACACCAACAATTTCCTCGGTGGCTTTGCTGGTACGTGACGCCAATTGCCTTACTTCATCGGCCACCACCGCAAAGCCACGCCCCTGCTCACCGGCACGCGCCGCTTCGATGGCGGCGTTGAGCGCCAGCAGGTTGGTTTGCTCGGCAATGCCGCTGATGGTCTTGACGATGCTGCCGATCACTTGGGACTGGGCATTCAACGCCTCGATGCCTTCACCGGCCTGTTGCATGTGCTGGGCCAGGTCGCGCATCACGTCCACGGCCTGGGTGACCACGGTGGTGCCGCGCTGGGCGCTGTCGTCGGTTTGCAAAGAGGTGCTGTAGGCAATATTGGCGGCCTCGGCCACTGCCTGCTCGCGGTTGACCTGGTCGGTAATGACCGTGGCGAACTTGACCACTTTGTACAGCCGCTCATTGGCGTCCAGCACCGGGTTGTAGGTGGCCTCCAACCACACCAGGCGGCCGTGGCTGTCCACACGTTTGAAGCGCGCGGCGACGAACTCACCGGCGTTCAGGCGCTTCCAGAACTGTTGGTATTCGGCACTGTTGTATTCCTGTGGCTCACAGAACATACGGTGATGCTTGCCTTCGATCTGCGCCAGGCTGTATCCCATGGCGCCGAGAAAGCGGTCATTGGCGGTGAGTACATGCCCCTCCAGGTCGAACTCGATCAACGCGGTGGAACGCATCAGTGCAGTGATCAGGTTTTCATGTTCACGCGAGCTCTCGATGGTGCGGGTAAGGTCGCTAGAAAAAATCGAAAACTGCTTGATGCGCCCCTCCGAACTGCGCACCGGCTGCACGATTGAGCGCAACCAGGCTTCCTTGCCATTGCCGCGCATCAGGCGTACGGCGCCGGCAAAGTGTTCGCCGCGGGCCAGCGCGTGCTTGAAGCGCAGCTGGAACTCGTCCTGGCGCACGTGGGCCGGCACCAGGTCTTCGATCGCGCGCCCGACAATCTCGCCCAGCGAATAAGCCAGTTCCTGCAGGAAGTTGGCATTGGCCCACTCAACACGGCCTTCAGGGTCCAGTGTCAGGCAGAGCATCTCGTTTTCCAGGCTCTCTTTCACCTGGAGCAAGCTCGACAATTCTTCGCGCAGAGCGGTCAGCTCCTGCTTCAGGCGGGTATTGAACATGGGGCACCGTTAGGCAAGTGAGGTGGGTGTACTTACTTGCATCGGCGCTGTCGGGGTTTTCTGAAGAGCGCTTGAGCCCTGGGCCGAACTATATTTTCAACCGCCATTGTTACGGCATACGCCCATGACCTGATATTCCAGGGTATTGAGCTTGCCGCTGGAGTCTTCATAGGTCATGCGCGACGGCACGGCGTTGCACGAGCGGATCGGCGGCGTCACGTTGACGACCTTGGCAATGTCCAGGTCCATGCCATAGCGGTACGCCTGGACCTCAGGCACCGGCTTGCCTTTTTTGATGGCGTACGCGGCCATGGCTTTCTCATTGCGCTCCATCATCAGGGCAAAAGTGCGATCCCCGCCCCCTTCGGCCAGTGCGCCAAATGACAACACAGCCGTTAATACAGCCAAACCTGCTTTATAAAAGTTCATCGCGGTTTCCTCGACTGAAAAGTTCAGTGTCGAGATTAACCAACCCACCCTGACGGCAGGTTCACTAGAACATTACTTATTTGTTAGATGGCCGTTAGTTTCCAGAATTGTAATCTTCGCGCCATGCGGCTGTTACCCACCGTTTGCAACTATCAGCCAGGGCCATATCAATAAAAACGCCCGCCTCTATAAGAAGCTGATAACTGCCATCACCGAGGAGCGCATCATGAGCATTCGTCATTACACCCTTCCCTTTTCATTGATGGCCGCGTTGCCCCTGGCCGCGGTGGCGGTGGAAGACACACCCGAGGGTTTTATCGAGGGCAGCCGTATCAACGTGCTGGCACGCAATTTCTACTTCAACCGCGATGACCGCAAAGGCCAGTCCAGCCCCACTGGCAATGGTTACTCCGAAGCCTGGGCCCAGGGCTTTATTGGCAAATTCGAATCCGGCTTTACCCAGGGCACCGTGGGTTTTGGCCTGGACGCATTCGCCATGTACGGCCTTACACTTGACTCGGGCAGCGGCCGCAGCGGCGGCAAAGGCTCGTTCGGCGTGCTGCCGGTGAACAGCGACAACCAGCCGGAAAACAGCTACAGCAAAATCGGCGGCGCGGCGAAACTGCGCGTGCTGGACACGGTAATCAAGGCCGGCGACGTGTTCCCCCTCACCCCCGTGGTAGCCTACGGCGACTCTCGCCTGTTGCCCGAGAGCTTTCGCGGCGTCACCCTGCAAAACACCAGCCTGGAAGGCTTGAGCCTGCAAGGCGGGCGCCTGAGCGGCATGAGCCAGCCCAGTGAAAGCGGCATGAACAAAGGCTTTGCCACCTTCTATGCAGGCAAGGTCGACTCGCCCTGGATCGCCTACTTCGGCGGTGACTACCAGCTCAACAGCCATCTGGGCTTTAGCCTGTACAGCAGCCGCTTGAAGGACGCCTGGGACCAGTACTACTTCGGCAGCAATGCCAATTACGCATTGACCGACGACGTGTCATTGTTCGGCGACTTCAACTACTACAAGGCCGTGGACGAAGGCCAGAAACGGCTCGGCGAGTTCGACAACAACATCTGGAGCGCCAGGCTCGGGGTCAAGGTCGGTGCCCACAGCGTGGCCGTGTCGCACCAGCGTAACAACGGCGACGATGACTTCGACTACCTGCGCCAATCAGACTCGATCTTCCTCAATAACTCGATCCAGTACAGCGACTTCAACGCGCCCAAGGAGCGCTCATGGATGGTGCGCTACGACCTGGACATGCAAGCGTTCGGCATTCCCGGCCTGTCGTTCATGACCCGCTACGGCAAAGGCACCGGCGCCGACTATAGCAACGCCAATGCCGTGTATATGCGCCGCGATGCAGCGGGTAACCCCTTGACCGATCAACGCCGCTGGGAACGGGATATCGAGGCCAAATACGTGGTGCAAAGTGGGCGTTTGAAGGATTTGTCCCTGCGCTTGCGCCAGGCCACCGTGCGCTCCAGTACGTTTGAATCAGACCTGGAGGAAGTTCGTCTGATTGCCGAATACCCATTGGTCGTGCTGTAGCCCTTACATTCGCTCGCGATTAACTAACATCTGTTCACAAATAGCCAGTTATCAAAATTGTAATATTGGCCTCAGCTTCTCGTTAAGTGGAACTTTCTATACTCGCTTCAACTTATTCACCCGAGCACATTCATCTCTGAAGCTTTTGTGTAGCTCCTTTGGAAAGAGATGAATTTTTAACGCCCCGCTTGGGGCGTTTTTTTTGCCTGCGACACATGCGACCGACGGTCGCAGTTGACCCTAAAGCTACTTTAGCCTTCAGACTTTTCCCACTTCCGAACCCGCCGCCATAGGGACATGGGCGCCTTCTCTCCCCTAATTCAAGAGGTAACCCCCATGCGTATTCTTGTGGTTGAAGACGAGCAGAAAACCGCCGACTACCTGCAACAGGGCCTGAACGAAAGTGGCTACGTGGTCGACTGCGCCGCCAATGGTATCGACGGCCTGCACCTGGCCGGGCAACACGCCTATGAACTGGTGATTCTGGACGTGAACCTGCCGGGCAAGGATGGCTGGCAAGTACTGGAACAATTGCGCCGCAACGGCACCCAGCGCGTGATGATGCTCACCGCCCGTGGCCGGCTGGCTGACAAGATCAAGGGCCTGGACATGGGCGCCGACGATTATCTGGTCAAGCCGTTCGAGTTTCCCGAACTGCTGGCCCGCGTGCGCACCCTGATGCGTCGCAGCGAGCACATTCCACAGCCGGAAGTGTTCCGCGTCTCGGACCTGGAACTGGACCCGCGCCGCCACCGCGCTTATCGCGGCGCCCGGCGCATCGACCTGACCACCAAGGAGTTCGCGCTGTTGCAAGTGCTGATGCGCCAGGCCGGCGAAGTGCTGACCCGTACGCAGATTATTTCCCTGGTGTGGGACATGAATTTCGACTGCGACACCAACGTGGTCGAAGTCTCCATCAGCCGCCTGCGCGCCAAGGTGGATGACCAGAGCGAGGTCAAGCTGATCCACACGATTCGCGGCGTGGGCTACGTGCTGGAAGCGCGCCCATGAAGACCGGCAGCCTGTCGATGCGCCTGGGCTTGACGGTCAGCCTGATGGGCGCGGGCCTGGTGTTGCTGCTGGCGACCCTGGCCTACCTGGCCCTCACCCATGAGCTGGAAAAACTCGCGCGAAAAAACCTGGAAAGCAAGATGGAACAGATCCAGCACAGCCTGGCCCTGGGCCTGGACGCCCATGCCATCCGCGCCCGCCCGCACTCGCTGATGGACCTGGTGATCGGCCACGACAATTTCCACCTGACCATCGTCGGCACCGCACCCGATAACAGCGTGCTGCTGAACGTCGGCAGCAAGCCCCAGGAACCACTGCTCACCGACTTCAAGCCACGGGAAACCCTGGGCTACCTCAATTGGGTCGACAGCTACGGCAACCAGGTACTCAGTGCCTCCAGCTTGATGCGCCTGGCCAACGGTGAACGTGTGCGGGTGCTGCTATCCCTGGACCGCATGGACGACCAGGCATTGCTCAGTGCCTACCTGCGCGCCACGCTCGTTGCGCTGCCGCTACTGCTGATACTGATTGGCATGGGCGCATGGTGGCTGGTGCAACGGGGCCTGGCACCGTTGAAGCAGTTCAGCCAGGTGGCGGCGAAAGTCACCACCCAAGACCTCACCCATCGCTTGTCCGTGGACAACCTGCCCCACGAACTGGGTGAACTCGCCCACGGCATCAACGTGATGCTCGACCGCCTGGATGCCGGGGTGCAGCAACTCTCGCAATTCTCCGATGACCTGGCCCACGAACTGCGCGCGCCCTTGACCAACCTGATGGGCAAGGCCCAGTTGACCCTGTCGCGCCAGCGCCCGCCGCAGGAATACAAGGCGGTGCTGGAATCCAACACCGAAGAGCTCGAACGCCTGGCGCGGATTGTCAGCGACATGCTGTTTCTGGCGCAGGTCAGCCACCCGGCGGCGCGGGCCTCATTCACCGAGGTGTCCCTGGCGCAGGAAGCCCAGCGCGTGATGGAGTTGTTTGCCCTGAGTGCCGAAGATAAAGGCGTCACCCTGAGCCTGCGCGGCGATGCCTGGGTGACCGGCGACCGCCTGATGATCCAGCGGGCGATTTCCAACTTGCTCTCCAATGCCATTCGCCACACACCCGAGGCCTCTACCGTGTTGCTGTTGGTGGAGACCTACGAGCAGAGCGTATCGCTGTCGGTGGGCAACCCGGGGCGAGGCATTGAAGCGCACCACCTGCCGCACCTGTTCGAACGCTTCTACCGCGCCGACAGCAGCCGTACCCGTGCCGAGGGCGGCACCGGGCTGGGACTGGCCATCGTGAAATCGATCATGCATTTGCATCAGGGGCATGCTCATGTCACCAGCCAGCCTGGGCGTTTTACGCGGTTCAGCCTGGCCTTTCCCCTGACGCTGGAAGCACCGCTGTCCCCCTGTGGGAGCGGGCTTGCTCGCGAAGGCGGTGTATCAGTCAGCAAAGGTATCGACTGACCCGGCGCATTCGCGAGCAAGCCCGCTCCCACAGGGGGTTGCGGCGTTTTCACGGTTGTCAGGCGGGCTCTTCTTCGCGACGATGAGCCCACTGATACAACGCCGGCAGCACCAGCAAGGTCAGCAAGGTCGAAGAAATAATCCCACCAATCACCACCGTCGCCAATGGGCGCTGCACTTCGGCGCCGGTGCCGGTGGCGAGTGCCATGGGGATAAATCCGAGGGACGCCACCAGCGCGGTCATCAGCACCGGGCGCAAGCGGGTCAACGCGCCTTCGTGGATCGCCACCGATAACGAGCGGCCTTCCTCGCGCAGGTTTCGGATGAACGCGATCATCACCAGGCCATTAAGCACCGCCACGCCCGACAAGGCGATAAAGCCCACACCCGCCGAAATCGACAGCGGAATATCACGCAGCCACAAGGCCATGATCCCGCCGGTGAGCGCGAAGGGGATGCCGGTAAACACCAGCAGCCCATCCTTGAGGTTGTTGAACATCATGAACAGCAACCCGAACACCAACAGCAACGCCACCGGCACCACGATACGCAAGCGTTCAGAAGCCTCCTTCAACTGTTCGAACTGGCCGCCCCAGGTGGTCCAGTAACCGGCAGGGACTTTCACCTGGGTAGTGATGGCGGCTTCGGCCTCCTCGACAAACGAGCCGATATCGCGCCCACGCACGTTGGCGCTGACGATCACCAGGCGCTTGCCGTTCTCGCGGCTGATCTGGTTGGGGCCCAGCACCAGGTCGAGGCTGGCAACCTGGGACAAGGCGATAAAGCCCAACTGCCCCGAGGTACTACTCGCCAGCGCCGGCACAGGGATCAACAGCCGTGACAAGCCATCGATATCGGTGCGCAACGTGTCGGACAAGCGCACCACCATGTCAAAACGCCGATCACCCTCGTACAGCGTACCGGCCTGGCGCCCACCGACAGCGACGGCGATGGTGTCCTGCACATCACCCACATTCAGGCCAAAGCGAGCGGCCTTGTCGCGGTCAATATTGATGGTCAGCACCGGCAGGCCGGAGGTCTGTTCCACCTTCACTTCCGAGGCGCCGTTGAGCTTCTGCAAGGTCTCGGCAATTTCCCCGGCAGTCTGGTTGAGCACCGCCATATCATCGCCGAACACCTTCACCGCCACATCGCTGCGCACTCCGGAAATCAGCTCGTTGAAGCGCAACTGGATCGGCTGCGACAGCTCATACACGCTGCCCGGCACAATCGCGCTGGCCCGTTGGATGTCAGCGATAATTGCCTCGCGGGACTTCTTCGGGTCTGGCCATTGGTCCTTGGGTTTGAGCATCACGTAGCTGTCGGAGATATTCGGCGGCATCGGGTCGGACGCAATTTCCGCCGTACCGGTGCGCGCAAACACCCGCTCGATTTCCGGCACTTGGGCCAGTAAGGTTTTTTCCAGTTGCTGCTGCATCTGCACCGATTGGGTCAGGCTGGTGCCAGGCACACGCAGCGCCTGTTGGGCAAAGTCGCCTTCGCTGAGGCTGGGGATAAATTCACTGCCCATGCGGCTGGCGACCAGGCCCGAGACGACGATCGTCAGTGCGGCCAGGCCGAACACCAGGGGCCGACGCACCATCACCCAGTTGAGCACCGGGTCATACACCCGGCGCGCACTGCGCATGACGAAGTTTTCTTCTTCCTTGACCTTGCCGGTGACGAACAACGCAATCGCCGCCGGTACGAAGGTCACCGACAGAATCATCGCGCCGAGCAAGGCAATCACCACCGTGAAGGCCATGGGGTGGAACATCTTTCCGGCCACGCCCGTGAGAGCGAAGATCGGCAGGTACACCACCATGATGATCAACTGCCCGAAGATCAACGCGCGTCGCGCCTCCTTGGCCGCGGCGAACACTTCGTGCAGGCGTTCACTGCGGGTCAGCAACCGGCCGTGGCGCTGCTGTGCGTGGGCCAGACGGCGAATGGCGTTCTCGACAATCACCACCGCACCGTCAACGATAATGCCGAAGTCCAGCGCGCCCAGGCTCATCAGGTTGGCGCTGACTTTGTTGGTGAACATGCCGGTGAAGGTGAACAGCATCGCCAGCGGAATCACCATTGCCGTGATCAGCGCCGCACGGATGTTGCCCAGAAACAGGAACAACACCGCCACCACCAGCAACGCACCTTCGAAGAGGTTTTTCTTCACCGTGGCGATGGCTTTTTCCACCAGGTTGGTGCGGTCGTAAACAGTGACCGCCACCACGCCTTCGGGCAGCGAGCGGTTGATCTCCTCAAGCTTTTTCGCCACCGCCTGGGACACGCTGCGGCTGTTCTCGCCGATCAACATGAACACCGTGCCCAGCACCACCTCACGGCCGTTTTCGGTGGCAGCGCCGGTACGCAGCTCACGACCAATGTCGACCTGGGCCACATTGCGCACGCGGATCGGCGTGCCGTCCGAGGTGGTGATGACAATGTTGGCGATGTCGTCGATAGACGCCACCTGGCCCGGCGCGCGGATCAACAACTGTTCGCCGCTGCGCTCGATGTAACCGGCGCCGACGTTGGCGTTGTTGCGCTCCAGCGCCGTGACCAGATCGTTGAGGGTCAGGTTGTAAGCGGCCAGGCGCTTGGGGTCTGGCGCAATCTGATATTCCTTGGCGAAGCCGCCGATGGTATTGATCTCGGCCACGCCTGGCACGTTGCGCAACTGCGGTTTGATGATCCAGTCCTGGATCACCCGCAGGTCGGTGGGGGTGTAAGGCGTACCGTCCTCTTTGCGCACACCGTCCTCGGCTTCGACGGTCCACAGGAAAATTTCCCCAAGGCCAGTGGAAATCGGCCCCATCGCGGTTTCGATGCCGTCAGGCAATTGCTCACGGGCCACTTGCAGGCGTTCGTTGACCAATTGGCGGGCAAAGAACAGGTCGGTGCCGTCCTTGAAGATCACCGTGACCTGGGACAGACCGGAACGCGACAGCGATCGCGTCTGCTGCAGGCCCGGCAGGCCGGCCATGGCGGTTTCGATGGGAAAGGTGACGCGCTGCTCGGTTTCCAGCGGCGAAAAACCGGCCGCCGCCGAGTTGATCTGCACCTGTACGTTGGTGATGTCAGGCACCGCGTCGATGGGTAGTTTCTGATAGCTGGCGATGCCGACACCGGCCATCAACAGCACCGCCAGCAACACGATGATGCGCTGCTCGATGGCGAATTGGATAAGGCGCTCAAACATGGGGAATCACTCGCAGGATCAATGGGCGTGTTCGGCCGAGCCTTTGCCCAGTTCGGACTTGAGGATGAAGCTGCCAGCCGTCGCCACCTGCGCGCCGGCTTCCAGGCCTTTACGCACTTCGACGTAGCCGTTTTCACTGACGCCCAGTTCAAGATGGCGGGTGATAAAGCCGTCCGCGGTGCGCACAAACACCGAGGGTTTGTCCTCGACGGTCTGGATAGCGGTTTGCGGCACGGCCACCTTGGCCTGATAAGTATCGGTAGCCACTTGCACGGCCACGAACAAGCCCGGGCGCCAGGCGTCGTCGGGGTTGGGGACCGTCACGCGCACGGTAGCGGTGCGCGTCTGCTCACCGAGCAAGTTGCCCACATAAGCCACGGTGCCCAGCACTTCGGTGCCCATTTCCGTCGAGCTGACTTTCACCGGTTTGCCCACGCGAACCTTGTTCAAGTCCTTGGGAAATACGCCGAAGGTGACCCACACCTGGGACAGATCCGAGAGGGTGAAGGCATTACTGGTTTCACTGACCACCTCGCCCACCCCCAGGTGTTTTTCCACCACCACACCGGCGAAGGGCGCACGCAGTTCATAACGATTGCCGCCGGCCAGTACCGCGCTGCCGCTGAGGGCAGTCATTTTTTGCCGCGCATTGTTCAGGGCGATTTCGGCTTCTTGCAGGGTCTGCCGCGCCAGCAGGTAATCCTGTTCGGCAGAGATTTTGTCCTGCCACAACTGGCGCTCACGCTGGAAGGTGGTACGCGCCAGTTCGACCCGGCGCTCACTGGCGGCCAATTCGCTGCGCTGGTCGGAAATCTGCTGGCTGGCGATCACCGCCAACAGCTCACCCTTCTTCACCGACTGGCCCAGGTTGACCTTCACCGCCTCCACCACGCCCGCCGCACGGGGCACGATGTGGGAAGTACGGTCTTCATCAAAACGCACCTCGCCCGGCAGCGTCAGCACGGTGCTGATGGCACGCGGTTGCGCCTGGGCCAACTGGATGCCGGCGGCTTGAATCTGCTGCTCGGTGAGTTCGAGCTTGCCTTCTTCTTCCTCGGCGTGGGCGAAGCCGGAAAGCATCAGGCCCAGGGCGACGGCGAGCGCCATGCCATGTTTTTTGTTCATCAGGAGACTCCAGGAAAAATCAAAAGCGGGCGAGGTCGCCGTAAATGCGTTCGATGCGTACCCAGGCCTCGGTGGCCTGGGCGGTGGCCGCAAGGTATTGGGTGCGGGCCGCGATCAAGGTGCGCTGGGCGTCGAGCACGTCGAGGAAGTTGAACTTGCCCATCTCGAAGCCACGGGTGGCGCTGTCTACCGCACTTTGTGCGGCGGGCAGGATCTGCTGGTTGAACGCGCGCACTTCGGTATTTGCCGTTTGCCACAGGTCCAGGGCCTGGCGGGTTTCGGTGCGCAGACGCAGCTCGGCGGCGTTGCGCAGGTCGCGGGCCTGGTCGGCGCGTCGGGTGGCCGCGAGGATGTTGCCCTGGTTGCGGTTGAACAGCGGGATCGGCATCGACACGCCCACCAGGTTCACCCGTTCGCGCACGCTGGCGTCGTATTGGCTGCCGATGGACACGTCCAGGTCCGGAATGCGCTGGGCTTTTTCCAGGCCCACGCTGGCTTCGTTCTGCACAATGTTGAGTTCGGCCAGGCGCAATTCGGCCGTTTGCTCAAGGCGTGCCAGCAATGGCGCGGCGGCGGGTAACGCCGGTACCGAGGGGCTTGGCGTGGCGACGGCCTGGAAGTCGGTGGCGGCGCTGCCGGTGCTGGTGGCGAGGCGACGGTAGGCGTCAGTGAGGCCGATCTGGGCGCGGTTCAATTCCAGGCGGATTTGCGACACCTGCACCTGGGCGCGAGTGGCTTCCACGGGTGACGACTTGCCAGCGGTGACGCGCCCGTTGGCGACCACCAGGCCGCGCTCGGCAAGCGTCATGGAGCGTTGCGCCAGGTCAAGGCGTTCCTGGGCGCGCAGGGCGCCGTAGTAGCTGTCGATGACCTCGGCGCGCAACAGGTTGCGACGCTGCTCCAGGGTCAGCGCGGCGGCATCCTGGGCGCGGGTGGCCACTTCGACACGCGCACTGCGCTTGCCGCCCAGTTCCAGGGTCTGGCTGAGTTTGATGCTGGTGGTGCGGCTGTTGCGGCGGGTGTCTTCGGCGTCCCAGGAGGCCACCGGGTTGGGGATCAGGCCGGCCTGTTGGCGGCCGCCTTGGGCGATGTCGATTTCCCATTGTGCGGCCGCCAGGTCCGGGTTGTTGGCGAAGGCGGTTTGCAAGGCTGCATCGAGGGTGAGGGGTTGTGCCTGGGCGGCGTTTGCGGATATCCACACTACCAATGCCGCCGCCCCCAACAGTGTTCTAACGAAAATTGCCATAACGAGAGTTCCACGCCCATGAAGTCGCTGAGGTTTCCCAGCGGGGGCAATGTAGCTTTCGGTACTTATCAGGGCCGTGGGCGAAAGATTACAAATCCGTTAGCCAGGCTCAGGCATGCACTTCGTCGTGATCGTCATGTTGAAAACCCTCGCCCTCGACCTGGATCGTGGCATGGGAAATATCGAATTGTTCGTGCAGTAACTCCGTCACTCGGCTGAGGATCTGTTGCTCAGTGCCTTGGGACGCATCCGCGACCAGATGCGTACTCAGCACGTTCTTGCCACTGGTGAGGGCCCAGATATGCAGGTCGTGTACGTCCTTGACCCCAGGCACGCCGCGAATGCCCTGCTCTACCTGCTCGATATCCACACCTTCTGGCACACCTTGCAGCAGGATGTTCATGCTCGCCTTGAGCAACGTCCAGGTGCGCGGCAATACCCAAAAGCCGATGGCGGCCGCGACCACGGAGTCAACCCAACCCCAGCCGGTGAACATGATCACCAGCGCGGCAATGATCACGCCGACGGAGCCCAGCATGTCGCTCCAGACTTCCAGGTAGGCACCCTTGACGTTGAGGCTCTCGCCACTGGCAGCGCTGAGCAGACGCATGGAGATCAGGTTGACCACCAGCCCCAGCAGCGCAATCACCAGCATGCCGGTGGACTGGATTTCGGCGGGCGCCTGCAGCCTCTGGTAAGCCTCGTACAAGATGTAGAACGCCACGGCGAACAACAGCAATGCGTTGAAGGCGGCCGCCAGGATCTCGAAGCGCGCATAACCGAAGGTACGCTTGCGGTCTGCCGGGCGCTTGGCGACCTGGATCGCCACCAGGGAAATCGCCAGGGCCAGGGCGTCGGTCATCATGTGCGCCGCGTCCGACAACAGCGCCAGGCTGCCGGTGATAAAAGCGCCGATGACTTCGGCCAGCATGAAGCTGCCGGTCAGCCCCAGTGCGATCCATAACTTGCGTTCGTGGCCGGCGCGTACCTGGGCGTGGCTGTGTCCTGCGCTCATGAAATGTCCTCGTGGGTTGGGATGGGGCGGATCATAGAGCTATAGGCCAGATCCACGGGCATGGTTTGCAAAATTGTCATCTGAGCGCCAGAGGGTCGTTAGCTTCGGGCGCACCAAAATCGTTCATGCACGCGTTGGGGAAGATGTATCAGGTATGCTTTTCGGGCCGAAACAAAAAGAAACATATTAGCCAACCTGCTCGATAAGGAGTTCCGTCTTGGAGTTATCGACTGCCGCGTGGATGGTTCACGACACCCGCCTCATGCTCTGCGTCCTGTTGGCGATCGCCAGCATCATTGTGCTGATCAGCGCGACCAAACTGCCGCCCTTCCTGTCGATTCTGATCGGCACCTTTATCGCCGGGGTCGGCGCCGGCCTACCACCGGAAGAAGTGGCAAAGGCGTTCAGCAAAGGCGCCGGGGCGATTCTCGGGGAAGCCGGGATCATCATTGCCCTGGGTGCGATGCTCGGCGCGCTGATGGCCGAATCCGGCGCGGCCGACCGTATTGCCACAACGTTGCTCGGGCTGGGCAAAGGCAAGTCATTGCCTTGGGTGATGGCGTTGGTCGCCATGGTGATCGGCCTGCCGCTGTTCTTCGAAGTGGGCCTGGTGATGATGGTGCCGATCATCTTTGTGATGGCCAAGCGTTCGAACCAGCCGTTGCTGAAGATCGCCATCCCTGCACTGGCGGGCATGACCACCTTGCATGCCTTGATGCCACCTCACCCTGGGCCGCTGATTGCCGTAGGCGCATTGCACGCCGACCTGGGCCTGACCATGTTGCTGGGCTTTTGCCTGGCGGTGCCGGCAGTGATCCTGGCCGGGCCGCTGTATGGCAACTGGCTGTCCAAGCGCCTGCACGTGGATGAGCCGGCCGATATCGGCGCCTTGTTCAGCGCACCGCCCAAGGCCCCGCGCCAGCCGAGCTTCGGTGTGTCGCTGCTGATCATTCTGTTGCCGGTAATCCTGATGCTCGGCAGCACCTTGGCTAAAGTCGCGTTGGCGCCGGAAAGCACCCTCGCCCTGGCCTTGAAGTTCCTCGGTGAACCGCTGGTCGCCCTCGGCCTGGCCGTAATCGCCGCGGTCGTCTGCCTGGGTTGGGCGGCGGGCATGCCACGCGCCGACGTCGGCAACACCCTGCGCAAAGCCCTGGCGCCCATCGCCGTACTACTGCTGACCATCGGCGCCGGCGGCGGCCTCAAGCAAACCCTACTGGACGCCGGCGTCAGCCAGACCATCAGCAAAGTCGCCGAAGGCGCGCACATGCCCTACCTGCTGCTGGCCTGGCTGATCGCCGTGGCCCTGCGCCAGGCCACCGGCTCGGCCACCGTCGCCACCACCACGACCGCCGGCATCCTCGCGCCGATGATGGCCGGGTTGGCGGCAACGCAAAGCTCATTGGTCGCCCTTGCGATTGGCGCCGGCTCGGTGTTCTTCTGCCACGTCAACGACGCCGGGTTCTGGATGGTGCGTGAGTACTTTGGCTTGCAGTTGAAGCAGACCATCTGGGTGTGGTCGGTGTTGCAGACGATTGTTTCGGTGGTTGGGTTGGTGGGGACCTTGCTGCTCTGGCACTTCCTGACCTGATCCTCAGGCGGCCAGGCTGTGGCGCTTGCCAAACAGCGCCACACTCGCCACCCCCACCGCCCCCATCACCACGCAATACCCCACGCAGATCCACGGACTGGTCGGCATCAGCGCGATCAACAACAACGGCGTAGTACTTGCCCACAGCGCATAGGCGATGTTGTAGGTGAAGGAAATGCCCGACACCCGCACCTGCGCCGGAAACAGGCCCACCATCACCGACGGCACCGCGCCCACCACGCCGCAACTCAGGCCCGCCACCGCATACGCCGCGCCGAGCCACACACCGCCGGCGATCAGGCTGGCGTACAGCAGCGCAATGCCCACCGGCAGCAACAGGCTGTAGACCAATACGGCGCGCCACGCGCCGATGCGGTCCACCAGCAGGCCGGCGAGCACGCAGCCGATATTCAGGAAGACGATGCCCAGGGCGCTCAGGGCAAAGGTGTGGCTGGGGCTCATGCCGAAGGTTTTCTGCATCATGGTCGGGGTGATGACCACCAGCACTACCACGGCAGACGTCAGCACGCAGGTGAGGATCATCGCCGGCAGCAGCACGACGCGATGGTCGCGCAGCACGGTGCGCAAGGGCATTTCGGCGGCGGCCTGGCGACGCGCCTGCATCTCCAGGAACACTGGGGTCTCGCTGAGCCAGCGGCGCAGCCATACGCCGATCACACCGAATACGCCGCCGAGCAGGAAGGGGAAGCGCCAGGCGTAGTCGAGGATTTCGGCGGGGGTAAAGATTTGCGCGAGCAAGGTGGCGGTCAGTGCCCCCAGCAGGTAACCGAAGGTCAGGCCGGCCTGCAAAAAACCCAAGGCATAGCCACGATGGTGACGCGGCGCGTGCTCGGCGACGAAAGTCCAGGCGCTGGGCACTTCGCCGCCCACCGCTGCGCCTTGCAGCACGCGCAGCGCCAGCAGGATCAGCGGGGCGAAATAGCCAATTTGCGCGTAGGTCGGCATGACGCCGATCAACAGGCAGGGCAAGGCCATCATGAGGATGCTCAAGCTGAAGACGCGCTTGCGCCCCAGGTGGTCGGCAAAGTGCGCCATCAGGATGCCGCCCAGTGGACGCGCGAGGTAGCCGGTGACGAAAATGCCGAAGCTTTGCAACAGGCGCAGCCACTCGGGCATTTCCGGCGGGAAGAACAGTTGGCTGAGGGTCAGCGCAAAGAACACGAAGATAATGAAGTCGTAGATTTCCAGGGCGCCGCCGAGGGCGGCCAGGCCCAGGGTTTTGTAGTCGGAGCGGGAAAAACGCTGCGCCCGTGGGGAAAAGGTGGCAGTCATGTGCAGGCTCGGCAGACAAACAAAATGGCGTGCAGGTTATGAGCTGAGCCCATTGATGGCAATCGCGACGGATATATTTGTTTTACTCATTGATCGTTGAAGATAACAACATTCCCAAATCAATGGCCGTAGAGGAACATGCCGTAAAACTGCCAAACCCCATAATAACTACAAGAGGAAAGACTCGTGGCCGATGCTATCGAAGACAGCCGCTATGCCCGATTTGCCCTGCGTTGCTCCAACTTCGCCGAGCGCTGGTTTCCTGACTCCTGGGTGTTTGCCGCCCTCGCCGTGATCATCGTCGCCGTGGCGACCCTGGGCATGGGCGCCGCACCGGCCGAAGCGGCCAAGGCATTTGGCGATGGGTTCTGGAGCCTGATCCCGTTCACCATGCAGATGGCCTTTGTGGTGATCGGCGGTTACGTGGTCGCCAGCTCACCACCCGCAGTGAAGTTGATCGACCGCCTGGCGCGCATTCCCAAAAATGGCCGTTCGGCCGTGGCCTGGGTGGCGTTGATTTCCATGGTCGCGTCGTTGCTTAACTGGGGCCTGTCCCTGGTGTTCGGCGGTTTGCTGGTGCGGGCATTGGCCCGGCGCACGGATTTGCGCATGGACTACCGTGCCGCTGGCGCTGCAGCGTACCTGGGCCTGGGGGCCGTATGGGCGCTGGGGCTGTCGTCGTCGGCCGCGCAGTTGCAGGCCAACCCGGCCAGCTTGCCGCCGTCGATTCTGTCGATCACCGGCATGATCCCGTTCACCGAGACTATTTTTTTGTGGCAATCCGGCGTGCTGTTGCTGGCGCTGATCGTAGTGTCGCTGATCATCGCCTACGCCACCGCGCCTGGCCCCAACAGCGCCCGGGATGCCAAGGCCTGCGGCATTGACCCGGCCTTCAACCTGCCCAAGCCGCAGGCGCCGACGCGCCCCGGTGAATGGCTGGAACACAGCCCGTTGCTGACCATTCTGCTGGCGTTGCTGGCGGCCGGCTGGCTGTTCCATGAGTTCTCGACCAAGCCGGCGATCAGCGCCATCTCGGGGCTCAATACCTATAACTTCCTGTTCATCATGGTGGGCGCGCTGCTGCACTGGCGCCCGCGCAGCTTCCTCGATGCCGTGGCCCGAGCGGTGCCGACCACCACCGGCGTGCTGATCCAGTTCCCGCTGTACGGCTCGATTGCCGCACTGATGACGGTGGTAAAGGGCGGCGACGGCCAGACCCTGGCGCACCATATCTCGACGTTCTTCACCTCCATCGCCTCCCACGACACCTACGCCCTGCTGATGGGTGTGTACTCGGCGGTGCTGGGCTTCTTCATCCCCTCGGGTGGCGGCAAGTGGATCATCGAAGCGCCGTATGTGATGCAAGTGGCCAATGACCTGCAATACCACCTGGGCTGGGCGGTGCAGATCTACAACGCCGCCGAGGCGCTGCCGAACTTGATCAACCCGTTTTATATGTTGCCGTTGCTGGGTGTGCTGGGCCTGAAGGCGCGGGATCTGATCGGGTTTTCGTTTGTGCAGTTGCTGGTGCACACGCCGCTGGTGTTGTTTTTGCTGTGGGCGTTGGGGACGACGTTGAAGTATTTGCCGCCTGTGATGCCCTGAATAACGAGTGACCGCAACTGTTGGTAGAACAGTTGCGGTCAAGGATTTACAGGAAGGCGTGCCAATAGATCAGGTAATGCACTCTGTATCGTGTCCCAAACAACATCCAAGTTGATATCGAAGTAACCATGAGCGATTCGGTTGTGCATCGCTCGCATATTGCGCCAAGGAATATGTGAATGGCGTGCCGCGAAGTCCGGATGCTGATCCATGATTTTCGTCGACGCTTCACCAATGATGATCAGGCTCATGACCACAGCTTATTGTGTTCGCCGGTCTTCCAAAAACTCTTCTTTGCTCAAGCCCTCTACAAAAGTGATCGCGTCAGTGGCAGTTTGCCTTATGTGCTCCAGATAATCCCCTAGCCGACTTTCCGTCATACTGGCCGGGCCTCCGCTAGCACTTTATCGCGAAACTTCAAAGGCAAGTCGCCAGGCGTAAGCAGGTCGACATTAACGCCGAGCAAGTCCTCAAGCTCGACCTGCAACCCACCAAGATCAAAGAGGGTTGTGCCCGGCGGCGCGTCTACCAGCAAATCAAGATCACTGCCTTCTTGGTCAGTCCCCATCAGTACCGACCCAAATACTCTGGGATTGGAAATACGGAAACGTCCGACCACTTCTCGTACAGCCGTTCGTTGCAGATCAAGTGCAGTTGAAGGTCTCACGACTCACCTCAGTGATGTGCATTAGAAGGGCAGTCTAGCAGCGCTTGAGCCGTGTAGACACGCCCCGCCCATCACACGCCTGTCTTTGTTCCGTCACATTCCATTGCTACCGTCCTGAGAAATATCTTGCAACATCTCGCCAAGGATTCCTCGCAATGAGTGACGAGCACAACGACCACCCTGCCCACGACTGCGCCCCCAAAACGCCGGTAGACACCAGCCGTCGGCGCTTCCTCGGCGGTGCGGCGGTGTTGGGGGTGGGGGCGACCTTGAGTGCCTGCGGCAATACCAGCGAAGCACCGAGCCCACCCGTGACGCGGCCGCTCACGCCCCAGGAACTGGACAAGGCGCTGCGCGAGCAGGTGAAAACCGTAGTGGTGATTTACGCCGAGAACCGCAGCTTCAACAACCTGTTCGCAGATTTCCCCGGGGTGGAGAAACCGCTGTCGGCGTTAACCGCCAAGGACTTCCAGCAGCGCGACCGCGATGGCAGCGTATTGCCTGCCCTGCCACCAAGCTGGGGCGGTGTGTTGCAGGTCGGCCCACAAACGGTGGACGGGGTGACTTACCCCAGCGAAGTGCAATTCCAGCAAAACCTGCCCAACGCGCCGTTCGCCCTCAAAGGCCCGCAGGGCGAAGACCTGCCATTGAGCCTGGTGACTCGCGACCTGTGGCACGTGTTCTACCAGAACCAGATGCAGATCAACGGCGGCAAGAATGATGGTTTTGTCGCCTGGGGCGATTCCGGTGGGCTGGTGATGGGCCATTACGCCCAAAGCCGTTATGCCCTGCGCCTGTGGGACGTGGCCAAGGAGTTTGTGCTGTGCGATAACTTCTTCCAGGGCGCGTTTGGCGGCTCGTTCCTTAACCACCAGTACCTGATCAGCGCCACCGCGCCGTTTTATCCCAATGCCGCGCAGTCGGTGGCCAAAGCGCAGATCGCCACGCTGCAAAGCGATGACCCCAGCGGCACGCGCCTAAAGCCATTGGACACGTCACCGGCCAGCGCCATGACCGGCCCGCCGCAATTCGGCCCCAGCGCACTGACACCCGATGGTTACGGCGTAAACACCCTGGCCCCACCCTACTGGCCCACCTGGATCCGCGACCCGCAGAACCCGGATTATTCCAAGCCCGACCTGCCCAATGTGCTGGTGCCGCAAACCCACGAGCATATTGGCGACAAGCTGTCGAAGAAGAACATCGACTGGGCCTGGTACGCCGGTGCGTGGCAAGCCACCCTGGAGCAGTTCAAGGACTCCGGCGGCATCCCCAAGATTCCGAATTTCCAGTACCACCACCAGCCATTCAATTACTTCAAGCAGCAAGGGCCGCAAAACCCGGCAGAACGTGCCAGGCGCCTGCGTGACGGCGGTTTGGGTGATGAGTCGAGCACCAACCGGTTCTTCGCCGACGCCCAGGCCGGCAAGCTGCCCGCGGTGAGTTTCTACAAGCCCCAGGGCAACCTGAACATGCACGCCGGCTATGCCGATGTAGCCTCGGGCGACCGCCATATCGCCCGCGCCTTGAAGGTGCTGCAAGAAAGCCCGCAGTGGAAAAATATGGTGGTGGTGGTGACCGTGGATGAAAACGGCGGCTGGTGGGACCACGTGGCGCCGCCCCAGGGTGACCGCTGGGGCCCCGGCTCGCGGGTTCCGGCGCTGGTGGTGTCGCCGTTTGCACGCAAAGGCACGGTGGACCATACGGTGTACGACACGGCATCGATCCTGCGTTTGATCACCCGGGTGTTCCAGTTGGAAACCCTGGACGGCCTCAAGCAGCGCGATGACGCGATGATCGCGCGCGGCCAGAAACCCATGGGCGATCTGAGCAATGCCTTGCAGTTCAGCCTGTAGGGGCTTATCCAATAACGACATGCCGGGCGATTTAACACGCGATTTTCCCGGTCAGCCGCTACTGTGTGCAGGTGGGCTTCCATCCCGCGCAGACGGGCTTCGCTGACAAGGAATCGACTATGTTTAAACCGACCAGGCTGTCCTTCACCCTCGCCGCACTACTGGCGAGTGCGGTCGTACAGGCCGACATCGAGGTGCCACTGGGCAGCACGCAGCGCGTTACCCAGTTGTTCGCGTACCCCAACAACTGCAATGTGATCTGCTTCCGGCCATGGTCACTGGAGCAGACCGCCGAACACTATTTGAACCAGAGCCTGCAACGTGACGGTTACAGCCGGGCCAAGGTCAGTGTGAAGACCCACGACGGTCAGGTCACGGCAACCTTCAGCGGCGTGCCCGACAGTTACGGCCAGCCACTGACCACGCTGCTCAATACCGCCGACCTGGCTTACCAAAGCGCCAGCCAGCTCAACAGCGATGGCAAATGGGCCTACAACTGGTACCTGTTCCTGCCGTTGGGCATGGCCCTGGAAAACCGCAAAAGCATCGAGTTGTTGCACTTTCCTCCGGATTACTCGCTGACCCAGGCCCAGGATTACCTGGAATCGGCCACCACCGACCGCTGGGCCACCTTGTTAAGCGAAAATGGCGTACCGGCCACGGAAACGCCGGCGTACCAGACCATCATCGATATCGCGCCCATCGCTGCGCCGTCCAATGCCGGCAAAGACCTGGAAACCGTCTACGGGTATTTCACCGACTACCAGACCCGCATGGTCAAGGAACTGAGCCTGCGCCCTGGCGGCGCATTGCCGATGGTGGCCTTCGGCGCGCCAGTGCGTAGCTGGATCAAGCAACAATACGGACAAACCGTGGGCGTGCTGAGCCTGGCGCAGATCAGCCCGGAGCCTGGCAAAACCGTCGCGGTATTGGGCGCCAACCACCCAAGTTACATTTGGTATGCGGCCAGCCCCGACAGCTATGACGGTGATGAACAAAAGGCTGATGACGCCGGTTTGAAAGTGATGGGCCAGGACTTGAGCGCCGCCTGCTGGCAAGCAGGCATGGGCCAGAAACCCGCCAGCGATGCGAACGTATTGCTCAAGGCCTGCCTGAACACTTGGCAAGTCACGCGCAAGGAGCAGACGTGTGAATTGTTCTACACCTCGGTGCGCCACCTGACGCCCGAGCAGGCCAACGCCAAGTGCGCCACAGCGCCTATCAAGGCGCAGTTGAAACAGTTGAAAAATGCCGCGCCCGCGCCCACCGTCATAGCCCCCGCGCTTTAAGGCGAAGAAACCGTTTCTACTGTCAACTTTGACAGTAGAAACCGGATCCCACTTCGGCGAATCTAGGGCCGCGCCCATTTGCTGCAAGACTGTCACACCCGCAGGTCCATGCAGCCCCGCTCAGGAGAGTGATGAAAACTCGAGCCATGGATAAGGCTGAAACGGCTGTGAATGACTGCCTCTATCCCTTCAAGACGCTGCTCGTGGAACAGGGTTACCCCTCGACCGAGCACTTTGAGGTCAAGCAAGAGGCTGAAGGGGTTGCGGCCAGGGTCACGGCGCGCGTGGCCTTTGAGAGTCGCACGCGCATTGCTAAGGTTTCCGGTTATGCCGTGAGCGAACGGCGCCCGTACACGCTGCAACTGTCACCCCGCATCCACTTGTACGATTGTTGGCTCTGCGGCCTGTTACAGCACTCCTGCAACCCGAACGTGTTTCTAGACACGACGTACCTGGAGCTATGGACGGTGCAACCCATCGGCGCCGGCAGCTTGCTGACGCTGGATTACGCCACCACCGAAGACACACTGGCCCGGCAGTTCGCTTGCCATTGCGGCGAGCTGAACTGCCGGGGCTGGATCACCGGCAGCAAGGAGCCGCTGAACGCCGAAGGCCAGGCCTTCATGGCCTGGTGGCGTGAGCACAAACGACCTTAGGCTTCGCCCAAAGGACGCAGGCGGTATTGCGGTGGCAGTTGCTCGAAGCCACTGATGGTGGTGTTCAAACTCTTCCAGCGACCGTCCTTGATGCCATAGATGCAGCCATGGATCGACAGGCTCTGCCCACGATGCCAGGCATTTTGCACAATGCTGGTGTGGCCGACGTTGGCCACCTGCTGGATCACGTTGAGCTCGCACATGCGGTCCACACGCTCTTCTTCGGTCGGCAACTGGGCCAGCACATCGCGGTTTTCGTAGTAAAGGTCGCGAATGGTGCGTAGCCAGCCGTCGATCAGGCCGAACTGGCGGTCCTGCATCGACGCACGCACGCCGCCACAGCCGTAGTGGCCAGTGACGAGGATGTGTTTGACCTTGAGCACGTCCACCGCGTACTGGATCACCGACAGGCAGTTGAGGTCAGTGTGCAGCACCACGTTGGCCACGTTGCGATGCACAAACAGATCACCGGGTAACATGCCGACGATCTCGTTGGCCGGTACACGGGCATCGGAGCAGCCGATCCACAGGTATTCCGGGGTCTGCTGGCGGGCGAGCTTGGCGAAGAATTCGGGATCTTCCTGTTTGATCGCGTCCGCCCAGCGTTCGTTGTTATCAAGCAGGTCTTGTAGTTCGTTCATCAGGGAAGCCTCAGGAATGATGCGCAGTTTTGTGACTGACAAGCCCTCGTCCAGGTCACGCCAGGCGCTAATTAGCTTGAATTTTTTGGCTGCCATGCCTGTCCACACACTATAAGCCCCACAGTATGAGGATTGGCCATGACTGAATCACGACGTCCCTACGGCGCAACGCAGCCGGAACCGATCGATGACAACGAAGACCGCATGGGTGAGATGCGCGAGCTGGATTTTGACGAGCAGGACCAGACTGCGGAAATCGGCGACGAGCTGCCCCGCCGTGAGCGCGACCATCTGATGCCCGACGAACGGGTGCGCGAAGCCGGGCTGACCGGCGCTTCGACGGATGATCATGAATCCACCGATGACGATATGAGCCCGGAAACGCTGATCCGTGAGGACGGCGCACGGGATGCGCAGGAGGAAGGCGAAGATAGCGCCGCCGACTATGACTTGAGCGTCGTGGGAGAAAATGACATTGGTGGCGGGAATGGGTTGGATGAGGCGGAACTGGCTGATCTGGACCCGCTGAACGGCAAGCGCTGAGCCTGTGGGAGCTGGCTTGCCTGCGATGGTATCACCGCGGTGTTACTTAGAGACCGAGGTGCCTGCATCGCGGGCAAGCCCGGCTCCCACAGAGGTTCTGCACATAGGGGGCTCTGTATTTAATCGACCAGGGTGCACGCCATCACGACTGCATCTTCGCGGCCACCCACAGCGGGGTAGTAATCCCGGCGACGGCCGATCTCGTTGAAGCCATAACGCTCATACAGGCGAAACGCGCCGGTATTGCTGTCCCGCACTTCGAGGAAGCATTCTCGCGCATTGGCGGCATAGGCACGCGACATCAAATGCTCCAGCAGCGCCAGCCCCAAACCACGGCCCTGGTTTTCCGGCTTCACGGTAATGTTCAGCAAGTGCGCTTCATCGAGAATGATCTGCACCACCCCGTGCCCCACTTGCTGCTCGCCTTCGAACATCAGCCAGATCTGGTACTTGCCCAGCCCGTCGAGAAAAATTCCGCGGGTCCAGGGGTGGCTGAACGCCGCGTATTCGATTTTCAGCACGGCGTCGAGGTCAGCCTCGGTCATCGGGCGAAAGGATAAAGCCTCACTCATCAGTTGTTTTCCAGCGCGCCATCAGCCGGCGCATGGCTTGCCAGACATCAGCCTTACGCTGTGGCTCTTCCATTAATAATTCCAGGCCCGGCAGGGCCCACACCGAACCCAGGCCTTCAACCTGCAGCTCGCGGTACCAGGCCTCGGCGTTGGCTTCACCGGCAAACCGCACAGCGGGCAGGCCGATCAGCCACAGGCACACGCAAGGCTCGTCTTCCAGGCGCGCCGAGACAAACCCCTGGACGAAATCTCGTGCGGCCTCGGGGCCCTGGTCCATGGTGCCGCGCACCAGCAGCGGCCAGCGCACCGGCTCACCGACGATTTGCGGGCTGTCGGGCAGGCCGGCGGCGCGTAGCATGTCCTTGAGCAACAGGTAGGCCGGGTCGCGGGACTGGAAACGTTCGCCGGTCGGCAGTTCCACCAGCAACAGGCAACGCCCGGCCCGCAGCAATTGCAGGGCAAAGCGTGGCGGCGGCACCACTGGCGTCTTGGCCACCGGCGCAGCCTCCTCCACCACCTTGGCAGCCTTGGTCACCGGCGCAGGGCGCGGCACTTCGATCTTGGCCCGCTCGACCACCGGGCGCGTCTCGGGGGTGGGCTTGACCACCGCCACGGGCGCGGCCGCTTCTTCCCCCGACGACTCGAACGCCTCATAAGGCTCAAGCGCCTGCAACAGCTCAGGCCGCGACGGCGCGGCAAACGGCAGTTCGGTGCGGGGCAGCCAGTTGACCACCTGCATGGCGGTCAAGTAAGCGCGACGTCGGGACTCGATAAGCACAGCTCGGCCACTTGTGGATAAGTAAAGAGTGGGGATTCTACCGCTGTTCGGCAACAATCGCCCACTGCGCACTGACCGGCTGTGGATAAATCCCGCGCCTGATGCAGTACAATCGCGACTTTTAATCGCCAACCAGCCGGCCATTCCCATGATCGAACCCAAGCGCGTCCTGCGCGCCCTCGCCGAACACTGGGCCTTACTTGAGCCTCTGTGCGAACACTTCGACCAAGGCACCCTGAGCCTGGCCGAGCTGCGCGCACAGTTGGCCGCCCAACAACTGGACAGCACGCCCCAGGACATCACCAGCCTGCTGGACGTGTGGATTCGCCTGGATATCCTGGTGCCTGTCGCCAAGAGCCCGAACCGTTTCGAGCTCAACGCGCAGATCCACGACTTCCTCGCCTATCTTCGCAAGGAGCACCGGCTTGGCCTGTGCCTGGAAATCGAAGCCTACCTGCGCCACCTGGAGCGTCTGGCCGGTTATATCCAGGATGCCTTCGACATCCGTGACGGCCACGACCTGGCCCGGCAACTGCGCCTGCTGGATATGCGCGTGCGCGACGTGCTGAAAAAACTCGCCAACGACGAACAGGCCCTCGCCGCCGTCGCTGACCGCGCCAAGACCAGCGACCGCCAGATCCCGTTGCGCCAGCGCTACGCCGAGGTATTGGCGACCTGGGACGAGTACGTCGAGCCGATGATCCAGCTGGTGAACGCCGACGGCGCCTTCGAGCAAGGCGTACGCAAGGTGGAAAACGTGCTGCTGCGCATGCTCACCGAGCAACAGCGTCTTGGCCACCTGGTAGATGACGACATGCTGCTGCGCACCCATGCGCGCATCCTCGAGATGCAAACCAGCGCCCAGTTGACCTTGCGCCATGCGCGGGAGTTGCTGCTGCCGCTGCGTGAAGAAGCACGCCGGCATAACGCCGTGACTCGCGGTGCGGCGCTGGCCCTGTCGGCGATTCGCCGCAAAGGCCTGGACGCGGTGCCGCAAGCGGCGATGCCGATGTTCACCCGGCCGCAAAGTACCTTTTTGGGCAGTGCGAGCCAGGTCGAGGCCTATGTGTATGCCCTGGCCAATTTCGAGCCCAAGCCGGCGCGTTTCCCCAAGGCGCACAAGTCCCACAAAGGCGAAGCCCCGCGCGCACCGCGTACGGTCAAGGAAATGCTCGAACGCTGCGAAGACGCGCTGCCGATGCCCGACCTGATGACCTGGCTGCTGGAGCAGGAACCGGACGGCGCCACCGATGAATTGCTGTACTGGTTCTCGCGCCTGTCCCGGGAAAAACGCTTCAAGCGCGAGCGCCTGGAACGTCGCGATTACCACACCCACGAGCACCAGGTCAGCCTGCGCTCCTTCGCCCTGCTCCCGGCCGGCGTCGATGCCACCGAGAATTCTGCGAGCACGCCTTATGCATCTTGATCTATCCGAACTGTCCCAGCTGGCGCCGATTTTTCGCGAGCTGTTCAAGGGTTACCACGTCAGCCGTCGCGACCCGGAGCTGTACGCGCAATTGTCGAACTTCCAGGACCAGTACCGCACGCTGTTCAAGGCCCTGGGCTTTGAGCTGGTGTGCGATACCCGCGGCTTCTATTACTTCGTGCCGGACACTGCCGTGGCTGCCGCGCAGGTGAACAAAACCGCCCAGCGTCTGGCCCTGTTCACCTTCATCATCGTCGAACACCTGGCCGACCAGGGTCGCGACCCGATTGCGGTACTCGACGGCGGCAGCCTGGGCCGTGATGAATTGCCTTCGTTGCTGGAGAAATACCGTGACCTGTTTATCCAGGCCGAGGTGCAGACCCAGGAAGAGCTCGAAGAAAAAATCATGCGCCGCATGACCCAACTGGGTTTTGCCAGCGAAGACAACGGTATCTACCGCTTCCTGCCGCCGATGCACCGCTTCCTGGATGTGTGCCTGTCGGTGCAGCAGGACCGCGACCTTGCCGCCAGCGTACACAGCGTACTGCCGCTGCCGGCACCGGTGATTATCGACGAGGACAGCGACGAGAAACTGCTGAAGACCGATGACCCGCTGGATCTGAGCGCCTTCACCGAAGAAAGCGAAGAAGATGCCCTGGCCCGTGCCATTGCCGAAGAACAGGAGACCGACGCATGAGTAAGGAACGCTACGGCATCCGCCGCTTCGCCCTATTGAACACCGCCGGTTACAGCCTGGGCTTGTTCCCGCTGGAAGAACCGCTGTCGGTGTACGGCGCCAACAACCTGGGTAAATCCGCCTCGATCAACGCCTTGCAATTCCCGATCCTGGCACGCATGTCGGACATGAGCTTCGGCAAGTACACCCTGGAACAATCGCGGCGTTTCTACTTTGCCACCGACACCAGCTACATCCTGGTAGAAGTCTCTCTGCCCCACGGCCCGCACGTTATCGGCGTGGTCGGCCGCGGCCCGGGCGGCGGCTTTGGTCACCAGTTCTTTGCCTACGCCGGCAAGCTGGACCTTGCCCACTACCAGAAAAACGACACCTGCCTGCGCCAGAAAGAGCTGTTCACCAACCTTGAGCGCGAGGGCCTGAAAGCCTACGAGCTCAAGCCCGATGAACTGCGGCGCTTGCTGGTGGGCGGGCATACGTCGGTCCCGCTGGACCTGACGCTGATTCCGCTGCGCTCCACGAGCGAGCAGAGCCTGAAGACGTTCCGCGCGCTGTTTATCAACCTGCTGCACATGCGCGAAATCACCGCGGCCAAGCTCAAGCAACTGTTCCTTGATGCCTTCGAACACAGCCTGCGTTCGGGCAGTGTCGACTACATCGCGGCCTGTGAAGAAGCCTTCCGTGATGTGCGACGCATGGAGCAGGACTACAACTCGCTGGTGGCTGCCGGCCCCTTGGTTGAAGCCCTGGCCAATGGCGTGAAACAGCGCGACGCCCTGCGCGGCAAACTGCATCGCCTGTCGCCGCTGCTGGATTCGTTGCTGGGCACCTGGTCGGACTACGCCAGTGCGCGCAAGGAAGAGCTGACCATCCAGGCCGAACACTACCGCAACGAGCAGGACGCGCTGCAAAACGACCAGCGCGGCGGCACCCAGGAGCTGATGCGCCTGGAGCGGGAAATCAGTGGCATCCAGCGTTGGTTGGGCGAGTTGTCGGTGCTCAAGCACCGCTTTGCCCTGGTGGATGACGTCAAGATGCTGGAGCAGCAATTGCTCGCAGCCAAGGATGCCCATGATGAACTGGCGGGCGCCTTGGCGCAGTCGCGGCAGTTCAGCGCAGAGGACTTGGAAGAACGCCTGCGCGACCTGGAAAAGCGCTTGAAGTCGGTCAAGCAGCAGCTCGATCACGCGGACAACAACAGCTACGCCAAGCTGCGCGAAGAATTTTCGCAGCAGGATGTCGAGCGCCTGATGCGCCTGTTCAACAGCTCGCTGTTCAGCCTGCCGCTGGGCGAACATGGCATCACGCTGGACGAGGACGGCCAGTGGGTCAAATCCCTGGAACAGATTCTCGATGGCTTCAAGGGCGAGCGCTTTGAGGTGCCGGGGCTGTCCATCGACATCTCGCACATCGAGCCGCCGGCACTGCAAGCCCTGGCCGATCGCGCCGCGTTGCGTGACCAGAAAGAGCGCCTGGAAAAAGAGCTCAAGCAACTGAAAACCCAGCAGGCCGTGGCGTCCGACCGCGCCGCAAGCAAGACCCAGACCGAAGCGCTGTACCAGCAGGTACTGGATGCCCAGAAGGCCCTGGAAGACTTCCGCCGCACCCAGACCCTGAGCGCCGAAGAAGGCGAGAAGCTGGAAAACCTGGCGCAGATGGAAGCCGCCCAGGACGAGTTGAAGCGTTCCAGCGATGCCTTTACCGAGCGTGTCCAGCAACTGTCGGCCAAGCTGCAACTGGTCGGCCGTCAGATCGGCGATATGGAAGCCAAGCAACGCACGCTGGATGACGCGTTGCGCCGTCGTCAGCTGTTGCCGGCGGACCTGCCGTTCGGTACGCCTTTCATGGACCCGGTCGACGACTCCATGGACAACCTGCTGCCGCTGCTCAATGACTATCAGGACAGCTGGCAGGGTTTGCTGCGCGCCGATGGCCAGATCGAAGCGCTGTACGCCCAGGTGCGTCTCAAGGGCGTGGCCAAGTTCGACAGTGAGGATGATGTCGAGCGTCGTCTGCAACTGCTGATCAACGCCTATGCGCACCGTACCGACGAGGCGCTGACCCTCGGCAAGGCGCGCCGTGCAGCGGTCACCGACATCGCCCGTACCCTGCGCAACATCCGTAGTGACTACGACAGCCTGGAACACCAGTTGGCGTTGTTCAACCGCGAGATCAACAAGCGCCAGGTCTCCAACCTGCAAAGCTTCCGCATCGTACTGGCGCCGAACAAGGAAGCGCTCAAGCATATCGACCAGATCATCCACAGTGCCGGTCAGTATGAAGAAGGCGAGACCCTCTCGGTGTTCGACCTCAGCCAGAGCGCCGAACAGGACAACAAGAACGAAGAAGCCAAGGAATACCTGGCTCGTCTGGTAGCCGCCAACCATAACCAGTTGGGCCTCAAGGACTTGTTCGAATTGGCGTTCGAAATCACCAAGGTCAACGGCCAGCCGGTGATCCATACCGACATCGACGGCGCTGCGTCCAACGGCACCACCATGACCATCAAGGCGCTGACCAACATGTACTTGTTGCTGCACCTGATGGACCGCGACCAGGCCGGTCGCGTGCGGTTGCCGTACTACCTCGATGAAGCGGCAGACATCGATGAGAAAAACCAGGCTGCGCTGTTGGAAACCAGCCTGCAATTGGGCTTTGTACCGATTCTGGCCAGTGTGAAGCCGCAGGTGTCCGCCCAGGTGGCGATCGACCTGGAAGGCGGCAGCGGGCCGAACGGGATCTACATTGATGAGGCGGACTGGAAGTACATCCGTCGCCATGATGTGGTGAAGGCGACGATGAATGTGCAGGCGGACGAGCCGGAGCTGGATGAAGTCTGACGGGCTGTACTGAAAGGCAAAAAGGCCGCGATCTTTTGGGATCGCGGCCTTTTTTTCGGCTTGGGATTTGCGCTGTGTTTGTGGGCCTCATCGCGGGCAAGCCCGGCTCCCACAGTTGGAATGCATACTTGCTGAAAATGCATATCCCTGTGGGAGCCGGGCTTGCCCGCGATAGCCGCGCCTCGGTTTATTTACCGAGTGGAATCTTGGGCGCCCAGGTCAGCCATTCATCCTCAAACTTGTCGAACAACGGGAACGTCTGCTGCGGCCGTGCCGGGTTACCCATGCGGTCGCCATCCGGCGTGGCAAAGGCGATCCCGCCGGCCACCAGCGTCTCCAGAGACTCGGTACGCACGGTCGCGCCCTTGAACAAGCCGAAGTCGAGGCCAAAGCCGCTAGTGTTCCAGAAGCGGCTGCCACTGCGTACCAGAGGTGCGTACTTGGGCTCGATCAGGATGTGCACCAACACACGGTCGGCGGTCTGGCCCAGCTCATAGCCGGTGACTTTGCCGACCGTCACTTCACGGTAGGTCACCGGTACCCCTTCCTTCAACGAGCCACGGCGGGCGGCGCTGAGTGTGAGGCTCAGGCCAGCTTCCTGATGCACGGTTTCAGGCGGCTGGGCCAGGGCGACAAAGCTCTTCTGCGGGCCAGCGTTTTTCGCGGCCGGTTGCACTTCGATGTATTGGCCGGTGACCAGGGTCTCCAGGTTAGCCGTCTTCATCAGCCCAAGTTCCGGCTTGACCACCCAGAACTGGCTACCCGTACGCGCAATGCGGTCCGCGACCTGAGTGATACGCGCCTTGAGCAGCACCGACTGCATGTCAGCACTGAGGTCGACACTCTCGATCTTGCCCACATCCAGCCCCTTGAAGCGCACCGGTGTGCCGGCGCTCAGGCCGTCGGCTCGGTCGACTTTGATGGTCACCAGAGTGCCGTGCTGGTTGGCGGCATCACGGTCTGCATACAGGCGAAAGCGCGGGATGCGATGTTTCAATGGCACGTTCGGTTCCGGCGTTTCGAAGGCGATACCGCCCGCCATCAGGCTGGCCAGGGATTCGCTTTTGACCTGGATACCGCCGGTGAGCCCGCCCGTGAGGGTGACGCCGCTGGCATTCCAGAAGCGCGTCGAGCCGTTGACCAGGCTTTCGTATTCCTTCTCGATATGAACGCCGATCACCAGTTGTTTTTTCTTGCGTGAAAACTGGTAGCTCTGCACCGAACCGACTTTGACCTGTTTGTACAGAATCGGGCTGCCGACATCCAACGAGCCCAGGCTGTCGGTGAGCAACACCATGTGCAGGCCCGGGGAACGCAGGTCCAAAGGTGGCGCCTTGGCGCGGGCTACGTATTCGCGTTGTGGCGGGGTGCCTTTGTCGCCTGGGCGAATCGCGATGTAGTTGCCCTTGACCAAAGCCTCCAGGCCGGTGATGCCCGCCAGGGAGATGGACGGTTTGACCACCCAGAATTGCGTGTCCTCGACCAGGTAGTCTTCGGCCAATGGATCGAGGGTCAGCTCGGCGCTGGCACTGGACAGGTCCGGGTCGATCTTCAGGGTTTTCAGGCTACCGACCTGGATGCCTTTGTACATGACCGGCGTACGCCCGGCCTGCAGGCCTTCAAAGTCGGTGAGCTTGACCTTGACCTTGATCCCCGCTGCGGCGGCATCGAAATCTTCGTATAGGCGGAAAGGCAGGCTCGGGTCGGTGGGCGGGCTGTCTTTGCGGTTTTCAGGAGTGGCGAAGGCGATACCTCCGGCGACAATGCTGGAGAGGGATTCGCTGCGCACTTTCAAGCCGGAAAGGTTGGCGTCGATACTGATGCCGCTGGCATTCCAGAAACGCGTGTGCTTGCGCACCAGGTTGGCGTAGGTTGGCTCGATATAGACCTTGACCTCGACGGTACTCTGGTCTTCAGACAGCAGGTAGCTTTTAACTTGGCCGACCTGAATCTGCTTGTAGAACACCGGACTGCCACGGTTCAACGAGCCCAGGCGATCGGCCTTGAGGGTCAGGTGCAAGCCGGGCTTGGCGTCGGATAACGGCGGCTCTTCGGAGAGCGCCTTGAACTTGCGCGTGGGCTCGCCATCACCGGGGCTGGCGGCGATGTAGTTACCTGAAACCAGGGTTTCCAGGCCGGTGATACCGGCAAGGCTGACGCTGGGCTTGACCAACCAGAAGCGGGTGTTGGTCTTGAGGTACTGCTCCACGTCCTTGTTCATCTCGATGGTGGCGATCACCCCGCGATTGCTGCCTTCGTCATCCAGGGCCAGGGTTTTGACCTTGCCCACGGTCATGCCTTTGTAGACCACTTCGGTCTTGTTGACCTGAATACCTTCGCCGCTTTCAAAGCGAACTTGAATCTCGATACCTTGCTGGGAATAGGCACGCCACCCCAGCCAGCCACCGATGATCAGGGCAATCAGGGGCAGCACCCAAATGGCCGACCAGTTAGAGGCTGGGCGGGTCTTAGCTTTAGGCAAATCACTCATGGTCGTCGTCCGACTCCGTGTTATCCCAAATCAGTCGGGGATCGAAAGTTACTGCGGCAAACATCGTCAAGATCACCACACTGGCGAACGCCGCAGCGCCGAGGTTGGCCTCGATACTGGCTAGCCGCCCAAAGTTAACGAGCGCCACCAGGATGGCGATCACGAAGATATCCAGCATGGACCAACGCCCAATGAACTCGATAAAGCGATACATCACAATGCGTTGTTGCGCGGACAGCGGTTGGTGACGCTGCACCGAGAACAGCAGCAGGCCAATGCCGACCAACTTGAAGGTCGGTACCAGGATACTAGCGATGAACACCACGGCAGCGATAGGAAACATCCCGTGCTGCACCAGCTGGATGACACCCGACATGATGGTGCTGGGGTCGCCTTGGCCGAGGGAGTTGACCGTCATGATGGGTAACAGGTTAGCGGGGATATACAGGATCGCCGCGGTGATCAACAGCGCCCAGGTACGTGTGAGGCTATTGGGGCGACGAGCATGGATCAACGCACCGCAACGGGTGCAGAGTTGCTCCTCGCTATCCGCTTCCTGCTTGTTCAACTCATGGCATTCGGTACAAATCAGAATACCTGCATCAATCGCCCGCATGGTCATCCTCTCCTGACAGCGCTTGCCAGATCTGATGGGGCGACATCACCACCTCAAGCAGAACTTGAACCATTAATAGACTGACGAAGCAGACCAGACCCAGGCCAATTGTGATGGAGGCCATGTCGGCGAGCTTTACGATCGCCACTAGCACACCCATCAAGTAGACCTCCAACATCCCCCAGTCCTTCATGTGGTGGTAGATGCGATATAGCAGCAGCCCGTAATTGCGCCCTATGTTCCAGCGAATACTGAGCAGCACTGCCAATTGGCACAGGAGCTTGAGCAAGGGGATGCCCATGCTGCACAGGAACACCACCGCGGCAACGCCTTGCATACCCGTATCGAACAGGCCAACGACGCCGCTCCACACGGTGTCCTCCGAAGACTGCCCGAGTAGATTGAGCTGCATGATGGGCAAAAAGTTCGCGGGGACGTACAACAGCAGTGCAGCCAGTACCAAGGCGAGACTGCGCTCGACCACATTGTGACGGTGAGCGTATAGCTCGTAGCCGCAGCGTGGGCATTGGGCTTTTTCGCCGAGGGCGAGCGTTGGTTTGCGCATCAGCAAGTCGCACTCATGGCATGCCACCAGATCGTCCAGCGGTAAATCCGATACCTCGCGGGCATCAACCGGATCGGGCATAGATAGGGCTCTGACTCTAAAAATGGTTAGGTGGCTATTCTAGTGGTGTCGCTCAGAAATAACTGTGCAAATTTGTCGGGGCAGTCAGGTCGGAGGTTGGGGCGCACAGGTGTACGGGGACAAGGTGGACACTTTTCGAGCGCCCAAAACAAAACCCCAACTGCTTTCGCAATTGGGGTTTTGGAATTTAATCTTGACGATGACCTACTCTCACATGGGGAAACCCCACACTACCATCGGCGATGCATCGTTTCACTGC
>NZ_JAENSV010000030.1:0-55831 GCF_016613265.1 Pseudomonas sp. MF6751
TCCGGCCAGCGTGGTTTAACGGGGCGCCTAAGATCAAAAGCAGATCAAGATCAAGAGCGGCTCGCTTCGCATCGTGGTTACCGTTGAGCTAACAGAGTTATGTAGATACCTATGCTGCGATGAGGCCGGCCCAGACAACACAGCATTCAGCGCTTGGGCAGATAGGCCGGCAAATAAAGCCCCACATACGCATCAAACACCCGCATCCCTTCCTCCGCCATGCGCGGAGTAATCAGCCCATGCTGATGCACCGAGCGCGCGTACACGCGGTCGCTCAACTCCAGTGCCAGGGCAAACACATCCACATCGCTCGGTAGCGTTGGCACTTCAAAGTGGCGATTGAACACCGCCAGCATCAAGTCGCCTAGTTCCAGATCATGCTGGCGATCAGCCTGGGTCACTTCGGTCAACCCGTGCTGGGCCAGGATCAACTGGCGTGCCGCGGCGTCGTTGCTGTAGATGCTGAGCATGCGTTGTTCAACGATGTAGGACAGGTCGCGCCAATGCTTGATCGATTCATGCTCGATGGGCGCCTGGATGGCAGCGCGAAAGGCTGCGTGAACGTCAGCGGTCAACGCCTCAAGCAACGCCGGCACACTGGCGAAAAAGTGGTACACCGATGACGGTGGAATCTGTGCCCGTTCGGCCACGCTGTAGATCGACAAGCTCGCCACACCTTCGGTGGCCAGCAAAGTGCGGGCGGCGTCCAGAATCGCGTCGATCCGGGCCTGGCTGCGGGCGCGGGGTTTGCGAACAGTGGCGGGGCGGGTGGTCATGGATGTCTCCTACAAGGCAGCAGGCATTGTATGAGCAGGAAGGTGTGTTGTCTGCCAGGCCGCTATCGCAGCGATGCGGCGACCCGACAAGCCAGCTCCCACATTTGACCGAGTTCAAACCTTGAAATGCGATCCACTGTGGGAGCTGGCTTGCCTGCGATGAGGCCAACCCGGTTTCCCAAAATAAACCCATAAAAAAACGCCACTGACCAAAATCAGCGGCGTTCTTTTATTGCAGCAACCGCTTACACGGTATGCAGGTACCAGTTGTACTCAAGGTCGGAGATGGAGTGTTCAAACTCCTCCAGCTCACTTTCCTTACAGGCGACGAAGATATCGATGTATTTAGGATCGATGTACTTGGCCATCACCTCGCTGTCGTCCAACTCGCGCAGGGCATCGCGCAGGTTGTTCGGCAGGCTCTGCTCGTTCTGCTCGTAGCTGTTGCCTTCCACCGGAGCGTTCGGCTCGATCTTGTTGGTCAGGCCGTGGTGTACGCCCGCCAATACCGAGGCCATCAGCAGGTAAGGGTTGGCATCGGCGCCAGCCACACGGTGTTCGATACGCACGGCATCGGACGAGCCGGTGGGTACGCGAATCGCCACGGTGCGGTTATCCAGGCCCCAGCACGGCGAGTTCGGCACGTAGAACTGTGCGCCGAAACGACGGTAGGAGTTGACGTTGGGGCACAGGAACGCCATTTGGGCGGGTAGGGTCTCCAGCACACCGCCGATCGCGTGACGCAATGCGGCGTTCTGCTCGGGATCCTCGCTGGCAAAGATGTTCTTGCCGTCCTTGTCCAGAATGGAAATGTGTACGTGCAGCCCGTTGCCTGCCTGGCCTGGGTAAGGCTTGGCCATGAAGGTGGTGTCCATCTCATGGTCGTAGGCGATGTTCTTGATCAGGCGCTTGAGCAGTACCGCGTAATCGCAGGCCTTGATCGGGTCGGCGACGTGGTGCAGGTTCACTTCGAACTGCGCCGGGGCACTTTCCTTGACGATGGCATCGGCCGGAATGCCTTGCTCCTTGGCACCTTCCAGAATGTCCTGGAGGCAGTCGACGTATTCGTCGAGGTCGTCGATCAGGTAGACCTGTGTCGAGTGCGGGCGTTTGCCGGAGATCGGCGAGCGGGGCGGTTGTGGGCGGCCGTTCACGTTCTCCTGGTCGATCAGGTAGAACTCAAGCTCGAAGGCGGCGCAGATGGTCAGACCGAGGTCGTCAAACTTGGTAACAACTTGGCGGAGCACTTCGCGCGGATCGGCGAAGAAAGGTTCACCTTCGAGTTCGTGCATGGTCATCAGCAGTTGCGCGGTAGGGCGCTTTTGCCAGGGTTCATTGCACAGGGTGTCGGGGATTGGATAACAGATTCGGTCAGCATCACCGATGTCCAGGCCCAGGCCGGTGCTTTCCACCGTAGAGCCGTTGATATCCAGGGCAAATAAAGAGGCAGGCAGGTTAATGCCCTTCTCGTAAACCTTGTGGAGGCTGGTGCGTTCGATGCGCTTACCGCGCACCACACCATTCATATCCGCAATTAGAAGGTCTACGTACAGAACCTCAGGATGATCCTTAAGGAACGCGTTCGCTTCGTTAAGCTGAACGGCACGCGGGGGTACCGACATGATGCAACACCTTTGTTGTTAAAAATATCAATCATTGATCTTTTCTGGTTTCAGTCAACCCGAACGGCCTGCCGAAGTCAAGCGAGGCATTTTTTGCCCTAAAAAAGCGCCACGAAGCCTTTTTTGCGGGGTTTTGGGGCGATTTTTTGGGTTTGAGGGGCTTGGGACCTGCAGGCTTGAGCGGGCCGTGTAGGATTTTTTACGGGGGTGTTGTGTAAAAAAATGAACAAGGCTAAGCTCGATTCAAACCCATAACAGCAATAATACCGGGGTGCTTCATGTTTCACCTGCCGCCAATCGGCGTCTCTGCCTGCTCCAGCCAGGCTTTGTCCGCAGCTCGTTCGCCCCGCGTGAATGTCCAGGCACCGGCCAATATTCTTGACGGCCCGGCCGATCTCCTTTTTGCCATCTCCGACGCCACTGAGCGACCCTCATCCGCCGTGCCGATCATAATTGCGCACAACTTTGGCCTGAGGAATGCAACCCATGGGCAAATGGCAGGTAAGCTCCTACCCTGAATGAAAAAACGACGCGGATGCTGCGTCAACCAACGCCTGGCCTTTAATGGATGCCAGGAAACCCAGCCCAGAGGCATTTATGAGTAACAACCTCGACCAGCTCACCGATTGGTTGAAAGACCACAAGATCACAGAAGTCGAATGCATGATTGGCGACCTCACCGGTATTACCCGGGGCAAGATCTCGCCGACCAACAAGTTCATTGCCGAAAAAGGCATGCGCCTGCCCGAGAGTGTTCTGTTGCAGACCGTGACCGGCGACTATGTCGAAGACGACATCTATTACGAATTGCTCGACCCGGCCGACATCGACATGATCTGCCGCCCTGACCAGAACGCGGTATTCCTGGTGCCCTGGGCCATCGAGCCGACTGCCCAGGTGATCCACGACACCTACGACAAGCAAGGCAACCCTATCGAGCTGTCGCCGCGTAACGTGCTCAAGAAAGTCCTCAAGCTCTACTCCGACCGCGGCTGGCAGCCCATCGTGGCGCCGGAGATGGAGTTCTACCTGACCAAGCGCTGCGAAGACCCGGACTTCCCGCTGCAACCGCCGATTGGCCGCTCCGGCCGCCCGGAAACCGGTCGCCAGTCCTTCTCTATAGAAGCAGCCAACGAATTCGACCCGCTGTTCGAAGACGTCTACGACTGGTGCGAACTGCAGGAACTGGACCTCGACACCCTGATCCACGAGGACGGCACCGCGCAGATGGAAATCAACTTCCGTCACGGCGATGCCCTGTCCCTGGCCGACCAGATCCTGGTGTTCAAGCGCACCATGCGCGAAGCCGCGCTCAAGCACGACGTGGCCGCCACCTTCATGGCCAAGCCCATGACCGGCGAGCCCGGCAGCGCGATGCACCTGCACCAGAGCATCATCGACATTGCCACCGGCAAGAACGTCTTCTCCAATGAAGACGGGACCATGAGCCAACTGTTCCTCAACCATATTGGCGGCCTGCAGAAGTTCATCCCTGAATTGCTGCCTTTATTCGCCCCCAACGTGAACTCGTTCCGCCGCTTCCTGCCCGACACCTCGGCGCCGGTGAACGTGGAATGGGGCGAAGAAAACCGCACCGTCGGCCTGCGCGTACCGGATGCCGGCCCGCAGAACCGCCGCGTGGAAAACCGCCTGCCGGGCGCCGACGCCAACCCGTACCTGGCGATTGCCGCCAGCCTGTTGTGCGGCTACATCGGCATGGTCGAAGGCCATAACCCGAGCGCGCCGGTGGTGGGCCGCGGTTACGAGCGACGCAACCTGCGCCTGCCGTTGACCATCGAAGACGCCCTGGAACGCATGGAAAACAGCAAGACCATCGAGAAATACCTGGGGCAAAAATTCATCACAGGCTACGTCGCGGTCAAGCGGGCCGAGCATGAAAACTTCAAGCGCGTGATCAGTTCGTGGGAGCGGGAATTCCTGCTCTTCGCCGTCTGATGCGCCGGGCGTGTCCTTCAAACGGCGCGCCTTCACTGAAAAGTCTAGGAGATTGGTATGTCCAGCAACAACCCGCAAACCCGTGAATGGCAAGCCTTGAGCAATGATCACCACCTGGCGCCGTTCAGCGACTTCAAGCAATTGAAAGAGAAAGGCCCAAGGATCATCACCAAAGCCCACGGCGTTTACCTGTGGGACAGCGAAGGCAACAAGATCCTCGACGGTATGGCCGGCCTGTGGTGCGTGGCGATCGGTTACGGTCGCGATGAACTGGCCGATGCCGCCGCCAAGCAGATGAAAGAACTGCCGTACTACAACCTGTTCTTCCAGACCGCACACCCGCCGGTATTGGAGTTGGCCAAGGTCATTTCCGATGTCGCGCCGGCTGGCATGAACCACGTGTTCTTCACCGGCTCTGGCTCCGAAGGCAACGACACCATGTTGCGCATGGTCCGCCACTACTGGGCGATCAAGGGCCAGCCCAACAAGAAAACCATCATTGCCCGCAAAAATGGCTACCACGGCTCTACCGTGGCCGGCGCCAGCCTGGGCGGCATGACCTATATGCACGAGCAGGGTGACTTGCCGATCCCGGGCATTACCCACATCGCGCAGCCGTACTGGTTTGGCGAAGGCGGCGACATGAGCCCCGAGGAATTCGGTGTGTGGGCCGCCAACCAGTTGGAAGAGAAAATCCTGGAGCTGGGCGTGGACAACGTCGGCGCCTTTATTGCCGAGCCGATCCAGGGTGCCGGTGGCGTGATCGTGCCGCCTGCCACGTACTGGCCGCGCATCAAGGAAATCCTCGCCAAGTACGACATCCTGTTTGTCGCCGACGAAGTAATCTGCGGCTTCGGCCGTACCGGTGAGTGGTTCGGTAGCGATTTCTACGACCTCAAGCCGCACATGATGACCATCGCCAAGGGCCTGACCTCGGGCTACGTGCCCATGGGCGGCCTGATCGTGCGTGACGAAGTGGTGGCGGTGCTTAACGAAGGTGGCGATTTCAACCACGGCTTTACCTACTCCGGCCACCCGGTGGCCGCGGCCGTGGCGCTGGAAAACATCCGCATCCTGCGCGATGAAAAAATCGTTAACCGTGTGCACGACGAAACGGCACCGTATTTGCAAAAGCGTCTGAGGGAACTGGGCGATCATCCGCTGGTGGGTGAAGTCCGCGGCGTCGGTATGCTCGGTGCGATCGAGCTGGTGCAGGACAAGGCGACGCGCAAGCGTCATGAAGGCAAAGGCGCGGGCATGATCTGCCGAACCTTCTGCTTTGAAAATGGCCTGATCATGCGCGCCGTGGGCGACACCATGATCATTTCGCCGCCACTGGTCATCAGCAAGGCTGAAATCGATGAGCTGGTAACCAAGGCCCGCCATTGCCTGGACCTGACTTTGGCTGCCTTGCAGGGCTAAGTGCTAGGCTCAGTGCGCGGTGCACCGGGCAGTTAAAAATGCAGGGGCTTTGGTTGAAAGCCGGCCCCTGAACTTGCCAGACTGTCGCCCTGTTTTGTTGCCCTTCGGTTGGGCCGTAAAACATACAACGCTTGTGGCCCAAAAAAGAAAAAATTGGAGCATCACCAAATGAAGGCATTAGGTTTGAAGAACGCTGGCAAGACCCTCCTCGCCTTGTCCCTGATGGGTGCAATGGCGGGCGCGGCCCAGGCAGACAATAAAGTGCTGCACGTCTACAACTGGTCCGACTACATTGCACCGGACACCATCGCCAACTTTGAAAAAGAGTCGGGCATCAAAGTGGTGTACGACGTTTTTGACAGCAACGAAACCCTGGAAGCCAAGTTGCTGGCAGGCAAGTCCGGCTACGACATCGTTGTGCCGTCGAACAGCTTCCTCGCCAAGCAGATCAAGGCCGGTGTCTACCAGGAGCTGGACAAGTCCAAGCTGTCCAACTACGACAACCTGAACAAATCCCTGCTCAAGGCCGTATCGGTCAGCGACCCGGACAACAAGCACGCCTTCCCGTACATGTGGGGCTCGATGGGCATCGGCTACAACCCGGAGAAGGTAAAGGCCGCACTGGGCGTGGACAAGATCGACTCCTGGGACGTACTGATGAAGCCGGAAAACATCGCCAAGCTGAAAAGCTGCGGCGTGAGCTTCCTCGATTCGCCAACCGAAATGCTGCCGGTAGCGCTGCATTACCTGGGCCTGCCGACCGACACTACGAAGAAGGCTGATCTGAAACAGGCCGAAGACCTGTTCATGAAAATCCGTCCTTCGATCGGCTACTTCCACTCCTCCAAGTACATCTCCGACCTGGCCAACGGCAACATCTGCGTGGCTGTGGGCTACTCGGGTGACATCGAACAGGCCAAAACCCGCGCGGCTGAAGCCGGTGGCAAGGTCAAGATCGCCTATGACATTCCCAAGGAAGGTGCTGGCAGCTTCTTCGACATGGTCGCCATTCCCAAGGATGCCGAAAACGTCGAGGCTGCCTACGCATTCATGAACTACCTGCTCAAGCCAGACGTCATGGCCGCGATCACCAACAGTGTGCGTTTCCCGAACGGTAACGAGAAAGCCACTGCCCTGGTCGATAAAGACATCACCAGCGACCCGGGTATTTATCCGTCGGCCGAAGTGCAATCCAAGCTCTACGCCATTGCCGATATGCCGGCGGCAACTCAGCGTGAAATGACCCGTAGCTGGACCAAGATCAAGTCCGGTAAATAACGCCAGAAACCTGTAGGAGCGAGCTCGCTCGCGAAAATCGTCAACGATAACGCGGGGCCTCTGATAGCCCGCGTTGCCTATGAGTTCTTCGCGAGCAAGCTCGCTCCTACAAACAGTGGCAGCCGTACAGAAAATAAATGACAGAAAGTTTTGCCGGATCGGTTTATCGACGGTAAGTTGCGCGCCGGTTTTGTTGCCGGGCAACAACTTCAAGGCCCCAACTATTCAAGAGGACCTCCACTTGCCAATTTCTTTATTTCGCAAAGCCATGCTGGTGGGTGCAGGTATCACGCTGGCTGCCAGCGTACAGGCCGCACCGACGGTGCATATTTATAACTGGTCGGACTACATCGGCCCCGACACCCTGGCCAACTTCGAAAAGGCCAGCGGTATCAAGCCTGTGTATGACGTGTTTGACTCCAACGAAACCCTGGAAGGCAAGTTGCTCGCCGGGCGTACCGGCTACGACGTCGTGGTGCCGTCCAACCATTTCCTGGGCAAGCAGATCAAGGCTGGAGCGTTCCAGAAGCTCGACAAGTCACTGCTGACAAACTACGCCAACCTCGACCCGGTGCTGCTCAAGCGCCTGGAAAAGAACGACCCGGGCAACCAGTACGCGGTGCCGTACCTGTGGGGCACCAACGGCATTGGCTACAACGTCGACAAGGTCAAGGAAGTGCTGGGTGTCGACAAGATCGACTCCTGGGCGGTGTTGTTCGAACCGGAAAACATGAAGAAGTTGGCCACTTGCGGCGTGTCGTTCATGGACTCGGCCGATGAAATGCTACCGGCGGTACTCAACTATATGGGCCTGGACCCCAACAGCACCAACCCGGCCGACTACAAGAAAGCCGAGGAAAAACTGCTGAAAGTGCGGCCCTACGTGACCTACTTCCATTCCTCCAAATACATCTCGGACCTGGCCAACGGCAACATCTGCGTGGCGGCCGGTTTCTCCGGCGATGTGTTCCAGGCCAAGGCCCGTGCGGCGGAGGCGGGCAAAGGCGTGAACATCGCCTACACGATTCCCAAAGAAGGCGGCAACCTGTGGTTCGACGTGCTGGCGATTCCCAAGGATGCCAGCAACGTCAAGGAAGCCCACGCCTTCATCAACTATTTGCTGCAGCCTGAGGTGATCGCTCAGGTCAGCGATCAAGTCGGTTACGCCAACCCTAACCCAGGGGCGGACAAACTGATGGAGCAATCGATACGCACCGACGCAGCGGTTTACCCACCGCAGGCGGTTCTCGAGCGGACATTCGTCAACTTTGAGCTACCCCCGAAAGTGCAGCGTTTAATGACCCGTAGCTGGACCAAGGTCAAGACGGGCAAGTAAGGCTAAAACTATCCAAGGCTGGCCCGCATTGGGCCGGCTGCACAGTTTTTTTTGGGAGTTTCGTAAATGGCAGTTGCCTCCGGCGCCTATAAGAAAGCCCTCGAGGGCGACCAGACACCGAAAAAGGTGCTGGTCAAAATCGACCGGGTCACGAAGAAGTTCGACGAGACGATTGCCGTGGACGATGTGTCCCTGGAAATCAAGAAAGGCGAGATCTTCGCCTTGCTCGGCGGTTCGGGTTCGGGCAAATCCACCTTGCTGCGCATGCTTGCAGGTTTCGAGCGCCCAACCGAAGGTCGCATCTACCTCGACGGTGTGGACATCACCGACATGCCGCCCTACGAGCGGCCAATCAACATGATGTTCCAGTCCTACGCCTTGTTCCCGCACATGACCGTGGCGCAGAACATCGCCTTCGGCTTGCAACAGGACAAGATCCCCAAGGCTGAAGTCGACGCACGCGTGGCCGAGATGCTCAAGCTGGTGCAGATGAGCCAGTACGCCAAGCGCAAGCCGCACCAATTGTCCGGCGGCCAGCGCCAGCGTGTGGCCTTGGCCCGCTCCTTGGCCAAGCGCCCGAAACTGCTGCTGCTCGATGAGCCGATGGGCGCACTGGACAAGAAGCTGCGCTCGCAGATGCAACTTGAGTTGGTGGAGATCATCGAGCGCGTTGGGGTGACCTGCGTGATGGTGACCCACGATCAGGAAGAGGCCATGACCATGGCCGAACGCATCGCAATCATGCACCTGGGCTGGATCGCCCAGATCGGCAGCCCCATCGATATCTACGAAACTCCCACCAGCCGGCTGGTGTGCGAGTTCATTGGCAACGTCAACATCTTCGACACCCAAGTGGTGGACGACGCCGAAGGCCACGCGGTGCTCAAGTGCCCGGACCTGGACCGCGACATCTACGTGGGCTACGGCATCGCCACCTCGGTGGAAGACAAGTCGGTGACCTACGCGATTCGCCCGGAAAAACTGCTGGTCACCACCGAAATGCCGACCTGCGAACACAACTGGTCCAGCGGCAAGGTGCACGACATCGCCTACCTGGGCGGCCACTCGGTGTTCTACGTGGAGCTGCCGAGCGGCAAGCTAGTGCAGTCTTTCGTCGCCAACGCCGAACGCCGTGGCCAGCGCCCAACCTGGGGTGACCAGGTGTACGTGTGGTGGGAAGACGACAGCGGCGTGGTACTTCGCTCATGAACATGAAGAAATTCAAGCGGCGCTTGGATCGCATCGTGCCCAATGGCAAGCAGGTGGTCATCGGGATTCCCTTCCTCTGGCTGTTCCTGTTTTTCGCACTGCCGTTTTTCATCGTGCTGAAAATCAGCTTTGCCGAAGCCGATGTGGCGATCCCGCCCTATACCGAGATCTATACCTACGTTGAGCAAAAGCTGGAGGTGGTGCTGAACCTGGCCAACTACAGCTTGCTGGCGGGCGACGAGTTGTACATCGCCGCTTACCTGGGCTCGCTGAAGATGGCGTTTTTCAGCACGCTGCTGTGCCTGCTGATCGGCTACCCGATGGCCTACGCCATTGCCACCGCGCGCAAAGAGATGCAGACCGTGCTGGTGCTGCTGATCATGATGCCCACCTGGACCGCGATCCTGATCCGGGTGTATGCGTGGATGGGCATCCTCAGCAACAACGGCCTGCTCAATGGCTTCCTGATGTCCATGGGCTTGATCAACGAGCCGCTGCAGATCCTCAACACCAACATCGCGGTGTACATCGGCGTGGTCTATTCGTACCTGCCGTTCATGATCCTGCCGCTGTACGCCAACCTGGTTAAGCACGACCAGAGCCTGCTGGAAGCCGCCTCCGACCTGGGGTCGAGCACCTTCAACAGCTTCTGGAAAATCACCGTGCCGCTGTCCAAGAACGGCATCATCGCCGGTTGCATGCTGGTGTTTATTCCGGTGGTGGGCGAGTTCGTGATCCCTGAACTGCTCGGCGGCCCGGAAACCCTGATGATCGGTAAGGTGTTGTGGCAAGAATTCTTCAACAACCGTGACTGGCCGGTGGCGTCTGCCCTGGCGGTGGTGATGCTGGCGATCCTGATCGTGCCGATCATCCTGTTCAACCGCAGCCAGGCCAAAGAGCTGGAGGGCAAGATATGAAGCGCTTTCGTTTCTCCAGCTTCATGCTGGTCGCAGGCTTGTTGTTCATCTACCTGCCGATGTTGATCCTGGTGATCTACTCGTTCAACGAATCCAAGCTGGTGACAGTGTGGGGCGGTTGGTCGATCAAGTGGTACGTGGGCCTGTTGGACAACACCCAGTTGATGGGCTCGGTGGCCCGCTCCCTGGAAATCGCCTGCTACACGGCGGTGGCGGCGGTGGCGTTGGGTACCCTGGCCGCCTTCGTGCTGACGCGCATCAGCCAGTTCAAGGGCCGCACGCTGTTCGGTGGCCTGGTGACGGCGCCGTTGGTGATGCCCGAAGTGATCACCGGTCTGTCGCTGTTGCTGCTGTTCGTGGCCATGGCGCAGATGATCGGCTGGCCCCAGGAGCGTGGCATCGTCACCATCTGGATCGCCCACACCACCTTCTGTGCGGCGTATGTGGCGGTGGTGGTGTCGGCGCGCTTGCGTGAGCTGGACCTGTCGATCGAAGAAGCGGCGATGGACCTGGGCGCACGGCCGTGGAAGGTGTTCTTCCTGATCACCATCCCGATGATCGCGCCATCGCTGGCAGCGGGCGGCATGATGTCGTTCGCGCTATCGCTGGACGACCTGGTACTGGCCAGCTTCGTGTCGGGCCCCGGTTCCACCACCTTGCCGATGGAAGTGTTCTCGGCGGTGCGTCTGGGGGTTAAACCCGAGATCAACGCCGTGGCGAGCCTGATTCTGTTGGCGGTGTCGCTGGTGACCTTCCTGGTGTGGTTCTTCAGCCGTCGGGCCGAAGAGCATCGCAAGAAGGCTATTCAGCAAGCGATTGAAGAAGCCGCAGCGGATGGCTGGCAGCAGCCGGACAAGCGCCGGGCGCCAGCGCCGGTCTAACTGCCGGAACAGGGTGAAAATGTGGGAGCTGGCTTGCCTGCGATGGCGGTGTATCAGTCACTTATAAGGTGCTGACTCACCGTCATCGCAGGCAAGCCAGCTCCCACATTTGATTGCATTTCAGGTTGATTACATCGCCCATGGCGACGTGCGGATCACCTGCACAAAATTCATCGGCTTGAACCCCGGCTCCTGGTCCACCAGCACGTCGGTCTTAACATTGCCAAACGTGGTCTGCGGGCGATGGCGCAAGCCGTCGGCGAACGCGCAGATAATGCACTCCTTGAACCCTTCACCCCGTGGGTGCGCGTGCACCACCGCTTCGCGCTGCGCGCTGCTGAACGCGGCGTAGTCCATGCCCAACACGTCCATTTCCACCCCGGCGGTTACCAGTGCTACGGTGGGGCGCAGGTGTTGCGGCACACCCGGCGTGGTGTGCAGGGCGATGGACAGCCACACTTGTTCGATATCGTCATCGCTCAACCCATAGGGCTTGAGAAATGCGGCGGCGGCGTTGGCGCCGTCCACTTCAAAACGCTCGTCGTCACTGCGGTGGCCTTCCACCAGGCCCAGGTCATGGAACATCGCGCCGACGTAGAGCAACTCCGGGTTGTAGGCCAATTGCTTGCGCTCACCGCTCAAGGCGCCGAACAGGAAGACGCGGCGCGAATGGTGGTAGAGCAGGTCCGATTCGACGTCGCGGATGTATTCGGTGGTGGCCCTGGCCAAGGCGCTGTCAGGTATCTGGATACCGGCTATGGTGGTGCTCATGGTGGATCTCCTCTGGAAAGACTCCAGTCTGGCCCCATGACCCTGAAGCGGCTATTGCGACAGGGAGGCGATCCCGGCCAATGTGCCGCCACATCGTGCCAAGCATGTAGGCGATCCCCTGTGGGAGCTGGCTTGCCTGCGATAGCATCACCTCGGTGTACCTGCGGTACCGAGCCGTCTGCATCGCAGGCAAGCCAGCTCCCACAAGGGGGTCGCGTTTATCCAGTTGGAAAAAGGTATTTGTGACCATGGGCAAAACCGTCGCCATCCTGATCTTCCCCGGTGTCCAGTCGCTGGACGTGAGCGGGCCGATGGATGTGTTCTGCGAGGCCAACCGCTTCCTGGCGCCCGAGGATCACTATCGGCTGGAAGTACTCGGCTTTGGCCACGGCGCCATGGCGGCCTCCAACGGTTTGTCACTGCAGGCGCACAAGCACTACAGCGAAGCCCGGCAACCCTATGACCTGTTGCTGGTCGCCGGTGGCCCGCAGTTACCCTTCGAAGATTTCGGCCCCGAGTTTGACGCTTGGCTGCGCGCGGCCGCCGCGAAGGCGCAGCGCTTTGGCTCGATCTGCAATGGCGCCTTCATGCTGGCCCGTGCAGGTCTGCTGGACGGCAAGACCGTCACTACCCATTGGAACGATGCCGCCAGCCTGGCGCGCCTGTGCCCCTCGGCCCAGGTCGAAGCCGACCGTCTCTATGTGCAGGACGGCAAGCTCTACACCTCCGCCGGGGTCACGGCAGGTATCGACCTGTCGTTGTACTTGCTGGCCCAGGATCACGGGCCGGAAGTGGCCCTGAGCGTGGCCAAGCGCCTGGTGGTGTTCACCCAGCGCTCGGGCGGGCAATCGCAGTTCAGCCCGTTCCTCACGCCCCATGCCGAAACCACGTCGGCGGTGGCGCTGGTGCAGCTGTACGTGCTGGCCAACCTGACGGGAGACTTGACCATTGCCGACCTGGCCAAGGCGGCCAATATGAGTGCGCGCAATTTCTCCCGGGTGTTTGCCCGTGAAGCGCGGATTACGCCGGCGGAATTTGTCGAGAGGGCGCGGGTGGATGCGGCGCGCGTGATGCTTGAAAGCAGCCACGCACCGCTTAAAACCGTGGCCTATCAATGCGGCTTTCGCGACGCCCAGCACATGCGCAGTGTGTTCAACCGCCGGCTGGGCGTCACGCCGCAACAGTTCAGGCTTAACTTTGCGGCGCCGGTTTGAGCGTGTCGTAGGCTGCGTGATCGTTCCCACGCTCTGCGTGGTAACGCCTCTTGGGACGCTCTGCGTCCCGCTTCTAAGGGCGGACGCGGAGCGTGGGAACGATCATCGGGCGGGCAGCAGTTTCAAGGTGCCGCGGGTATTGGCCGTCACTTCCTCCTCACTGAAGTGCGCCTGCTCATACCTGCCCTCGATATAGCTCTGCGCCTGGTCGCCATAGTGCGTATCAAAGGGCACACCGCTTTGCCCCACCGGGTTGATGGTGAGGGCGTGGGCCGGGTCGGCGAAGTCGATCAGGCGCCGTGTCGACGGACCGTAGGTCACAGGCCACGGCGCCGGGCCAATCGGGGCGGTCTGGTTGTTCGGCACTTCGTGGCTGCCCGGTGCCGGGAACGGGCCGACGTTGAAGATTTTATCCAGCGGTTTTTGCAGGCCCAGCGGGTGGCCGTGGGTCAGGGTGTGCGCCTTGCCCCACTGCCACTGTGCCGGGTCATCGCCGAACGTAGCCTTGAGGTGGGCCAGGCTATTGTCCCAGGCGAGCTTGACGGTGTCGGCCCGATTGCCGTTCCACCAGGGCGAGTCTGCCGACGCGGCCAGGCGGGGCAATGCGGCGTCGATCACGCGGGTGCCGAGCAGGGTCTTGAACAAGGCATCGCCGAGTTTGGGGTGAAAGGTTGCGTCGCTGAGGTTGAACAGCAACTGGTTGAACAGCGTGGCATTGGTGGAGTCCAGCGGGTAGTCACCCTTCCAGTTGGCAAGCTGTTCCACCAGTTTGAGTTGCGCCGGGTCCTTGACCACCTCGCGCAGCACCGGCAACAGCGGCGCCAGCAGGCGTGGGCCGTAGGCGGTGGTGGTGCCCAGTTGCAGGGCCTGGCTGTTGGTCACATCCCACTTCACGCTTGTGTCGCTCAACTGCGCGTTCAACTGCTGGCCGCGGTCAGCCAGGTTGTAATAACCGGGGATCGGCATGCCGGTGGGCGATGCCGGCTGGGCATTGGCGGACACCACATAGCCGCGCGGCGGGTTTTCTTCCTGGGGGTTGGCACTGAAGGGGTAGAAACCCAGCTTGTCGGCCTGGGCAGTGCTGCCGTCGAGGATGAACGCCGGGTTGACGCCGGCCGGGCGGATCGGCAACTGCGCTGCCGCCCACCAGCCGATATCGCCTTTGGCATTGGCCCACACGATGTTCAGGCCCGGCGCCGAAACCTTGGCGGCTGCGGCACGTGCCTTGGGCAGGGTGTCGGCACGGTTGAGCTGGTAGAAACCATCGAGGATCGGGTTTTCACTGTCCAGAAACGCCCACCACATGGCAATCGGTGTGCTGCCGGCGTTCTCACCGAGCACGTCGTTAATGATCGGGCCGTGGGGCGAACGGCGCAGGGTGAGGGTTACCGGCGCCTGGCCCTTGACCTGAATCTGCTGCTCGCTGCTGCTCATGTCCACCCATTGGCCGTGATACCAAACCTGGTTGGGGTTCTCCGGGTTGACCTTCTCGGCGACCAGGTCGAGGTCGTCGTTCTGGAACATGGTCAGGCTCCAGCCGAAGTCCAGGTTGTGCCCCAGGAACGCCACCGGTACCAGCGCGTTGTGGTAGCCGTACAACTCGAAGCCTGGCGCCGACAGCTGCGCCTCGTACCAGACCGAAGGCACCGAGAAACGGATATGTGGGTCACCCGCCAGCAACGGTTTGCCGCTTTGAGTATGGCTGCCGCTGACGGCCCAGGCATTGCTGCCTTCGAACTGCGGCAGGCCGTTGTCGGCCAGGGCCTGTTCGCTCAGGGCGGCGATGGCGCCAAGGGTCTGCCAATCGCTGGCCGCCAGGTTGAGGGCGCCCTTGGGTTGCCAGTCGAGATCGAAGACGTTCAAGTAGGCGCTGCCCAGCCGGTCGCGCACGTAGGTCAGTACCGGCTCGGTACGAAAGGCTGCGGCAAAGCTGTAGGCCATGTACCCGGCGACGCTGATGCTGTCTTCGGCGGTAAACGGGCGCTTGGCGATGCCCAGCACATCGAATTCCATGGGGCTGGCGTGGCTGTCCTGATACTGGTTGATCCCGTCCAGGTAGGCTTGCAGGGCCTTGGACGAGGCTGAGCCAGGGTCCATGTGCTCCACATAGCTCAAGGCACGCTCGCGAATGCGCAGGCTGCGAAACAGTTTGTCGGTCTCCAGCAGCTTGGGCCCCAGCACCTCGGCCAGTTCGCCACGGGCCAGGCGCCGCATGATCTCCATCTGGAACAGGCGGTCCTGGGCATGCACATAGCCCAGGGCGCGGTACAGGTCGGCTTCGTTTTCGGCGCGGATATGCGGTACGCCACGGTCGTCGTAGCGCACCGTGACCGAACCTTGCAGGTGCGCCAGCGTCACCGTGCCCTGGCGCGTGGGTTGTTTGCTGTAGACGTACCAACCGACGCCCAGGGCGACCAGCACAATCAGCACCGCAAAAACCTGCAAGACGCGCTTCATGAACATTCCTTACCAAAGTGGACGGACTACAGATCCTTAGGCCACGAACAATAGCAGCCTACCGCGAGGGTGTGAGTGGCATTCACTTCGCGTCCGGCTCCGAGGGCCTTGAGAATTGGCTCGATAAAACTGTTGCTGGCGTTGCACGTCAGGCCTTCGCTGTAGGGGCCGAAATACGCCAGCTTGCCGGTGCGGTCCCAAATGCCCACGGCCGGGCTGGCGGGGATCTGGTCCGCGCCGGGCAGGGCATCGAGGACTTTCAGATGGCGCAGGTTCTCGGGCAACTGGCCGTGGCTGCCGGGTTTTTGCAGGGCATAGAACTCCACCCCTTGGGGCGCGTACTGCTCGATCAACTCGCCCAGGTGTTGCTGGTTACCGACATTGCACGGGCAGGCCGGGTCCCAGAAGTGCACCAGGCGAATCGGGCCAGGGCCGCTGAGAGCGGCGGGCAGTTGCAGCGCATCCCCGGAAAATACCGCGGTGTGTTCGCTGAAGGCGCGCAGGTAGCGGCCCTGGAACCAGTCATAGGCCGCCCACAGCACACCGGCGCAGATAACCAGGATCAAGCTGGCGAACAGGGCGTTACGGTAGTGCGGTCGCATTGGATGTATCCTCGCAGGTCGCGTAGCTTGCCATGCTTGTCCTGACAGATGAATATCGCAGCTCGATATTCATCTTCACCGCAAGTCTGGAAGCCTTTATGCCCGTCACCTTTGACCCTGATCATCTGCGCGAAAGCTTGCGCCCCCTGGTGGATGCGCAACCGCTGTCAGCCGAGGCGAGGGTTTACCAGCGTTTCTACGGGCTCGACCTGGCCGCACGCCAGGTGCCGGCGGTGAGCCGCCTGGGGCGCTTGCAGGTGGATGGGTTCGAGGTGGTGGCCCAGGTCTGGTGGCCGCCAGCGCCAGTGGCGACGATGTTCCTGTTCCACGGTTTCTACGATCACATGGGGCTGTATCGCCACGTGGTGGATTGGGCGTTGGACCAGGGCTTCGTGGTGATCGCCTGCGACCTGCCTGGCCATGGCTTGTCCAGCGGCGTGCGCGCCAGCATTGATGACTTTGCGGTGTACCAGAGCGTAGTGCAGGCGTTGTTCGTCGAGGCCAAGGCGCTGCAATTGCCGCAACCCTGGCACCTGTTCGGGCAAAGCACCGGCGGCGCCATCGTGGTGGACCACCTGCTCAACCACGGCGCCCAAAGCCCGGCCCAGGGCAAGACTTTCCTGCTGTCGCCTTTGGTGCGGCCGCGTGCCTGGGGTTGGTCGCAGGTCAGCTATTACCTGCTGCGCCCGTTCGTCAAAGGCATCGCCCGGCGTTTCAGCGATAACTCCAACGACCCTGCGTTCAAGCCGTTCCTGGAAGCCGACCCGCTACAGCCTCGCCAACTGCCTACCGCCTGGGTGGGTTCGCTGGCGCGCTGGATCAAACGCATCGAAGCCGCACCACGCAGCCCCCGGCGCCCGGTGATCGTGCAGGGTGAGGAAGATATGACGGTGGACTGGCAGCACAATTTGCAGGTGTTGCGGGGTAAGTTCGACCGGCCTGAGGTGTTGATGCTCAAGCAGGGGCGGCATCACTTGGCCAATGAAATTGCGCAGATTCGCGAAGCATATTTTAACTTCCTCACGGATCACCTGAAATAACGCAGTCCAAATGTGGGAGCTGGCTTGCCTGCGATAGCGGTGTCACTGACACAGCGCAATCGCAGGCAAGCCAGCTCCGACAGGGTTTACTGCGTCAGGCTTGAGGTGCTTTGACCAACGGCAAGCCCTGCGCGAATGGCTGCAAGGGCGGCCTGGTAATAGGCCTTGCCCTCCGGCGACTCGGCAAAGGTGGCGAACTCTTCCAGCTCCGGGGCGGACAAATCCCGATAGACATACAGCAAGGTATTGTTCAAATCCTTGTCGATCTGCTGCATCAACCGCTCACGCTGGCCATTCAACATTCCTTGCGCCTGACCGCCGCCGAGCAGGCCTGGGATCATCTGGCTCAAGCTGTCGGCCGCCACGCCCGCAATCGCCAGGCTGACCTCGGCGCCGGCCTCGCGGGCGGGCAGGGCCTGGGCCAAGTGGCCGATGATCAGGCTGCGGGTGGCATCGGCTTCGAGTTTAGGCAGACCCTGGGCGTTTTTTGCCAGTTGGTCGCGGCGCGTGGCCAGCAACTCGGCGGCGACGATCTTGCGGCCCAGGGGCGATTGGAAAAACGCCAGGGCAGGTTTCGGGTCGGGCAAGTGCTTGCGCAATTGCGCCTCGGCACGCTGGTCCATGGCCTGGGCGGCAAAGCGTTTATTGCTGTTGTCCACCAGCGCCTGGTACACCACCGGCGGCAGGCTATTGCGGTAGCGCTGCTGGGCGGCACTGAGGGCGTCATTGAAGTGCGCACGTTGTTCGGCCCAGCCGGCGACCTTGTACAACTGGTCATGGCCGTCTGCCCAGGCGGGCAAAACGCAGAACATCAACACAGAAAAAAACAAACGACGCATAAGGACTCCTGTCAGTCGGCCACTATTGTCCGTGTCGGGCGTAGGATTTGTCGAGAAGTCCTATCAGTCACCTGACTAAAGTGTATTCAGACGCTCAACGGCGCTGTCGGATTTTCAGGCGTATGGATACTATGCGCGCCATGCAAATACCCCTCGATCACCCGCTGCTGCAACGCATCGTCGACGACCTGGCCGAAAAAGGCTGGTCGCAGCAAAATGGCTTCCTGCCCCAGGCTCTGACCCTGGAGCTGGCGGCTGAGTGCCGTAAACGTGCGGCGCAAGGTGAACTGGCGCCCGCAGCAGTAGGTCGTGGGCCGGCCCAGGAGATTCGCGAAGGCATTCGCGGTGACCATATCCAGTGGTTGGAGGAGGGGGACGCGCCTATCTGCGATACCTACATGGGCGTGATGGACGGCCTGCGCCTGGCGATGAATCGCAGCCTGTTCCTGGGCCTGGAAGATTTCGAAAGCCACTTCGCGATGTATCCGCCGGGCGCGTTTTACCTCAAGCATGTAGACCGTTTTCGCGACGATGACCGGCGCATGGTCTCGGCGGTGATCTACTTGAACGACGCCTGGCTGCCCGAGCATGGCGGCCAACTGCGCATGTACCTCAAGGGCGGTGTCGAATACGACGTGGTGCCCACCGGGGGCTGCCTGGTGGTATTCCTGTCGGGCGAGGTGCCTCACGAAGTCCTGCCCGCTACGCGCGAACGCCTGTCCTTGACGGGCTGGTTTCGCCGGCGGGGCAACGAGCCGTTTTAAACATGGAAAAGATTCTGGTCAGCCGCTGCCTGCTCGGGCACAAGGTGCGCTATGACGGCGGGGCCAGCGGCCCATTCGACCAACTGGCAGCGTGGCAAGCTGAAGGCCGCGTGGTTGCCATCTGCCCGGAAGTGGCGGGCGGCTTGCCCACGCCGCGGCCATCGGCCGAAATCCCAGGCGGGCAGGGCATCGACGTGTGGGAAGGCCGCGCCCAGGTGCTGACGGCCGAGGGCGAAGACTTCACCAGCGCCTTTCTCGACGGTGCCCGCCAGGCCTTGGCGCTGGTGCAACGGCATCACATCCGCATCGCTATTCTCAAGGCCAGCAGCCCATCCTGCGGCAATCTGTTGACCTATGACGGCACCTTCAGCGGGGTGAAGGTCAGTGGCGAAGGCGTCACGGCAGCGCTGCTCAAGCGCCATGGTGTGCAGGTGTTCAGTGAGTTGCAGTTGCCAGAGGCGGCGATCGCCCTCACGCAGCTTTAAGAAGCTTAAACAGATCAAATGTGGGAGCAGCTTGCCAGCTCCCACATTTATTGCGCCTTGAGCCATTTCTGCGACAGCGCCTTCAACCGGCCATCGTCCTTAACCCGCTTCAACGCCCCGTTCAAACTGGTCTTGAACGCCGGGTTGCCCTTCTGGAACGGGATCGCCAATGCCGGCTTCTGGTGATAAGGCTCACTGAAATCGAAACGATCCTCAAGCTCGGCAGTCATAGCCATATGGTTAATGGCCACGTCGTACTTGCCGGTTTCCACGCCGGAAAGCAGGTCCGCGTTATCGGTGGTGATAAACGAGGAGCGCACCTCCATTTCCTTGGCCAGCAGTTCACCCAGCTCCACTTCAAAGCCGGCGAGTTTGTCGCCCTCTTTGAAATTGTACGGCGGGGTATTGGCTTCCAGGGCGATGCGCAGTTCACCGCGATCGTTGACGTCGTCAATCAGTTCGGCATGAGCCAAGGGGCTCAGAAGAGGAAGCAACAGCAACAGGCCAGGCGAAAAGCGCATGGTCACTCCTAAAGAATTCGTACAGGCGAGGCGCCTTTCAGCAACGTTTTGTTATGGTGTCGGGTGCCTTGGACCGCAATTTATCGCGAAGTTGTCATAACCCTACAGATTTCACAGAAAAACTGGAGAAGCGAATGAAAGCCCTTTTGTCCCGTGCAACGATTGCCAGCCTTTTGCTGGGTACCTCGATGTTGGCCAGTGCCGCAGACCTTCCTCGTACGCCTGCGCCTGAAGGTGCCGAAGTGTTCATCGTCTCGCCGAAAGATGGCGCCACCGTTGATAAAACCTTCACCGTCAAATTCGGCGTCAAGAAGCTGGACCTGGAACCGATCGATAAGCAAGTGCCTAACGCCGGGCACCACCACCTGTTGGTAGACCAGAAGGTGGAGTCGCTCAACGCCAATGAGGCGATCCCGGCCACGCCTACCTCGATTCACTTCGGCAAGGCGCAGACCGAAACCGAGCTGACCCTGACGCCAGGCAAGCACACCCTGCAACTGGTGGCCGGCGACAACGTGCATCGCCAGTTCGAACCCACAGTCGCTTCGAAAGTGATCACCGTTAACGTCAAATAAGCGTTATTCGGGCAAAAAAATGGGAGACCCCTGCGGGTCTCCCATTTTTTATCCAGCGCTTGAAGCCTTAGAACAACACGCGGCTACGAATAGTGCCGTTGATGTGCTGCAGCTTCTCTTGCGCCAGGTCCGAGTACTCGGCGTCGACGTCGATCACCACGTAGCCGACCTTCTCGTTGGTCTGCAGGAACTGACCGGAGATGTTGATGCCGTTTTCCGCGAAGACCTTGTTGATCTCCATCATCACGCCAGGGATGTTCTGGTGGATGTGCAGCAGGCGGTGCTTGCCCGGGTGAGCCGGCAGGGCCACTTCCGGGAAGTTGACCGACGATACCGAGGTACCGTTGTCGCTGTACTTGACCAGTTTTTCCGAGACTTCCAGGCCGATGTTGGCTTGGGCTTCAGCGGTGGAGCCGCCGATGTGCGGGGTCAGGATCACGTTGTCCAGGCCACGCAGCGGGCTTTCGAAGATGTCATCGTTGGAGCGCGGCTCCACCGGGAACACGTCGATGGCAGCGCCGATCAGGTGCTTGTCCTTGATCGCGTCGGCCAGGGCGTCCAGCTCGACCACGGTGCCGCGAGCGGCGTTGATCAGGATCCCGCCTTTCTTGATCGCGCGGATTTCCTTCTCACCGATCATCCACTGGGTCTCGGCCGTTTCCGGAACGTGCAGGGTGACGATGTCGGACATGCCCAGCAGCTCGGTCAGGCTGGCCACTTGGGTGGCGTTGCCCAATGGCAGCTTGGTCAGGGTGTCGTAGAAGAACACCTGCATACCCAGGCCTTCAGCCAACACCGACAGTTGCGTGCCGATTGAGCCGTAGCCGACGATGCCCAGCTTCTTGCCGCGGATTTCGAAGGAGTTGGCCGCGCTCTTGATCCAGCCGCCACGGTGGCAGGAAGCGTTCTTCTCAGGGATACCGCGCAGCAGCAGGATGGCCTCGGCCAGCACCAGCTCCGCTACGGAACGGGTGTTGGAGTACGGTGCATTGAACACCGCGATGCCGCGCTCGCGCGCTGCATTGAGGTCGACCTGGTTGGTGCCGATGCAGAAACAGCCGACAGCCACGAGTTTCTTGGCGTGGTCGAAGATCTCTTCGGTCAGCTGAGTGCGGGAGCGAATGCCGATAAAGTGCGCGTCGGCGATCTTTTCCTTGAGCTGGGCTTCCGGCAGAGAACTGGTGATGTACTCAATGCTGGTGTACCCGGCGGCTTTCAGAACGTCGACAGCCGATGGGTGGACGCCTTCCAGAAGAAGGAACTTGATCTTGCTCTTATCGAGAGAAGTCTTGCTCATCTGCGTAAACCTGTATCCCGGAGAAAATTGGCAGGGAGTCGAGCAGCGCAAGCTGACCCGGACGGCAGGAAAGCCGTCACCGCAGAAACGCCCTTTGGGTCTGTCCTGCGGGGGCGGTATGCTAGCATACGCACCCCGCTAAACACCTATTCCTGCGACGTGAAGCGTTCTCAGGATGACCATGAATTGTTCGAGAGTTCTGTCGATGACCCATCCTGCCCTGATTGATGAGCTAAAGACCCTGGTTGAGCCCGGCAAAGTGCTGACCGATGCCGACTCCCTGGAGGCTTACGGCAAGGATTGGACCAAGCACTTCGCCCCCGCACCCACCGCTATCGTATTCCCGAAGACCACCGAGCAGGTGCAGGCCATCGTGCGTTGGGCCAATGAGCACAAGGTGGCGCTGGTGCCATCGGGCGGGCGCACGGGCTTGTCGGCTGCTGCCGTTGCCGCCAACGGCGAAGTGGTGGTGTCGTTCGACTATATGAACCAGATCCTCGACGTGAACCTCACCGACCGCACCGCCGTGTGCCAGCCGGGTGTGGTCACCAAGCAATTGCAGAACGTCGCCGAAGAAAACGGCCTGTACTACCCGGTGGATTTTGCCTCATCCGGTTCCAGCCAGATTGGCGGCAATATCGGCACCAATGCCGGCGGGATCAAGGTGATTCGTTACGGTATGACCCGCAACTGGGTGGCCGGCATGAAGGTCGTCACCGGCAAAGGCGATGTGCTGGAGCTGAACCGCGACTTGATCAAGAACGCCACCGGCTACGACATGCGCCAGCTGTTTATCGGCGCCGAGGGCACCCTGGGCTTTGTGGTCGAAGCCACCATGCGCCTGGACCGTGCGCCAAAGAACCTCACGGCGATGGTGCTCGGCACGACTGATTTCGACTCGATCATGCCGGTGCTGCACGCCTTCCAGAGCAAGCTGGACCTGACCGCCTTCGAATTCTTCTCCGACAAAGCCCTGGCCAAAGTCCTTGGCCGTGGCGACGTGCCGGCGCCGTTCGAAACCGAGTGCCCGTTCTACGCGTTGCTGGAATTTGAAGCCACCACCGAAGAAGTCGCCAACCACGCTCTGGAAACTTTCGAACATTGCGTGGAGCAGGGCTGGGTGCTGGATGGCGTGATGAGCCAGAGCGAAACCCAGCTGCACAACCTGTGGAAGCTGCGCGAGTACATCTCCGAAACCATTTCCCACTGGACGCCGTACAAGAACGACATCTCGGTGACCGTTTCGAAAGTGCCGGCCTTCCTGAGCGAAATTGACGCGATCGTCGGCGAACACTACCCGGACTTCGAAATTGTCTGGTTCGGTCATATCGGTGACGGCAACCTGCACCTGAACATCCTCAAGCCGGAAAACCTGAGCAAGGATGAGTTTTTCGCCAAGTGCGCCACCGTGAACAAATGGGTATTCGAGACCGTCGCCAAGTACAACGGCTCGATTTCCGCCGAGCACGGGGTGGGCATGACCAAGCGCGATTACCTGACCTACAGCCGTTCACCGGTTGAAATCGAATACATGAAGGCCGTCAAAGCCGTGTTCGACCCTAACGGGATCATGAACCCCGGCAAGATCTTCGCTGTTTAACCGCACCTGAAGGAGTCGTTCCATGAGCTACCAGCACAAGTATGTCGACGGCACCAACATCCACTTCCCGGTGGGTAAAGTGGTGTGCATCGGGCGTAACTACGCCGAACACGCCAAGGAACTGGACAACCCGGTGCCCACCGAGCCGCTGCTGTTCATCAAGCCGGGCAGTTGCGTGGTGCCGTTGGAAGGCGGCTTTGCCATTCCGACCGAACGCGGTTCGGTGCACTACGAGGCGGAAATCGCCGTGTTGATCGGTAAGCCTTTGTCCGCCAAGCCGAGCCGGGAAGAAGTGCTGGACGCCATCTCGGGCTTCGCCCCGGCCCTGGACCTGACCCTGCGCGACAAACAGGCCGAGCTCAAAGCCAAGGGCCTGCCGTGGGAAATCGCCAAGTCTTTCGATGGCGCGGCGGTGATTGCCCCCTTCGTGGTCAGCAGTACCTTTGCAGACGTGACCGATATCGGCATTCGCCTGAGCATCAACGGCGAAGTGCGCCAGGACGGCAACAGCGCGCAGATGCTTAACCCGATTGTGCCGATGATTCAGTACATGGCAGGTTGCTTCTCCCTGCAAGCGGGCGACGTGATCCTGACCGGCACCCCGGCGGGCGTTGGCCCGTTGAATGTGGGGGATGAAGTGGTGTTGGAGCTGGCGGGTGTCAATCGCTTCGAAAGCGTTGTGCGCTAAATCACTGCCAAACTGCGATCAAACTGTGGGAGCGGGCTTGCCCGCGATGGCGGTGTGACAGTCAATGAATAGTTGACTGAACGCCCTCAATCGCGGGCAAGCCCGCTCCCACAGTTGTTTGCGTACATCTGCAGGATCCGGCGTTTTGCATTTTTTTCACACGCCATCCGGATAATTCCCTGCTCTTGCGCGCGGGGCCTTGAATCCTGTGCTATCCCCTACAGCTGACTTTCCGGAAAAGCGCTCAATGGTCGTGCCTCTGCCTACTTCGAAAACCTCGCTCCGCTCTCGCTTGTCCATGCGCTGGTATTCCTGGGTATTCTTGGCCGGTGCCATTTTGTATGGCGTGGCCTGGGCCATGCACTGGGACGATCGCGGTCTGCTGTGGGTGCTGGAGCGTTTCGAAAGTTCGGCTGAGCGCCGGGAGAGTGTGTGGCTGCCCGACTATCACGCGGTGATCGACGCCAAGTTGCTGCCCGGTATGGAGAAGGATGAGGCTTCGGACCTGTCCTACAACCCTCAGACCAAAACCCTGTTTTCGGTGATGGGCAAGAACCCCTTCCTGGTCGAACTGAGCCTGCAAGGCGATGTGTTGCGCAAAATGCCGCTCAACGGTTGGAACAACCCGGAAGGCGTGGCGGTGATGGAAAACGGCTTGATGGCGGTGGTCGATGAACGCGATCACAGCCTGACCGTGGTCAAGGTCGACGCCGGCACTACGGCGCTGAACAAGGCCGATTTCCCCAGTTATGACCTGGGCCCGTCCAAAGATCAGAACAAAGCCTTTGAAGCCGTCACCTGGGACAAGCGCAACCAGCAGTTGGTGCTGGGCGAAGAGCGTCCGCCGGCCTTGTTCACCTGGAAAAGCGATGGCAATACGCTGACCGGCGACAAGCAAAAACTGGCCAGCACCGAACTGGATGTGCGCAACCTGTCGGCCCTGTCCATCGACCCCCGTACCGGGCATTTGCTGGTGTTGTCGGCCGATTCCCACCTGCTGCTGGAACTGGATGAAACGGGCGAGCAAGTCAGCTTCATGACCTTGCTTGGCGGCTTCAATGGCCTGAAAGACACGATCCCACGTGCCGAAGGCGTGACCATGGACGAGAGCGGCAATCTGTACATGGTCAGTGAGCCAAACCTGTTCTATCGCTTTGAAAAGCAGAAATAACTGACGAATTACGTCAGAGTTTTCTTTATAAACGGCATTCGCCAGGCAGTCCGGTGCGTTTAAGTTTAAATTCAGGTGACCTTGATATCTATTCGCCAGTTTTTTCTCTGAGCCCGCCCCGATGCGTCGACTTGCCCGCCCCAAACCTGCTGTTTTTATCCTGCTGTTGCTCGCCTTGGTCGCTGCCGGGCTGGTGGCACAGCAGTTCCGTCTGTTCGAACGCGCCTGGTTCAACTGGCAGGTGTGGTACCAGCCTGCGGATGAGCGCGCCATTGGCCTGGCGGACTACCGTGTCACCCTCGAAGGCCAGGTGATAGAAGGGCTCGACGACGATGTCTCGGCCCTGACCTACGACCCCGTGCGCAAAAGCCTGTTTACCGTCACCAATAAAAACGCCGAACTGGTCGAGTTGTCGCTGGAGGGCAAGATCCTGCGGCGCATTCCGCTGGTGGGCTTTGGCGATGCCGAAGCGGTGGAATTTATCAGCGACAACATCTACGTCATCAGCGATGAGCGCCAGCAGCGCTTGATCAAAGTGCATGTGGACGATGACACCACGTTCCTCGACGCTGCCGATGCGGAGCAAATGACCCTGGGCGTGCACGTTGGCGGCAACAAGGGCTTTGAAGGGTTGGCCTACGACTCGGTGGGCAAGCGCTTGTTCGTGGCCAAGGAACGCGACCCCATGCTGATCTACGAGGTGCACGGGTTTCCCCATTTCAAGCCGGAAAAAACCTATTCGGTACATGTGATCAACAACCCCAAGCGCGATGCCGGGCTGTTTGTGCGCGACCTGTCGAGCCTGCAATACGACGAACGCAGTGGCCATCTGTTGGCGCTGTCGGATGAGTCGTTCCTGGTCTTGGAGCTGGATATTGATGGTCGCCCTCTAAGCAGTCTGTCGTTGCTTAAAGGGCGCCATGGCCTGAGCAAGCGCGTGCCCCAGGCCGAAGGGATCGCCATGGATGACGACGGCACGCTGTACATGGTCAGCGAGCCCAACCTGTTTTACGTGTTCAAGAAACCCTGATCAGAACATCCATTGCACACCCAGCGAATAACCGGTCTGGCTGCCTTCAGCATGCCCGAGGCGGCCATTGACCTCGGCAAACACGCCCAACTGTGGGGTGATCGCCAGTTGGCTGCCCAGTTGTGCGCGAGCGAAGCTCTTATCCACTGAGCCCAGCCTGGCGGTGCGGGCCTGGCCATCGGCGCGTGCGGTGAGTTGCAGGTCGTCCAGGCGGCCGTCGGCCAATTCCTTGACCCAGGCGATGTCGCCGTAGGGCATCAGGTTCAGGCCAAAGGGCAGGGCAACAGCGCCGCGCACGCGCCAGCCGAGGCTGGCTTCCAGCGAGTCGAAAGACTGCTCTTCGTACTCCAGGGCCGTGCGCAGGTTCTGCTTTTCGTGGAACTTGTCGATGCGGTAATGGCTGTAGTCCAGGCCGGCGAACGGCCCGCTCTTGATCGCGCCAAAGTCAAAGTCATAGCCACCCAGCACCCGTGCGCCCAACGCCAGGGCATCGGTGTCGCCCGTCAGTTGCTGATTGAGCAGGATCGGCCCGCCATTGGCCTGGATGACCAGGTTGCGCTTGGAGTCGAAGCGGGTGTGGCCCAGGCTCAGGTCACCGGCCAGCCAGCTTGGCCCGCCATCGTTGAGCAGCGCATAGACGGCTGCCTGCCAGGTGTCGCTGTCGAGCTTGCCGCGATGTTCCAATTTGTCGCGCCCATTGAGGTAGCTGAGGCTGGCGCCGATATTCAGGCTTGAAGTCAGTTGGTAGTCACCGAGGGCATGCAGACCCACGCGCCGGGCTTCGGGGTTGGGGGCCGTGTCGAAGCCGCTGTCCGGGTTGTATTCGCCATCCACACCGATCTCGCCATCAAAGCTTGCGACCTCGCGGCTGGCCGCTTGCAGGGTCAGCCAGCGGCGATCATGCAGGCGCACCAGGGCCTGATGCTGGCGCTGCAGGTTGTCTTGCATATTGCGCGCAACGGCACCGCCAGAAGCGGTCGAGGCCATCAGGTCGGCGTTGGTCAGTTCCAACACCAGGCGGCTGAGCAGGCGTGAATAGTCACGCAGGCGCTGGTCGATGCGCGCCTGGCCGAATGCATCGGTCAGCACGGCTTTGTTGTCTTCGTTCGGGTCGTGCCAGGTCGAGCCGCCGGGGATTTTCGGGTTGTCGGTCTGGGTGTAGCCGTCCAGGTCGCCCAGTTCCCAGTTGGTGGCCTCTATATAAAGGATCGGGATATTCAGCGGTTCGAACGCCTCACCATCGCTGCAGCAGCCGGTGCCCTTTGGGTACTGCGGGTCCAGGCCGGGGTTGCTGAACAAGGGGATGTTCAATTCCCTGGCGATCTGGAAGGTATGCTCGCGCAAGGAGGCCAAGGCCGGGTTGGCGGTGCTGTTCTGGCCGGCGTGGGCGTACATCATGTCGCCGGTGATCAGGCTGTCGAGGTTGATCATCGCGAGCATGTTGGCGCGCTGGCTGGCGCTGAGTGAGTCGACAAAGGCACGGGAGCCGCGCAGGCCTTCTTCTTCGGCGCCGAAGCCAACGATTTGCAGGCCATTTTCCAGTGACAGGCCGCCGAGGTTCTTCGCCACCTCGGTCAACACGCTGGCGCCGGAACCGTTGTCATCCAGGCCTTGCAGGGTCGGGCGGCCGAAGTAAGTGTCGAAGTGCGCGCCAATCACCACGTATTGGGCCTTGGTACCAGCGGCAGAGGCCACCACGTTTTGCGAAGCCCGGCTGCCGTTGTTCCAGGTGAAGTCCTGGCGGCTGAAGCTATAGGCCGTGCCCATCTGGCTCTGCATCCAGTCGGCTGCTCCGGCAAAATTTGCCGTGCCGCGATATCGGCCAGGGTAGTCGTTGATCAGTTTTTCCAGGGTGGTGTTGGCGTGCTGGCCGTAATCGTAGGCCTGGGTATGCGTGGACAGCAGGGCACCGGCAACGCTGATGGCGAAGGCTAGAGGCTTTATCACAAGGTCTTCCTTGAGGTGAGGGGGACGTTCAAGCCCAGACCCTTTGCACAATGCGCGCCTCATTCCATGGGCGGCTGCGAATTGGCGCATTGTTAAACGCGTGGGTCGCGTGGCTGTAATTTGTAACGGATTGGATACCAGGCGGGGCAGGGGATGCCGTGACAGAGCGCACGGTTTTGGCGAGGAGTGCTGCGAAAAGTAGCGTTTTTGTTACATCGCTCTAGAGTCGAGCGCTAACACATGTGGGAGCTGGCTTGCCTGCGATGGCATCGCCTCGGTATCCATTGATACACCGAGTCGTCTGCATCGCGGGCAAACCCGGCTCCCACAAGGTCAGGCCTTGAGGGTTTTCACGCCTTCCGGGGTTCCCAGCAGCAATACATCCGCCGGGCGCGCCGCGAACAGGCCGTTGGTGACCACGCCCACAATGGCGTTGATCTGCGTCTCCAGCTCCACCGGGTTGGTGATCTGCATATTGAACACGTCGAGGATGATGTTGCCGTTGTCGGTCAACACACCTTCGCGGTACACCGGGTCGCCGCCCAGTTTTACCAGCTCGCGGGCCACGTGGCTGCGGGCCATGGGGATGACTTCCACCGGCAGTGGGAACGTGCCCAGCACGGGGACCAGCTTGCTCGCGTCGGCGATGCAAATGAAGGTCTTGGCCACGGCCGCGACAATCTTCTCGCGGGTCAGGGCCGCGCCGCCGCCTTTGATCAGGTTCAGGTGCTCGTCGCTTTCATCCGCGCCGTCGACGTAGAACTCCAGGTCGCTCACGGTGTTGAGCTCGTACACCGGAATGCCATGGCCCTTGAGGCGGGCAGCGGTGGCTTCGGAACTGGCCACGGCGCCGTCGAACGCGCCCTTGTGCTGGGCCAGTGCGTCGATAAAGCAGTTGGCGGTGGAGCCGGTGCCGACACCGACGATGCTCTTGTCGTCGAGTTTAGGAAGGATTAAATCGACAGCGGCCTGGGCCACTGCCTGTTTGAGTTGATCCTGGGTCATGCGGGCTCCGGAACGGGCGGGGAATTAACGAGGGCGGCGAGTATAACCCAACAAAACCTCGGGATTCGTGTGGTCGCCCGGCCAAACGCTGGGTTAGACTCCTTGGCCCTGCCCAACCCGTGAAGTAGATGCCTGCCGATGCTTGAACACTACGTCAAAAAAATCCTCACCTCGCGCGTTTACGACATCGCTGTCGAAACCCCCTTGCAGACTGCCCGCCAGCTCTCCGAGCGGCTGGGTAACAAGATTTGGCTCAAGCGCGAAGACTTGCAGCCGGTGTTCTCGTTCAAGATTCGCGGCGCCTACAACAAGCTGACCCAGCTCAGTGCCGAAGAACGTGCGCGCGGCGTCGTCACCGCGTCGGCCGGCAACCATGCCCAGGGCCTGGCCCTGGCGGCCAAGGTGCTGGGGGTGAAAGCCACCATCGTGATGCCCAAGACCACCCCGGAGATCAAGGTCGAAGGCGTGCGCTCCCGTGGCGGCAAAGTGGTGTTGCACGGTGATTCCTTCCCGGAAGCCCTGGCCTACTCGCTCAAGTTGGTCGACGAAAAAGGCTACGTCTACATCCACCCCTACGATGATCCGCACACCATTGCCGGGCAGGGCACCGTGGCGATGGAAATCCTGCGCCAGCACCCAGGGCCTTTGGACGCGATTTTCGTACCGGTGGGCGGCGGCGGCCTGATCGCCGGGATTGCGGCGTACGTGAAATACCTGCGCCCGGAGATCAAGATCATCGGCGTGGAGCCGGACGATTCCAACTGCCTGCAAGCCGCCATGGCGGCGGGCGAGCGCGTGGTATTGCCGACCGTCGGCCTCTTTGCCGACGGCGTGGCAGTGGCGCAGATCGGCCAGCACACCTTCGATATCTGCAAGCACTATGTGGATGAAGTGATCACCGTCAGTACCGATGAAATCTGTGCGGCGATCAAGGACATCTACGACGATACCCGCTCCATCACCGAGCCGGCGGGTGCGCTGGGCGTGGCCGGGATCAAAAAGTACGTCGAGACCCGCGGTGTCAGCGGCCAGACCTTTGTCGCCATCGACTCGGGCGCCAACGTCAACTTCGACCGTTTGCGCCATGTGGCCGAGCGCGCCGAACTCGGTGAAGGCCGTGAGGCCATCATCGCGGTGACCATCCCCGAGCGGCCGGGCAGCTTCAAGGCCTTCTGCGAAGCGGTGGGCAAGCGCCAGATCACCGAATTCAATTACCGCTACCACTCCGGCAGCGAAGCGCACATTTTCGTCGGCGTGCAGACCCACCCGGAGAACGACCCGCGCAGCGCGTTGGTAGCCAGTTTGACCAGCCAGGGTTTCCCGGTGCTGGACCTTACCGAGAACGAACTGGCCAAGTTGCACATTCGCCATATGGTCGGCGGGCATGCGGCCAAAGTCAGCGACGAGTTAGTGTTTCGTTTCGAGTTTCCGGAGCGGCCGGGGGCGTTGTTCAACTTTCTCCACAAGCTCGGCGGGCGCTGGAACATCTCGATGTTTCACTACCGCAACCACGGCGCGGCTGACGGCCGAGTGGTGGCGGGCTTGCAAGTACCGGCGGACGAGCGCCACCTGGTGCCTGCCGCGTTGGCGCAAATCGGTTACCCGTACTGGGATGAAAGCGAAAACCCGGCTTACCAGCTGTTCCTCGGTTGAGCGACTACGCTGACTGAGCGGCCTATAAGGAATAGAGACCATGGAAACGCTGACCACCCTCAAGGTGATCCACATCACCGCCACCGTATTGCTGCTGCTCAGCGGCCTCGGCCTGGCCGTATTGGCGTGGCGTAAACGCAGCGTCGGCCCGGCCGCGACCGTGCAGCGCCCCTGGGCATTTGTATGGCTGCTGATGGGGATTTGCCTGGTGAGCATGCCATTTACCGGGTGGTGGCTGGTGCACCTGCTCGGCTGGCCACTGGGGCAAACCTGGATCTTGGGCTCCAGCATCCTCTACACCGTGGCGGCGCTGGCCTGGTTCTGGCTGGTGGCGCGGCTCAATCGGCTGCGCAAGGGCGAGGGCGGGAGCCTGAATTTCACCCTGGTGCTGGCGGTGGTCAGCCTGGTGGGGTTTGTGGCGATTGCAGGGCTCATGGGCACCAAGCCTGTTTGAAACCGCGTCGCCTTCATCGCAGGCAAGCCAGCTCCCACACTGACCGGATTCCAACATGAGAACAGGGTCAAAATGTGGGAGCTGGCTTGCCTGCGATAGCGTTGTCAGCTGCGCAGCGTAATCACCGGCCAACCCCGTTTCTGGGCCTCAGCACGAAGATTCGGATCCGGATCCACTGCCACCGGGTGCGTCACCTGCTCCAGCAACGGCAAATCATTCATCGAATCGCTGTAGAAGTAGCTGTCTTCCAGGCTATGCCCGGTTTCTTCCAACCAGCGGTTCAAGCGTGTCACCTTGCCCTCGCGAAAGCACGGCACATCGGTGCTGCGCCCGGTATAACGGCCATCCACCATTTCGCACTCGGTGGCGATCAGAGTCTCGACGCCCAGGCGGGCGGCAATTGGCGCGGTGACGAAGCGGTTGGTGGCGGTGATGATCACCAGCTTGTCACCGGCGGCGCGGTGCTTGGCCAGCAGTTCAACGGCCTTGGGAAGCATGATGGGCTCGATGCAGTCGCGCATGTAGTCGTTGTGCCACTCGTCCAGCTGGGCCATCTCGGTGCGGCCGAGGATTTCCAGGCAGAAGTTCAAGTAGGCGGCGTTATCCAGCCGGCCGGCCAGGTAGTCCTGGTAGAACTCGTCGTTGCGGGCCTTGTAGGCTACCGCGTCGAGAATCCCGCGTTCACACAGGTAATCGCCCCAGGCGTGATCGCTGTCACCGCCCAGAAGGGTATTGTCCAAGTCGAATAAAGCCAGGCGCATTGCAGTTACTCGCTGAAAAGTCTGTAAAAAGGCGTCCAGAATACGGTCTTTTCACAAGAGTGCACATAAGGTAAGAAGCCTCGTTGCCGCTGGAACAACCTTTGTGGAACAATGCGGCGACATGCGTTTGCGAGGTTGTTGCCGTGATCGACCCCGATGGTTTCCGTCCTAATGTCGGCATTATTCTGACGAATGATGCCGGACAGGTGCTATGGGCTCGCCGAATCAACCAAGATGCCTGGCAGTTTCCTCAAGGTGGAATCAACCCCGACGAAACCCCTGAAGACGCCTTGTACCGTGAGTTGAACGAAGAAGTCGGCCTTGAGCGCGAAGATGTGCAAATTCTGGCCTGTACCCGTGGCTGGTTGCGCTATCGTTTGCCGCAACGCCTGGTGCGTACCCACAGCCAACCGCTGTGCATCGGCCAGAAGCAGAAATGGTTTCTTTTGCGCCTGATCTCCAACGAGCAGCGGGTGCGGATGGATTTGACCGGTAAACCGGAGTTCGATGGCTGGCGCTGGGTCAGCTATTGGTATCCGTTGGGCCAGGTGGTGACATTCAAGCGCGAGGTTTATCGTCGCGCTCTCAAAGAGCTTGCCCCGCGCCTTTTAGCGCGCGACTGACGACGGAGTTCGACCCCGAGCCATGCTCAATACGCTGCGCAAGATCGTCCAGGAAGTTAACTCCGCCAAGGATCTCAAGGCGGCGTTGGGGATTATTGTGTTGCGCGTCAAGGAAGCCATGGGCAGCCAGGTCTGCTCGGTTTACCTGCTGGACCCCGAGACCAACCGTTTTGTGCTGATGGCCACGGAGGGCTTGAACAAGCGCTCCATCGGCAAGGTCAGCATGGCGCCCAATGAAGGTCTGGTGGGCCTGGTGGGGACGCGTGAAGAACCCCTGAACCTCGAGAACGCGGCCGATCACCCGCGTTATCGCTACTTTGCCGAAACCGGTGAAGAGCGCTACGCCTCGTTCCTTGGCGCACCGATCATTCACCACCGCCGTGTTGTCGGCGTGTTGGTCATCCAGCAAAAAGAGCGTCGCCAGTTCGACGAAGGCGAAGAAGCCTTCCTGGTGACCATGAGCGCGCAACTGGCCGGGGTTATCGCCCACGCCGAAGCGACCGGCTCGATTCGCGGCCTGGGGCGCCAGGGCAAGGGCATCCAGGAAGCCAAGTTCGTCGGCGTACCGGGTTCGCCAGGCGCCGCGGTGGGTACCGCGGTGGTCATGCTGCCGCCAGCCGACCTCGATGTGGTGCCGGACAAGAGCGTCAGTGATATCGACGCCGAGATCAAACTGTTCAAGACCGCCCTCGAAGGCGTGCGCGCCGACATGCGCAACCTGTCGACCAAGCTGGCCACCCAGTTGCGCCCCGAAGAGCGTGCGCTGTTCGACGTGTACCAGATGATGCTCGACGACGCGTCCCTGGGTAACGAAGTCAAGACCGTGATCAAGACCGGCCAGTGGGCCCAGGGCGCGTTGCGCCAGGTGGTCACCGATCACGTTAACCGCTTTGAAATGATGGACGACGCCTACCTGCGCGAGCGGGCATCGGATGTGCGCGACCTGGGTCGCCGTCTGTTGGCGTACCTGCAGGAAGACCGCAGCACCAACATGGTCTTCCCCGATAACACCATCCTGGTCAGTGAAGAATTGACCGCCACCCAGCTTGGCGAAGTGCCTGAAGGCAAGCTGGTAGGCCTGGTCTCGGTATTGGGTTCGGGTAACTCCCACGTGGCGATCCTGGCCCGGGCCATGGGTATCCCGACGGTGATGGGCCTGGTGGACCTGCCGTACTCCAAGGTCGATGGCATCGACATGATCGTCGACGGGCATCGCGGCGAGGTATTCACCAACCCCAGCGACGTGCTGCGCAAGCAATACGCCGAGGTGGTGGAAGAAGAGAAGCAACTGGCCCAGGGCCTGGATTCGCTGCGCGAGCTGCCGTGTGTCACCCCCGACGGCCACCGCGTACCGCTGCTGGTCAACACCGGCCTGCTGGCGGATGTAGCCCGTGCGCAACAACGCGGCGCCGAAGGGGTGGGTCTGTACCGCACCGAAGTGCCGTTCATGATCAACCAGCGTTTCCCGAGCGAGAAGGAGCAGCTGGCGATTTATCGCGAGCAACTGCAAGCCTTCCACCCGTTACCGGTGACGATGCGCAGCCTGGATATTGGCGGCGACAAGTCACTGTCCTATTTCCCGATCAAGGAAGACAACCCCTTCCTTGGCTGGCGCGGTATTCGCGTTACCCTCGACCATCCCGAAATCTTCCTCGTCCAGACCCGCGCCATGCTCAAGGCCAGCGAGGGCTTGAACAACCTGCGTATCCTGCTGCCGATGATCTCCGGCACCCATGAACTGGAAGAAGCCCTGCACCTGATCCACCGCGCCTGGGGCGAAGTGCGCGACGAAGGCGCCGATGTGCCGATGCCGCCGATTGGCGTGATGATCGAAATCCCTGCGGCGGTGTACCAGGCCAAGGAACTGGCGCGGCAGGTGGACTTCCTGTCGGTAGGCTCCAACGACCTGACCCAGTACCTGCTGGCCGTGGACCGTAACAACCCACGGGTGGCCGACCTCTACGACTACCTGCACCCGGCGGTGCTGCAAGCGCTGCAACACGTAGTGCGCGACGCCCATGCCGAAGGCAAGCCGGTGAGTATCTGCGGCGAAATGGCCGGTGACCCGGCGGCGGCGGTGCTGTTGATGGCGATGGGCTTTGACAGCCTGTCGATGAACGCCACCAACTTGCCGAAAGTGAAGTGGATGCTGCGCCAGGTGGAATTGAGCAGGGCCAAGGATTTGCTCGCCGAGTTGATGACCATCGACAACCCGCAAGTTATCCACAGCTCGCTGCAATTGGCGCTGAAAAACCTGGGGCTGACCCGGATGATCAACCCGGCCTCGGCCAAAACCCTCTAGACCGAGGCGCCTTCATCGCAGGCAAGCCGGCTCCCACCTGTGGAATGCATTCCCCAGTGGGAGCTGGCTTGCCTGCGATAGCGGTGGTCCAAGCAGCGCTAAAACATCAGGTCCACCTCACCCAGCCGCCCACCGTGCGGGCCAAAGCTGCGCTCCAGCATCCGCCGCGTCCCATCGGCATTCACAATCAGCGCTGTGCTTGCCCGTGTCCCATAACTGGGGCTGGCGATAAACACGCTCGACAGCAGGCTTTCAGTCGCCAGGCCTACGCCGGTGTCCGGCAACTCAGAAAACGGGGCAGTCTGCGGGTCGCTGAGAATTCCCAGCAGTGCCTCAGGCTCGGGGTTTTCCAGCACGGCGCTGAACGCTGCTTTGGCCTTCACCAGCTTCGGCCATGGCGTATCCAGCCCGGCATTGGATAACCCGTACACCCCAGCCTTCAATCGCGTCGGCTCGGTATCATTGGCGTTGTAGTGCCACAGCTCATCCCGCGTGCCCACCAGCAGGTTGAACCCGGCATATTCAATCGAGCGGCCATTTACATCGGCCAAATAATCGTCGATCGGCAGCGAACCGCTGAGAAACCGCGCAACCAGTTCGCCGCGAGACTTGCGTGCCGGTGGCTGGTGCGGGTCGCGGATGTTGGTCAAGGCGGCAAAGCGCCCATCGGCGTTCACCCCCAGCCAGGTGCCCCCGGCCTCCTGATCGCGACCGGCATAGACCTGGGGCGCATCCGCCCACTGGGTCAGCGGCAGGCTGGGGCGGGCGTAGAACTCATCGCGGTTGGCCGCGACGATCAGTGGCTGGGCATGGCCCGGTCGCCAGGCGAAAACAATCAGGCACATCGGGTGACCCCTTTTGTGTTTTTGCCACTCTACCCACAGACGCGCCGGTGTTCCATCGTCTCGAAGTTGGGCCGCGCACCTCTGATCCGTTAACATGCCGGGCTGTTTGGTGTGTATGTGAACTTCTTAATTTGATCTCGCAGCTGTAACGCAGGCTTAATCGCACATCGGCATGGTCCGGTGCGTCATGACTAAATGTTTTAACGAGGAGTCGCAATGCTGCCTTACCCGCAGATCGACCCGGTGGCCCTGGCCATCGGTCCGCTGAAAATCCATTGGTACGGGTTGATGTACCTGATCGGCATCGGCGGTGCCTGGCTGCTGGCTTCCCGGCGCCTGAACCGTTTCGATCCGACCTGGACCAAGGAGAAGCTCTCCGACATGGTGTTCTGGATGTCGATGGGCGTGATCGTCGGCGGGCGCCTGGGGTATGTGCTGTTCTACGACCTGTCTGCGTATCTCGCCAACCCGACCCTGATCTTTGAAGTGTGGAAGGGCGGCATGGCGTTCCACGGTGGGTTTATCGGCGTGATGATTGCCGCCTGGTGGTTTGGCCGGCGCAATGGCAAGTCGTTCTTCCAGCTGATGGACTTCGTCGCACCCTTCGTGCCGATCGGCCTGGGCGCCGGGCGCATTGGTAACTTTATCAACGCCGAGCTGTGGGGCAAGCCGACCGACGTACCCTGGGCGATGGTGTTCCCGCCGTTCAGCGACCCGGCGCAACTGCCGCGCCACCCGTCGCAGCTGTACCAGTTCGCGCTGGAAGGTGTGGCGCTGTTCCTTATTCTCTATATCTTCTCGCGCAAGCCACGCCCAACCATGGCCGTGTCGGGCATGTTCGCGCTGTTCTACGGGATTTTCCGCTTTATCGTCGAATTCGTACGGGTACCTGATGCGCAGTTGGGCTACCTGGCGTGGGGCTGGCTGACCATGGGTCAGGTGCTTAGCCTGCCGATGATCCTGGCGGGCCTGGGCATGCTGTGGTGGGCGTACAATCGCCCGCAGCCGCTGAAGAACGCCGCGCTTTAAATTCGAATGCCAAGACCAGGAGGTCTTGGCTTCAACGATACGGGTAAAAACATGAAGCAATATCTCGAACTGCTGCAGGACGTCGTGACCAATGGCCTGACCAAGGGCGACCGCACGGGCACCGGCACCAAGGCTGTGTTTGCGCGTCAGTATCGGCATAACCTGGCCGACGGCTTCCCGCTGCTGACCACCAAGAAGCTGCACTTCAAAAGCATCGCCAACGAACTGATCTGGATGTTGAGCGGCAACACCAACATCAAGTGGCTCAACGAAAATGGCGTGAAGATTTGGGACGAGTGGGCCACCGAAGACGGCGACCTGGGGCCGGTCTACGGCGAGCAGTGGACCGCCTGGCCGACCAAGGACGGCGGCACGATCAACCAGATCGACTACATGGTGCACACGCTCAAGACCAACCCCAACAGCCGTCGCATCCTGTTCCACGGCTGGAACGTTGAATACCTGCCGGACGAAACCCAGAGCCCGCAGGAAAACGCGCGTAATGGCAAGCAAGCCTTGCCGCCGTGCCATTTGCTGTACCAGGCGTTCGTGCATGACGGCCATCTGTCGATGCAGCTGTATATCCGCAGCTCCGACGTGTTCCTTTTATACCCCCTCGAAGAACCAGCACAGTACGCAATGGCTGCGTAGTAAGGCTTTACCTTCCAAGCTCATTTATTGTGCCCCGGTACGAAACGCACATTGTGTATAGTACGGGCCGCTCTGAGGAGAACGGAAGCAGTGAAGGTCATCGCAATTAAGGGCAAACCCCTAGATTTCAGAGAGTCCCCAACCAGGCGGGACGACCCATCCGAAGAATCCCCAATTCAGGAAGCCGTGAACGTCACAGGGACAGCCGTCTTTGATGACGATGAGCGCCTCATGCCTTTGATGTCGGGTTACCTATCCCACGCGCTCCAGAAGGCCGATATATCCCAGCAGACGGCCATCACCTATGGTCGCAACCTCGGGTACACCTGTGAGTACCTGATGAACCGCCGTGAGTTTCGTGATTGCGAGCGTGACTCAGCGTTCTTGGAAATCCGCACCCACGTAATCGAGGAGTACTTCGCTCACCTGCGCGAGGTAGAAGGTCTTTCCAAGAAGACGGTGCGCAACCGGGACTCGTCTCTGATGGCGTTTTTCAACGATTCCCTATGCCGGGGAGTGGATGACTCAGCCGCGCCTCGTACCGCGCCTAACCCCTACACTGCCGGGTACCTATCCCCCCGTCCTAACAAGAACCTGGTGGTGGCCTGTTCCCTGAATGATCTCAGAGAGCTGATCCTGGCTACGCGGAGTGAGCGTGAACGCTGCCTGCTCCAGTTCATGTACGACGCAGGCGTGCGCCGCTCTGAAGTCCCGCGAGTGACCCTCAAGGCCATCGATGATGCCCTTCGATTCCAGGACACGTTGTTCATCTCGCCTGGTGTCTCAGAACCGGTGAACGCGGACTACTGCCCGCTGCACATTGATGGAAGCAAGGGCCCTGCGGACTCCTTCAAGCCCCGCCAGACGTTGGTCAGCCGCGCCACGCTGCTGCGCATCAAGAAGTACCATGCTTCGCCGCTGTACAAAATGACTAAGCGTCAATTCAAGGGGGCTGAGAACACTCCTGCTTTCTTGAATGCGGAGGGGGGTGAGTACACCCCTCGCTCGATCTCCAAGCTCTTGGAGCGCACATCCGAGCGAGCGCTGAACCTGCTGAAAATCGACAGGATGATCTCTCCCCACAAGTTGAGGCACGGGAACGCCTATGCCTTGTTGAGGACGCCAGACATTGGTAGTGATTACCTTGACCGGCTTGTGACCGTGCAAAAGACGCTGGGTCACTCGCGCCTCAGCACGTCGGAAACCTATACACAGATCCCCTACGACCTCTATCAGAAGCTCGTACGCCCCGGAACTGAAACAAAGACGAAAGCAGGTGAGATGGCTGAGCTTTCCCAACAGACGCGCCTGAAAATTGATGCGGGAGATATGAAATGAGTCGGCTGACTAGCGCTCAGGTAGATGCTGTCATTGAATCGTTTGTGGCCCGTGTCACTGATGATCGTGAATCGTTGCTCAGGGTCTGCCTCAGCAAGGGGGAGGATTTGGCGATCACCCCTAGCTACGTCATTGAGCAGACCAACCTCAGCCCAATGGCGATCTCTAAGCGCACTTCATACTTTGAGCCGATCTTCGATGCGATGCGAGCCGAAGGCATCATCATCTCAGGTCATCCGTCGGGCGCTTGTGAATGGCGTCGCCGGATCCTTGCCTGGTACGAAGGTATGTCTATGGAGGAGAAGCTGGCCATTCCGGTGTTTGGTAATAACATCAAGGATCGGGGCTACCTTAGCGAGATTCCTGAGTTAGCAGGCTTCAGTGGGGTGAGGACGAAATATGAGCTCGTGAGGATCACATTTGGGGAGATCCTTGATGACCTTCGAAAGCTCGGCGTACTCGATCCTGACTACCAAACCGTTGAGCAACGGATTGCCTCTAAACCAGAGAGCAGGCCCACTGAATCTGTGCGAAACGCCTTCAGCGCTTTGCGCTCAGTCCGCATCCATCGCCTGTCAGACCTCGTAGGCCCGGAACCGGAGCGCCCCTTCCAGCACCTGCTGCACCTCTTCAGTGCTTCATCAATGAAGAGCAGTAGTGCGTCAGGGCAGTCGAACTTCATCGAGGCTTTCAAAAACTACCGAGCCTATCTCATAGATGCCAACTACACAGGCTTAGAGGACATTCGGGAGCTCGTAACCCCGTATTCCCTCCCCAAGTTCAGGGGATATCTCCAAGACAAGATTCTTGAGCGTTCACTGTCGACCAGCCACAGCAGCACCCTGATGAGCTCTGCTCGGAAAATGATGGCACGCGCAGTCCAGATTGAGGGCCTAGGGCTGACCAGTTTCGTCGGCGCTGCAGGGTTTGATACTGAGCGTGAGACTGACCAGTACAAGCCTTACCCACAGGCTGTGCGAAACCGTATTTCGCAAGTCATTGAGCAAGAGATTGAGGAAACCAATCGCTTGGCCCAGCCTTACGTCTTAAGTCGCGTAGGGGAAGACCCGCTAAGCCCTGACGGGAGCATGCGCAGAGGTCTCAAAACCATGGATAACGCTCGGTGGATTTTTGAGAACAAACTCGACTGCAAGCCCCTGAGCTTCGAATCCGTAGATAGAAACGACCCCTATCAACGGGCGTTTATGTCGATTATTTCGGCTTCGTCAATTTCGATCTTCGAAGTTTATAAAGGCTGGGGCGTGCAGTATCAGATTGATGGTCGAGTCATTGCGCCATACATCGCTCGGCTTGCCCAAGTTACCGGGATGAACGCTGACTCGCTGCTGGGACTGGAGCTGGATGATTTCATTGAGCGCCACGATTTAACCGATCGTCCTTGCTTGCTGTATTGGAAAGAGCGTTCTGAAGGCGCGAAGATGCTTCATCTCGATATTTTCCATGCGGAGATCTCTTGGCTGACCACCTCTCAAGGCCGTGTAGTCAAGAAAATCTTTGACGATGTGAAGCATCTGACCCGCGAGATCCGCTTGAATGCGCCTGTCGAGGATCAGAACAAGCTCTTCATCTACCGCTCAAGCTCTCCCAGGAAGTACGGGGTTGTAGATTCCTTTGAAAACTCTGGTGGCAACCAGCTCAATAAGACCTTGGATAAGCTCTCTCAGGATCACGGGCTGATTGACGAAGATGGCAATCCTCTCAAGCTCTCACCGTCACGTTTCCGACCTAGCTTCGTAAGCGAACTGATCGAGCGCGGCGTCTCTCCACGTGAGATTCAGGTGCTCCTGGGCCATAAGAGTCTCAGCACCACCATGGCCTACCTGGATCAGATGGACTTCAACCCCATGGCGCGCCGGATGCTGAATAAGGTTCTCCACGAAATGCAGCAAGATACGTTGGAGGACGCTCCGAAGCTTATCCCGACCAGGACTATCGAGTCCGCGCCAGAAGCGATGCCGCTGCGGTCTGGCTTGGCGACCTGCATGAACGTCTTTGACCCACCGGCTTTCATTAAAGCCTTGGCAAGCTACGACCCCAGCAAGCCCTGCACGCTGTTTAACAAGTGCCTTTCATGCAGCAACAGCATCATCACGGTATCGCACCTGCCGGAGCTCTTCGCCATGCGGCGCGACTACCAAAGGATGATTGAGGTCAACCGAGTGCTCGATACGCCCTACGGAACCGTCATCCTGGACAACCTTGATGTGCTGAACAACCTTCTAGATCCTGAGACATCCGACTTTTCCGCAGAAGAGCTGACGAAGGCTGAGCGCCTCTCTGAAAACCTGCAGGTCAGTATTTTGACCGAGGGAGTAACACTATGAGCCAAGCTCTCATCCCTGAACTCGCTGCGTACAAACAGTGGCGTACAGCTGCTCACACCCTGCTGCTTGAGTTGCGTAGGAGCATCGCCGATCCGACTCCTGTGTCGCTGGAAGCACTCTCTTGGTACCAAGCGCTGATGGCGTTGCCTGTCAGTAAGACATCGGTCTTGGGCGACGCCGTCTGGGACTTCAATGAAGATCATCCGAACGCCGCCAGGAACGTCCAAGGAGCCAAACTACGGCTCAATTTTGAATCGTATCCATTGCTCAATCAGTCTGCGGTCTTGGAGGTCAAGGTGACCCTGTATTGCTGGCTGAAGATGCCGGCGGCAACGCGCTCGTTTGCCTCGCCAAGGAACATCAAGGCCAACACCGCCATTTCGTGCATGAAGGCTGGATTGAGCTTCCTGGATACGATGTCAGGGCAGGCGCGTCAGTTGATGACGGATGAGTTCTTCGAGGTTGGACACCATGGTCTGACGTACTTCGACGCGGGTATGTACCGGGAGGCAGCGCTCATTCATCCGTACGCCTTTGGCCCTGATCTCAAGAAGTTCTTTACCTTGGTCAGGTCGCCATTTTTCCAAGAGCAAATTTTCGATAAGCCATTAGCCCACGTCGAACTGGAGTCACTGGCTTGGGCCAGGGTACTCAAGCATGTCCCTGCTTCCGAGCGAACGTACCGGATTCTGCCGAACGATGTATTCGAGAAAGCTTCTCGCGAGGCGTCATTCGCGGTTGTCGACTTCCTGAGCACCCTCAGAGAGCCTGTCGATGACCTAGTCGCCCTGACTCGCCAGAACGCTAGTGGTTACTCGTTGGCAAGGGCCCAGGAGCTGTCGCGGTACAACTTCGATCTCTACGTAGCTCTGCGGCTCCGCAGGAAAGGCTACGAGTCCGGCGCGATGGCTGAGGCGTTAGATGAGGTTCGATCTGAGTACCTGTCGGAAATTGGTCAGCATGATTTCAAGGCACCTGTAACCTTGGTCAAGCTCACCAGTGCGAAATTGGACGATGAGTTTCGTCGGTACATCAATTTCGTCTCGTACAGTGCCTGCTATCTTGTGGCGCAGTACACAGGCATGCGGCCTTCAGAGCTTTCAGAGATCCTGGTCGAGTCATGCATGGAGCAGGAGAGCGATTACTGGTTGCTGATCAGCAACGTGATCAAACATCGCCAAGGCTTAGCAAAGCTGTTCGACGACAAGTGGATCGCGATTCCCATCGTGCGTGACGCTATTCGTGCTGCTTGCCTCATCGCTAAGGTGAAGCAGAATCCTTACCTGTTCTCCAGTGTGGATACCGTCGCGCAGGACGCCGAACCTAACTCAATGTCCTCGCTTGGTATCACTCACCAGTTCAGAGCTTTCTTCGAGGAGATTCTGACGGATGAGGAATTCGAGTCGCTGGAGTTCTCGCCTTACACGTTGCGACACACGCTGGCTTACCAGATGGCCAGGGCAGAGCTTGGTCTTCCGTTCATCTCTCACCAGTTGAAGCACTTTGGTGACCTCATCGGTGGTGCTGGCCAGAACAAGGCGTTCAGTGCCGTGACGCTTGGGTACGGAGCGATCGCTGAGATCTTGTCCAAGGGTGGGCGATCATCTAGCAAGACGCCGACGCAAATGGCAGAGGAGGAGTACATCCTGAGCTACTGCGATCCTGACGCGAACTACGCCGGCCCCAATGCGGAGAGCCACAAGGCGCGGATGAAGAAGGTGTTCAGCGGGTACATGGCGGCTGGCTACACCAAAGAGCAAATCATCGCCCAGATGGCCAAGAAGCGCATGGCGATCATCAATGTGGGGCAAGGCTTCTGCTATGGCGGTCAGCGCGAGGTATTTGACGAGTCTCTGCCCTGCATCGGATCACTTCGTTGCAATCCGAATCGGTGCAAGAACGCCGTGGTCACCAAGGCTCATGCCCCTAAATGGCGGGAGATCTATGTGCAGAACAGCTTGGCGTTGAGCTCTCCGAACTCTGCAGGTGCGGAGGAAGAGTTGAGGGCGGCGATGGAGGAGGCCAAGGGGGTGTTGGAGCATCTGGGCGAGGAGGTTGAGGTATGACAGGCCAGGCATTTGATGCCAAGAATAAGCTCGACTACGACCGGAACACTGAGCTGCTAGCGCAGGGGCTTATGCAGATCGCCTCTGATCCGAATTTGAAGCCGACGATGGCGGAGCTTAGCCGTATCACCGGCATTCATCGCAACACTATCCGGCAGCGCGACTTCCCGGCGCAGCGGCTTGAGGCGATCAAGGACAACCGCCGCATTGCAGTGCTCGCTCAGAGGGTCAAGGCTGAGAAAAAGCAGGATCCCAAGACGATTCTGATGCAACGCCTTGAAAAGAGTCGAGTGGAAGTGCTTTATTGGTTCAATAGGTATCAGGAATCTGAGAACTCTTGTGCAACGCTCGATAAGAGATTGGACACTGTCCGCGAATCTAGGGACTACTTCGTCCAGGTCGCGGATGAGCTGCGTAAGAAGATCAAAGAGCAAGAGACTGAAATTTTGAAATTGCGTGACGCGCTGGATTTGGTCAGCGCGAACCTTGAGGAACCGAAATGAAGATGTACCACGATTTGCTGGCCGACGTGCTAGAGAATGGCGTCGAGAAAGGCGATCGCACCGGCACAGGCACGCTGAGTGTCTTTGGTCGCCAATTCCGCCACAACCTGGAAGATGGCTTCCCGCTGCTCACCACCAAGAAGCTGCATTTCAAGAGCATCATCAACGAGATGATCTGGTTCCTGAATGGTGACACCAACACCAAATGGCTCAAGGAGCACGGTGTCAGCATCTGGGATGAGTGGGCGACTGAAGACGGTGACCTCGGCCCGATCTACGGCAAGCAGTGGACGGCCTGGCCTACCCAGGACGGCAAGACCATCAATCAGATTGACTACGTCATCAACACGCTCAAAACGAACCCAAACAGTCGTCGCATTCTTTTCCACGGGTGGAATGTTGAGTACCTTCCGGATGAGTCGGTAAGCCCACAAGAGAATGCGCGAAACGGGAAGATGGCATTGCCACCATGCCATTTGCTCTATCAATTCTATGTAGCCAACAATAAGTTGTCGGCGCATCTATATATTCGGTCGTCAGATCTACTGCTCGGAAATCCCTATAATTTGGCTGGAGTTAGTTTTCTAACACATATGCTCGCACAGCAGTGCGATTTGGGAGTTGGCGAAGTTGTAGTTACCATGGGTGATGCGCATATTTACTTGAATCATATTGAGCAAGTAAAACTGCAACTGACCCGTGAGCCGCGCCCTCTGCCAAAGTTGGTGTTCAAGCGTAAGCCAACGAGCATCTATGATTATAATTTTGAGGACTTTGAGATTGTAGGCTATGACCCACATCCTCATATTCCCGCTCCTGTATCGATTTAACTGAGTCGATGCCTGGCTAGCCATTCTTGGTTGGCCAGGATGCGGGTGTTGAATGGCAAGTCTAGGCCTAGCCTCATCGCTTTAGGCTTCAGGTTGTGCAGGACGCAATCAGGCAACCGCCAAGGAGTTCACATGTACCTCACGATCATGAAACCACAAGCGCTTCAGCAAATCGCTGTTTTAGCCCGTGGATTATGGATCGTTGATGGCCCTGAAGGCTTCGTTCTGGTAATCAAGGCAGGGAAAGAGCTGATCCTGGCCGCTCAGCAAAGGCGTGAATTGAAGCTTTATCTCGCGCCATACAAGGCAGGCGAAACGATGGGGCTTACGCTTCTCACAGCCTGCTTTGATGACCCACAAAGCCCGCTATTGATCAAAACCCCACTCATCCCTGGTGACCCTCTCACCGAGGCACTGCGGAGCCTCCCTGACGAGTTCAGTGTGTGCTTTTTCGACGAGCACAACCGTGAGCTGTTCAGTTGTAAGGCCCAGGCGAAGCTTGGTCAGCTCCGCAAGGAGCTCGGTACACTCAGCCCCATTGGTGCAGATCACTGGCCCAAGATGTATGAGCAGGCGGACAGATGGTTCAGCCTCACGACCTATGAGGACGACGCTCATGCCACAACGGTGTTCCTAGAGGAGGATCTGTTCCCTTCGGACTATTTGATCACCGACCTTACCCGCCAGGACTTTCGAGGCTCCAAAGGCTTCTCCAATACACAGTTGGAGCGCACTGAGCCGGGTACGTTTCAGGAGCTGGATATTATCTATCTGCTCCAGCGGGCATATACCTCCGAGCGGATCATCCATGGCCCCTTGAAGGTCTCCGATGGCGAAGAGCTGGCTGACGTAGTGGTGATGGGCGATGAAGTGACTTTACTGCTGCAGGCGAAGGACAGTCCCAATACCCCAGCGACGTTGAACACTACGCTTGAGAGAAAGCGAAAGAAGGCTACAGGTCAGTTGAAGAACGGCCTTCAGCAACTACGCGGTGCTATCTCAACGATCAGGCGAGAAGGCAATCCAGCCTTGGCGCTTGTGGACGGCACGCCCTTGGACATTGATCTTGCTGCACGCCCCCTAGTGGGAGTTGTCGTGGTCAGAGAGTTTTTTATCGACAACTACGATGAATACAGCACCATGATTTTGAAGTTCATGGATGAGGTCGGTGTCCGCGTCCTAGCGTTCGATTACAACGAGTTCGAGGTCATGACCCGCCACTGCCCTTCGGAAGATGCACTGCTGTCAGCGTTCTTCCAGATTTCCAAATGCGCTGAGGAAAGGCGGATCTATCCTAGGCTGCGCTTCACTGATCTGCCGCCGCGCTAAATCGAATCGGACAAGTGGAGAGCTTCTCTGCTCGTACCCCACAACTCCCTTTCTAGCCAGGCAGTTCTTTGAGCCAGTAACGCCTGACAGTCGCTTCAGGCAAACCCAGCGCTCGACTCACCTCCGCCTTCGACATGCCACTGGCCTTGAGCTCTAGCACAGCTCGGATTCGGTCTGGACTGCTGGGTTTGCCTCGCGTGCGCTTCACCAACCCTTCACCAGCGTCCCAGTGCCTCTTCAGGCCCTGCAAGCCTCCCTCGGCTATGAAGCCCTCCAAATCCTTCGAAGCCTTCGCCATGACATCGATAGGTGATGACCCATCTTGGAGGGCCTGACACAGTGCGACCAGAGCCACGAGGTCGAAATCTAGGGTCAGCGCGATCTTGCTCAGCTTGACCAAAGAGACCTGCGTTTTCCCTTGCTCCAATCGCGACAGATTGGCTTGGGAACTGATCTCGGCGAGCTCCTCCTGGGCCGATCCTCGAAGGTCGCGCAGAGCTCGGACTATTGCTGCTATCTCGTTCTGCATGCTGAGCGCTCAAAACGAAGAATAGGGCCACAGCGCCATTCGTCGATAAATATCGAAAGCTGGCAATAATGGCGATCATCGTTTATCGTGGGCCTACAGATGACAGCCTCGCCGCGTCCGGGCGACCGGCCAGGGAGTGATCAATTTATTAGAAAGTCGACGTCAGCAGGCTAGGGATGAAGCTTCACATACTGTCTGATTTACATTGTGAGTTCGCCGATTTCATCCCCCCTGTGGTGGACTGTGACGTGGTCGTATTAGCCGGCGACATCCACGTGAAGTCCAGGGGGGCCAGATGGGCCAGCCTGGCCTTCAGCACGCCTGTCGTCTACGCCATGGGCAATCATGAGCACTACAGCGGGAATATAGATCGAACTCACAGCAAGCTGCTTGACGCTGCTGAGGCGCACGTCCACGTCTTGGAAAATCAGGTTTTAGAGTACGGTGATGTGCAGTTTCTCTGTGCTACGGCTTGGACAAGCCTGGCCGCGACCGGAGACCCAGTAGCTGCTTCTTGGTGTGCTCGTGACTCACTGAATGACTTTCGCGCTATCCGTGTCGGTGAACAGTATCGGCGTTTGCGCCCTGACGACCTGATCGCGAGAAATCGAGAGACGAAGGATTGGTTAGAGGCTCAGCTGTCGCTGCCATTCAACGGTAAGCGTGTAGTTGTGACTCACCATCCGCCTCTTATGAAGTTCGTGAGTGACCAAGGAGCCGATCCTCACTTGCGAGCAGCCTATGGAAACAATTGGGATGGCCTGATGGATTTCAAGATCGATCTATGGATCTTTGGCCATACCCACGAAGCTGTGGATGAGGTTGTTAATGGCGTCCGGTTTGTGAGTAATCCTCGTGGTTATCCCACCGAAGAAACTGGCTTTCGGCCAGACCTAGTTGTCAGTGTATGAAGACTGATTGGGCTGCCGCCGTTTAGCTTTTTCAGTAAGTGAGTAGGTTTCAAATTCGAACGTGATGGAGAATCCATGAGTTGTCTGAATTCCCAAGACTGGATGGTTGAGGGCGTAATACGACTGCCCAGTCTGGTGTCAGCTAAGTTGGCGATCGCGCAGGCCCATGATTGGGGTGCACTAGTGGACGCGTACCTGGTAGATGCAGCTGAAGTTGGCGATCGTTTCGTTGCGTATGTGTATGGCGATCTTTCAGGGCAACTGGTTGATGGGATGACAATTGTCACACCACCTAGTGAGGTGATAGCGGAGGTTGAAGGCATGGCGTTATTGCGGACAGTGTCAGGCAACGATCATTACGTCATGGTCAGCCGATTGCGTGCCGCCGCTTGAGTGCCCCCGCGTCGTCGAGGCCGCTGTCTCAGCCTGCTTCATTAGGCCCACCGTCATCTAATCCATTAATAGTTAATGTGTGTTTAAGGGAAGAAGCATGTCCGAGTTAAAGAAATTGACATTGACTGTTAAGAACTATGATGCTCAAGCGAGCGGTGATCTAGACGCTCTCTATCGACGTGTTAGATATGAAGATGAGCACGGCGCTACGCTCTATTTCAAAGAGGTTGTGATGCTGAAGTACCTTGCGAAGCATGGTGCTTTGGCGACTGATGTTCCGCGAACTTGGTACTATAAGCATGCCTCAAAGAAATCGATAATTGTTGTCGCTTTTGAGAAGGCTGGTGGGAAAGTTGAGTGCGACTTGGATGATCTGCGAATTATTGCAAGGTCGACTTTGGTAAAGGGTGTGGTTATTTCGCTAGCAGCGGTTCCAGCTGGGATTATTGCTGCAACGGCGACCTTTGGAGTTGGGCTTGTCATTATTCCTATGTTTTTGTGGTATGGGTACAGGAACGTCTTCAAGCTTCCTAAAATGCTGGGTCGAAAAACGCTGGTGGATGAATTTTCAAAATTTGGCGTTACTCTTCGGTAGCTTGGTTTTTTGGTTGTTGAACTTGATTCTCGTTAGAGTGGCTGGCTGTCTTGCGGACGCTGAACAGCGAAGGAAACTCAGATGAAGACCAATGCCGTTATCTTTGACGCCTTCGGAACGCTGGTCGAGATACAGCAGCCGACACATCCGTTTCGACAGTTGCTTCGAGAGGGGCGACGCCAAGGCCGCTTGCCTCGCGCTGATGACATTCGAACGATCATGACCCGTTGCCTTTCTCTAAGCGAGGCTGCGCTGGCCTTTGGTATCAAGATCTCGCCCTCCCAACTCGCATTTCTTGATCAATGCTTGGAGGAAGAGCTGGCAAGCATTCAGCCTTATCCAGACGCGGTTGAGGCCGTTGGGCTACTGCAAGCTGCGGGGGTGAGACTGGCCGTATGTTCAAACCTGGCAATGGCTTACGGCCCCGTAGTGGAAAGGATTTTCCCCCACCTTGGGGCCTATGTTTTCAGCTATCGCATTGGTGTTATGAAACCGCAAGCCGGCATCTATCAGCACACCTGCGATCTGCTTAATGTCCGGCCAGAAAATGAGCTCAGCGGTCAGAGACAGATCGTCATGATTGGCGACTCAGAAAGGTGTGATCGGGATGGGCCTGGCCAGGTCGGTATCAAGGGTTACCTATTGCGCAGGAATGGAGACGGGGCTTCCAATCTTTCCCATTTTGCACGATCAGTGCTGAGTGATAGGTAGCTGCGAGCAGATCTTCAATTCGATGGTAAGCGTTGCGTCTGAGCTGATGGGCCGAGCTAGGAGGTGGCCCTGTCCATGCGTGCCAACGGTCAGTGGGTTGGGAGGCTTAGTGCCTAGAACGAGGCTTGAAAGCGCGCTGGTAGCCCCAGGCGTGGATCAGGGCCGCTACGATGCGCACCACTATGACTTCAACCAACAGCCAAGCCAGGATAGTGAGTGTCTATCGACCGCATGCGTGCAGACCATGGCTGTCCGGCACCATCGCTATGTGTTGAAGCCTTTGTACAGGGCGCCGGGATGCTACCGACACAGAGTACAAGAGGCGACGAGACCAGTATCGCAAAAGGGTGAAGCATGAATGAGCTTAGGATTGTCGGACGATGCGTTCGCTCCCCAATCGGCTGCTGGAGTGCTAGACATTGCTGTTTTCAGGCGCGTTACGACCATGTCTTCTCAATCGCGCTTGGAGTGTTTGGAAGCCGAAGAAAGGCGCATCGATGGCTTGCAAGATCTGCAGTAGGGGTAGGCCGTCAGGCACCCTGCAGGATGCTGTGTACATCTACAGGGTACGCGGATGTCCATGGCGAGCTGCTGCGAATGGATCACGGCATGTATGCCTAAGCAGGTGGGCCTGTTGCAGACTTGGAACTCTCCGTCGGCGGTGGCTCAGGTTCGGGGCCGGAAGCGTTGCTATGGAGCAAGGCCTGGCATCAGTCCGCGACCAACGTCTTAACGCTAACCTGGGGCTTTGACCGCTTGCCGATTACGCATCAGTCGCCTCTTGGCTCTTATGCGTTCTTCATCGTCCTCAATGGTGTCGGCTGGTTCGCCCGGCCTTAGGGCAGCAGTGCTGCCATTCACGCCCTGCGCCTGAAAACCATTAGTTACAAGAGGTCTTTATTGTTGATGAGGAGATTGCTCAAGTTGAGGCTCCACTGTGGGAAGACAGTGATGCTGAAATCTCCCGATCCTCTAATATGTATTTTGCTACCACCTTTGCGAACTCATGGGTTCCATGTAGTTCCATTCCCGGAAATCTAGTGATCTTCTGATAAAATCGTATGTTTTGTATTTTGACTGGTCTCCCTGCAGCAAGAATGTAGAAGTTTTTGATACGCTCAGAATAGTGGCCCTCTTCATCGCGGGAGAGATATTCTAATAAATCAGAGAATGTTCCTGCGTCTTCCGTGTTTTCGTCAAAGATTCTAACTTCATTCGGGCTTTGTTGCTGGATGATTTCAATATGAGCGTGAGCTTCTTCGTCGCAATCTTCGAAATCAACTATTATATCCTCCTGCTGCCTAGCCAGAAATTCGAGCGTGGCATTGGCAGTGGCCATTTCGATATTCGTACTTATTAGTATTATTCCATACTCTGTGGCGAGTAACTTTGCACCTTCTTGGTAGCCTTCTGTTGTAACGAAAATACCCTTGGCGCCTCCTAGGTCTTGCAGCTTTGTTTGGAAGCTAGCGATGTGCTCTTTTTTGACACGGCTTTTCCAATATTTGCATTCGACGCAGAATAGCTGCTTTGCTCCAGCAATGATTAATTCCCAGCAAACATCAATCTGATGATTTGCGCCACTTTTTCCTTTAATCGTAACATTGTGTTTGACTTGGACTCCCGAAAACCCTTCGTCATCTATGAGTCTTTGATGTAGCTCTTGTATCAATATCTCATATTGAGTTGGTGTGAAATTCATATTTTCCCTGTGGGGTATTGTTTGTGTGCATGGTCAGTGGCACAGGTCAGCCTGGGCGGCCCTCAAGCACGATAACTTCAAGCCTTAAGGCCCGGCTGCGGATATCTTAGGCGTTCAGGAGATTCTCAACCTTGTCCCAGAGGCCTGTTGATTAACACTCTCATCAGTCAATCGTCCGATTTATTGCGTTTAAGCCGCAAAACTGGCAGTGCACCGGCTTCGCCCGTGGGCTGAGGCTGCGGATCTTTGGCAGCTTCATTTACTGGCGAAATTCCTACTCGTCGAACTTTGGCAGGCTCGCGCTACGGCGCCAGGTTTGCACTTGAATTTTGTTGAGCGTCCGCTTTCACTCTGACGGAAATCTTCACCACTTGCTTATTGTGCCGAGGCTCATTTTGAGGCTTGGCTGCCGGCGCTTTCTCACCATCTTTTACTGAACTTTCGACCTGAGCGTTTTGACCCTTTGTACCCACCTCCGAGTTAGCTTCAGCCTTAGGTTCAGTAGCGGCGGCTGCTTTGGCGGGAGCGGGGTGGGCAGCCGCGCGCCTAGCGGCTTCCTTCCAATTGTTCCAGTCGACTACTGCTGACGGCAATCGGTCATGGGCTTTAAGCCAGGCGCATAGGCCAGGATCGATCCACTGCACAATCTCCGTGATGTCACGATGCAGCTCGTAGATCGGTTGCCACAAAAGTGGCTCATGGTGGAAGCATCGATTGCGTAAATCTCTAGCATTGTTCAGACGGCTGCGGATGACATCTGCCTTCTTAGAGTTCTTGGGAGCGTGGTGAAAAACCCGCATGAGAGGTTTCGATACGTCCGGAAAGGCTTTCCGGTTGAACAATGATGTCCAAAAGCCGAAGCTCAGTTCGGCGGTGATATCGTCCGCATTGGCGGTCACCCCTCGTTTCCTCAGAGATGTCCGTGCCTCTGTCACCTTCTCATAGCTGGAGGCGAGGTCACCGTTTGTACTGCCATCAAATTCTTCAAACCAGTCTTCGCGCTGGTACTCACGCACCATTTCGCGCTGAACTGCGTTACGTAGCGCCACTTCAAGCACGTGAAAGATCGAAACCAGAGACTCCGCGATCCTCATGTTATGCACATAGGCCTGAGCCGCGTGATCTTGATTACCCTGATGCCCCTTGAGGTAGCGGCTCATTCTTGGAGTGGAGAGCTTCGCCTCCAACGTTTGCCAGACCATCTACCCGCAAGCTCCCTTTAGCGCCGTGAAATGTCACATGCGGGTGCGATGGTACAGGCAGGATTCGCGAGCGGAAAGCAAAATGCCATGGGTGGCCGACACATTAGCCAGTCAGGGGCGCGCAGGCCAGCGGAGACGATTTCAAAGGCAATTGTGGAGGTTGGCCTGGTGCCGGCGCGTCCAAGTTCTGTCGTTTCCCAGGTCAGGATCTGAGCTTTCATTTCCCATGTTGGGGGTTGACGTGCTCGCCGGGGCTGGTAATCTAACCCCGCAGCCCTAGGAACCTCCACTCCCGCGCTACATGAAGCGGTGACGAGACTAGGTTATGTGACGGCCCCGTTCTTCGGGGCCTCCTCTTTTCTGGCGTTTGAGTTTCTTGCCAGTGTCGTTTCCCTATACCTGTCTATGCGCCTACACTCCCGCCACCATGCCTCGCAGGCGCGAAGCTTGAGCTCGCCCGCATAGAAAAGCACCGAAAAATTCTGGCTCTCAAATCCCAATCTGGGGTTTCGAAAACGATACCGTTTCGCTACACTGAATATGCAGCCCTAGGAACCTCCACTCCCGCGCTACACGAAGCGGTGACGAGACTAGGTTATGTGATGGCCCCGCTCTGCGGGGCCTCCTCGTTTCTGGCATCCAAGTTTTTCGACAACATCCCTCCCCTGTCACACCTCAGACTAACGCCGATCAGGCTGATCCTTCCAACGTTGAAAGATAGAGCGCTCTACCAGGTGCCATGGGCCGGGGCCAAGGAGAAATCGCTTTCCTTTGCAGCCGCAGGCTGCTGCTTACGCTTTGACGTCAAACCAATAGGGCTTTTTTGCTGGGATCAGTCCGTCTGAAATTCCATCCGTCTCGGACAACAGGCGTCTGCAGCGTCCGCCACCGTCATATTTCTAGCGAAACGCATTCGCTGACCTTGTACGCACTTTGAAAACTCTGGCCTGTAAACCAAATTTTTGAACTGTAAAGTCCTGCGATTAACACGTTAAAAAATTGGTTTACAGGTTTCCGAGATGCGTCGTTCGAGTATGAGATTCATGGGCGGGGCGATCGCATACTGCTAAAAATGTGCGAACATTATCGTCCTTGGCGTCGGACTTCGGAACGAGTTTGCCGGACGCCTGCAGCACCTTGGGTTCGGGGCGCGCTTGGGGCTATGTTGCCATTTATTCATATTGACACCCCGACATCGGATCCTATGACCGCACTGCCTGATAGTCAGCTCTGGTCTCGCGCGCGCAGAGTCTATGAGGATGACCTACCTCTGATCCTTGGATCGATCGTAAGCGCCTAGCCTGGGGCATATGCGCCGTCCAGTGCCTTTACCGTGGAAGCCTGAATGAAGTTCAGCGCAATGTCACGGCAGTACATTTATTATTCGTTCGCGTTGGAATGACTAAAACTCTCGCAACCCTGACTGACAGACGTCGACCCAAAGCAATTTACTCGGCTAGGTCTTGGAGCACATATAATTGCCGGGTAGCCCAGCGGGCCGACTGGGCAGGGCGGACATCACGATGTCAGTCTCATTGCAAATGAGCCCTACTGGGCCCGTTCTGGAGAAAGGAATGCTCAGGTGGTGGTGGAAAGATCGCTGGGAAAGAAAGCTGTTTTATGGGTTTCTGGCAAGCGTCACATTGCTCTTGGTAGTAAAGATTAAGTTTCCCGTCCCTGCCTTCATGGCATCGCCTGATTGGGCATGCTTGATTTCGGCCCTCCAGTCCAAAGCGTTCGAGGACATCGTCGGCGACCTTATGACCGGTATCGCTGCGGCCTACATCTTCTACATCTTCATTGAGATTTTTCCGAGGCATCACCGGGAAAAAAACTCACTGCGCACTTTGAATTACATTCTGGCATCTGTGGTGGACTCGTATGTAAATATCCGGACTTTCGGCCACGAAGATCTGATTAGCCATAATGATTTATCGCTGCTTGAGTCCCAGAACACCAAAAAGCTAATTGACGAGCTGCTAAGAAAGTGTGAAAAGCTAGAATTCAGTGCTCAAGATTTTGCTCGCTTAAGGGTGATGCTGTGGTGTGTTGATTCACGAATCCATGACATCCGCTTAGCTCTCCCATTAGCTGCAAACCTCTCTCCAGAGCATGCCCTTCACTGGCTGCAATTGGCTGAAAGAGCCCGATTAATCCATGATCTGTTTGGCAAAGAGCCTGTTGGTATGGATGGTTGCTTTGAGCCCGAGCATGTCTTTGGAGACCCAAGTAGGGGAATGGACGATAGCAATGACTTGTATGTGGCTTACAGGCAAGGCTTGATATTCTATGCAGCTGGCTTGGCTCAGCGGATCGCGCAATTCGTGGAGGAGATCGAGGTGTGGATGAAGCTGCCAGTTGAATCAGTATCAACAAGCCTGGAACCGCATCGGCTGGTTGATTGATCGTGTAGCTCTTTCTCATCGTTCGCTGCTCTGTATCTCACGCTGCCTCAAGTGGCATCCTCCCAAGCCTAGTGTCCCGTTCGGGTAATTCGTTAATCTACAGGCCCCGAAATCACTGGGCGAATCTATTTAAATAGATAAACTAATTAACCGCGTATGGCGCTAGCGCCCAAGGTCTCCGACTTGTACAGAAATTTACAATCGACCTACCGCCCTGTGGATTTTACAACACCGACATTGAGCTCAAGCAAACTACAAAAAATGTTTTCCCAGGCGGATCTAGCGATACCGCAGGGAAAGACATTGTCATATACTACGCCATTCACATCCACACCATAATGTAGCGTGGCCTCCGAAACAGACCTGTCGATACGATCAGTTTTCATCCATGAGGCGAGAGTTACATCAGTCAATGTCCCATACAGTCCCCAATTTAACTTAAGTGGTTTTTCGTTACCTCTCTCTCCAGGTGTATCAATCTTTAGATATTCAGCCGCAAGCCCTAGAGCCTCACACTCTTGCCAGACTGCATCCGCGCACTCCACACACTTAAACTGACCGTACTCATTACAGATATTTTCCACGCCCCCTCCTTTATCCGACCTACGTCAAAGGCTGATCACCCAATCGACGGCGAGGCATCACTTATCTCTCCAGCCTTCGCCGCTATCTTTTCGGTTAGCGCTATTTTCACTGCATGATCCTGACTTTCCAGCATCCAACCGCATTCGTGCTCTTTGGGAACCAGTATCGATAACTCGGGACTTCCTAGACAGGTTCTTACCATGCAGACTCGATAAGTCATCATCTTGGACTTCATTTGCGAATATTCATTAGGCGTAAGCTCAAACTGAACGACATTCCCGATATGCCCCTTAACTTCAAGGTGCAAAATTTCATCTCCTTTGACTGCTTCGAGATCCCAGCCTCTGTTGTCTTTCTCCACAGAAGCAAGGGCATACCCAAGCATTTCGAAATGTGTCCATACTTTATCGACAGCTGCTTTTTCGATACGACTAATCAGATCCTTGTCAGCGGGTACCCGCGACTTCCCTTTTCTTTCCTTTTTAGCTAAAACAACGCTGACCGAGTTCAGGTACTTCCTCAGGTCAGCCAAGAAATTCAGGGCGGCCGCGAAAACTGAGTGCAACACCTGACCTTTCCGGTACGGTGCTGCCCCTATGTCCTATTCCGAACTCAGCGTCGAAGAGCGCGCCATCATTCAACTCAGTCAAGCTCAAGGCTTCAGCC